>OZ271836.1:1201510-1501888 GCA_965601745.1 Alkalispirochaeta sp.
CTTACTGAATGCGTGCTAAGCCGGTAGTAAAGGTCCTTTCTGAACTCGCCGTTCTCGGCCATCTTGCGTAGGTCGCGGTGAGTCGCGACGACGAATCTTGCCTCGGTCCGCCGCGGTAGATCCGCGCCGAGAGGGTAGTACTCTCGACGTTCCAATAGCTCAAGCAATTTGACCTGAGAGGCCGTGCTCAAATCACCGATCTCGTCGAGAAACACGGTTCCGGAGCCCGCCGTTGTTACGAGGCCTTTACGGGCATCCATCGCTCCGGTAAACGCACCCTTGCGGTGGCCAAACAAGGCGTCGCTAAACATCTGATCGTCCAGACCCGCCGAGTTAACGCGGACAAACGGATCGGTTCTCCCGCTCGCCCGGTGTATCGCCTCAGCAACGAGTTCCTTTCCCACGCCCGTCTCGCCGGTGACAAGTACCGTTTCTCTCGTTCTGGCAATAGCTTCGACAAAGAGAAACATCGCCCGAATGCGCGAGTCATTGGTGATGATCGAAGCAAAAGCGCCCGGCTCTTGTAGTGTCTGGTCAAGGACACGATCTCGAAGATTTCCAAACGTGCGTTTGAGTTCACGAATCTCGAGCGCCCGTTCAACGCCCGAGATCAGTCTATTTTGCTCGATCGCCTTGACCATATAGTCCACGGCGCCCATCCGTATGCATTCGACGGCACTCGAGATCTCGGCGTCGCCGGTGACGATAATCACGGGCAAGTCAGGGTAACGATCGCGAATCTGGGCCAGAACTTCCTGACCGCTCATACTCGGCATTGAGAGATCGAGAAGCACGAGATCGGCGCCGCGGGTAGTAAGCACGTCCAGAACGGTCCGGGGATCCTGAACAGTCACAACATTGGTGAAGCCGTGGGCCAAGAGGATATTCGACTCGCTGGCGAGGACGGTTTCCTCGTCGTCGACGATCACAATCGGTAGTCTCGGGTTAGCAAACTCGGCCATTTGTGCTCCTCGCTCGACATTTTATCACGACAAAATCACCTGCGGACACGACGCGCGACCTGCAAAGGTCCGTCAACCTTTGTTTCAGATCATCCGGCGAGATCAACCAATGTTGATACCGTTCGCGTTTGGCGTTGACACGGATACATACGTGGTAAAGCCAAACTTATTCAGGACAACAACTTACAGCCTTGCGAAAAGCGTCTTCACCAACCCGAGTTTTGGCACATCGGTTGCATAACGCTACTGCAGACGGTTTCAGACGAGGAGCGACGCTTATCGGGGCAGTCCTCGGGACAATTGATTAGGTGGACCTAGACGTTGTCCTGGTAAACAGCCCCAAAAAAACATATCAGGGGAGAACGATTGTGGATCTAAGGATCGATATAAAAGCGCGATCTCCACCCGGAGAGCTGCGACCATAAATGTACCAGACCTTGGGAGCAGCCGGGTGAGTAAGTGAGGAGGAGGAAAGATGAAAACGAACTGGAAGTGGGCGTTTGTTTGGGTAGTCCTAACAATAGCCTTTGCATCCTGCGCAACAATATCTGACCACCGCGAACAGGTTGTCGAGACGCAACGGATTGTGGTTCACAGTCGCCATGAACCGGAGATCGTATGGCATCCCGACTACGACCTATCGGGATCAACTGGTGTTGCGTTTCCATTTGCCTTTCAGGAAGTCGCGGTAGCCGCAGTCACCGACGCGATCCGCGCGGAGTATCCGAACGCCATCGTAGAGCTTGTTCCTCTCGATCCGTATAGTCGACGCAAACCAAAACCAGACGACGCAGTGGCGTTCGGTGTTGTTACCGGTGGGCGACGAAATGGCGATGATTTCCAAGTAGGAGTTGGTCTCACCGTCTGGAGTGATGCAACAACCTCATTTCAGCGGACGTTGTATCTCTTCAGCGGGCTTTCGACGGAAGAAGATCGCTATCTCCAGATTCACGATGAGATCGTCGCCCGTCATTACTTTACCGGGTCTTGGCGCGATCGGGGGAGCGACTTTGCGGACTATGAGGCGCAAATAACAAACGAAATGCGATTAGATATCGAGGCCTTTTTTGCAGGCCATCGGAGGAGGTTAGGAAATTGAGAAGTAAGAAAACAACCAACGGACGGGAGATGATCCGGTCTGCCGGATCCGGCAACCAGGCCCGGCGGCTCATGTACACGAGTACGCCCCGCGCCAAACTATTAGTTGGAGTTGCTCTGGCCGTGGCTCTTGCGGGGTGCTCGTCCATGAAAACGCACGAGGCATGGGCAAGCTCCGAACGTATTCCAGTTGTCGTGGCAGGCTACCGCAACATGCGTGCGGAAAACTCGCCGAGCTCACAAGACTTTTGGACGGCGAACGTCGATACCATCGACGTTAATCCCGAAATCGCCCGTGCTGTAGCCCAGGCTGTCGTCGACGGATTTAACGATCATGCCGGTGAGGAAAAGTTCTACTTGGAAGAGGGCGGTGTCCGGCACCACAGCGACGACGGCCAATTCCCGAGAAGTCATTCGTCCGTTGACTGGGGTGAACTCGGACATCCGGTTGTGCTGTTCACGCAAGTACAGACCTCATACGAGTATGACGGCGAGGATCTGGTCATCGAAGGAACGAGAATTTCCGGCTACGAGAACTCTCAACCGCCGTATGAACTAACGGTAGATGCGGAAGTCTGGGTTTACTTTCTTGACAACGCAAAGGCCCTCGAACTCAACGCCGCCGGTAAACCGACGGCCAGCAACGGCCGCGGTAGTCGCTTCGTGAACGTTTTTGGGCGAAGAGTCGGCGAGCACGCACGCGATGACATCGCCCAGCTCAGCAGAATGCCAAACACCGTCGCTGAGGTAGAAGGGTACGCGCCGGACTCCGCAATCTACGACGAGAGTTTTCTTATGGAGATACGCGAAGGTTCGAGAGAGGTGGCGGAGCTTTGGAGCGCGCCGTAGTGTGCGCTGAGTAATCAGCGTTGATGCCGAGGCAAGGATCGGATAAAGGAAGAAAAAAAATGGATCAAAAAGACACCAAAAACGAATGTGGCTCAAGGGGAGCGACGAACGCGCATATAGCACACAAAAAAAGCGTAAGCGGTCTGTTTGTCGCGTTTGTAGTGATGGCTGTTGCCGGCTGCGCGAGCACAAAAAACCTCGCTGAAGCCGTTCCAGCAATGAGCCAGATTCACCTAGTCGGCGTCTATGTGGCGCCGGCCGACGTTGCGGTTTCGGGCTACGGATGGGCGGAGATCGGCGACGACGGAATCGCCCGCGATTATCGGACTTCGATGGAACGTTCCGGAATCGCCTACACGCCGACAGGCGAGAACGTAGCAATGGGATTGGACCTGACGATCCGCGGACCCGAGCCGGCCGACTGGTCGGTCGACCTCTCCTCAGAAGTCGATTTGGCGATGGTCGGGGCGGAGGAGATCGTCCGCGAAGCACTCGGAGACGTCGTTGCAGACGCCGCCTCAACGGATGCCATTGCGGGTATCGACAACCTGCGCGCTGAGCTTGGGCAGTTTCACGATCAAATAAGCCTGCGGCCCGCATGGGGAGAGGCACTAGGAGAGATGCTGGACGCAAATCCAAACGACGGTTTTATCGTCGTGTTTGTTCGTGTCGAAGTGAATACCACGTTTTCCAGCGTGTCAGATGACTTCATGATCAACGATATTCGCTACTCGGCCAGCGTCACCGACAAATACGTGGATTCCGCACGTATCGTCGTGCTTCCCGGACCGTTATTCCGGTTCTCGGAGGCGCGCGGCCGGAATCTGTTTCTGAACTACGGTTTTTCGGCGATTTCCGATCCCGGACTTGCCGGTCGCGCGCCGGTGCTATTCCCCGCGACGACAATTCCGCTCGAGTCAACCGATCCGAGTCGAAACAAGTCCCTCAGTATTAACTCAATCGACGGCTCGCTTATTCGGGTAACCTATGACACGCCGCCATCGGTCGAAGTTGGCGATCTTGGCGACACGGCGACCACCTTTGAGACGAGTTTTATCGAGGGAATGCGCGAGCTCGGCGATCAAATGCGCAACGAGATAATTCGGGCACGGTAGGGCGAATAACTCCGCGCGACTGTCCTCCGCTGTCCCACTAAGCGACCTGTGGGCGGTTTGGCAACGGTGCTGAACCGCCCATCCTGCTTAAAAAACGACGGCTTTATCGTCGAGCAATCGAAGTCGTGTCGTCTGGACGACACGACGCATCGGGTGGCCATGATACGCTAGTCTGAGATGACTCGTATTCTCGGTCTGGTGAAACTCGGCCTCTCGCGTTGGAACGCGTTTATGTGTCGGATTCTCGTTCACGCCGTCGGTTACATCCTTGGCGTGATTTCAGTCGTATTATTCTATTCGGTCGTCA
Organism: Alkalispirochaeta sp.; assembly: GCA_965601745.1. Taxonomy (GTDB): domain Bacteria; phylum Spirochaetota; class Spirochaetia; order DSM-27196; family Alkalispirochaetaceae. Next base: position 1,205,842 of record OZ271836.1, read on the forward strand.
GGCGATACGTTTTTAACAATCCGGTTTCGTGGTCCGAAGACGTTACCAACTTCCTTATGGTCTGGATGGTCCTCCTGTGCGCCCCGGCGGGTTTGCGAACGGGCGCTCACGTCTCCATCGACGCCCTCGTAAAGCACGTTTCACCGACGGCCCGCCGGATCATCCGGATTTTGGGGATCGTAACCGTTGGATACGTTTCGACGATGATCGTCTGGCATGGAACCTTGTTTTCGATACAGGGGATGCGGAGGATCGTTCCGAGTTTGGAGTGGCTTCCGTTTGGTTTCGCCTACCTTGCGTTGCCGGTTGGCTACGGTCTTATGATTCTTGTTCTTGTTGAGCAACTCCTCGAGACGGTCCTGGTTCCAACATCGGATCGGGAGGAGACGCCATAAATGCCGCTATACCTGATCGTTGTCGTGCTTGCGAGTCTCCTCGGCGTCCCGATCGTGTTCGCTCTCGCCTTTGGACCATTTATCGATTTTGCCGTTTCGGGTCGAGCCGTCATGTTTGGCACGCTCGTACAGCGCGCATTTGCCGGAATTCACACGTTTGTGCTTCTCGCCGTACCGCTCTTTATCCTCGCCGGTGAACTGATGAACAGGGGCGGCGTCACAAACCGCATCGTACGACTTGCACGAGCCTTTGTCGGTCACTTCCACGGCGGCCTGGCGCAGGTGAATATCCTCGCCAGTATTCTCTTTGCCGGCCTAAGCGGATCCGCTGTTGCGGATACTTCATCACTTGGAGCGATTCTCATCCCGGCGATGGAGGAGGATGGGTACCCCCGGGACTTTTCCGCCGCCGTAACCGCGGCGTCTTCGATTATCGGCCCGATAATACCGCCAAGTATCATCATGATTGTCTACGCATTTATCATGGAAGTATCGACCGGAGCGTTATTTGCGGCAGGCATCGTTCCCGGTTTGATTCTTGGCTTTGGACTGATGGCTATGACCCGGCGCCTCGCGATTCGACGCGGGTATCCTCGATCAGAACGCGCCGACGCCACGGAGTTTTTCGCGGCGATACGGCATGGATTTCTACCGATGTTGACCCCGATCATCATTCTCGGTGGAATCCTGTTCAGCATCGTTTCTCCTACCGAGGCAGCCATTCTTGCGGTTGCGTATTCGCTGTTTCTCGGTCTCTTCGTCATCAAAAACCTGCGAGTCCGGGATATTCCGGATGTACTTGCCAAATCCGGCCAGCAGGCGGCGATTATTCTTCTCGTTATCGGTTCAGCGGCGATGTTCGGCTGGGTTTTAACCGTTACCCGCGTGCCGCATTCTCTCGCGGAGTTGATCCTGGGAATCACGACGAACAAGTACGTCTTTCTGGTAATCATGAACGTGTTCCTCTTCTTCGTCGGAATGTTTCTCGATGCCGGGCCCGCAATTCTCATTCTCGGTCCCATTCTTGGCCCAACGTTGATTGAAATGGGCGTTAACCCGACCCATTTTGCGATCGTCATGTGTGTGAACCTGACCGTCGGTCTGGCGACGCCGCCGTTTGGACTAGTGCTCTTTGCGGCCTCGACCGTTTCGCGCCTGAGCATCGGTAAAATCGTGCGCCAAATGGTTCCGTACTGGATCGTCCATGTGCTCGTAATTTTTCTCATCACATTTATTCCGGCGATATCGCTCACGATACCTCGATTGCTCGGATTGCCCATATGAGTTTTTTGATAAAAAGGAAGGCCGATCCATTGGCGTCGGCAAATAACAGAGGAGGTTGTCTATGAACAACAAACTGGGTTTGATGGTAGTCGCGTTGTTTGTACTCCTTGCGGTTTCCGTGACTGCAGGCGGTGCGACGGAAGAGGCCGATTCATTTGTCATGAAGCTGTCACATGCTGGACCGGTCTCCGATTTAAACGATGACTACGTCGGCGCGTCGGCGATCAAGGAGTACATCGAGGAGAACTCCGGCGGTCGAGTCACGGTGGAGATCTACTCGGCCAGTCAACTTGGCAACTACCAGGAGGTGATGGAGCAAGTCGATGCCGGAAGTCTCGAGGTCGCCCACACGTCTATCGGCGGGGTAACGCCCTTCCTTCCCGAACTCGCCGTTGTTGATCTGCAATACTTGATTCCCGGCGATGAGGTCGTCGTAGAGCTCATGGATGGTCCATTCTTTACGCAAATGGCTGACGCGGTACAGGGCGTGCTGCCGAACGTCCGCTTGGTCGGCGTAAGCGACGGCGGCCGATGGCGCTCGTTTTACACGACCGATTACCCGATACGGACGGCGGATGACCTGTCCGGCTTGAAAATCAGGACGATCAGCTCTCCCTTGCAACAAGAGTTTACCCGGCAACTCGGCGCATCTGCGACACCGGTCGCCTGGGGCGAGGTGTACACGGCTCTCGCGTCGGAACTGGTGGTCGGGCTCAAGATTGCGACACCCGATATTCTATCCAACAACTTTGACGAAAGTATCCGCTACGGAACGCTCGATCGTCATACGTTTTTGTTCGGGTTCTATTTTATCAGCCAGTCGTGGCTCGAAAGCCTTCCGCAGGACCTCCAGCAAGTCGTTCTCGACGGCATCGACTACGGTACCGAGCAGCAGACGATGTTTAATCAACAACGGGAGGAATCCGCAAACGCCGAGTTTGTCGCCGAAGGCGGAACGATCTATGAGTTGACGGATGCCGATCGTGCTACGTTTATGCCGGCGCGAGAGGCGATGATGAGCTGGTACGTCGATCAGTACGGTGATGACTGGTTAACGCGCTTTCTCGACGCGATTGAAGCCGCTGAGGCCGCGGCCGGGCGTTAGTCCCGCCGCTTTCCGAGATCCAATGTGGCCGGTCCCGGCTTTGGGACCGGCACCTTGTGCGTAGAAATGCGATAAGCATATGAAAGACACACGAGCGGTCGGGTTCCCGAGCATCTATCGACAAGGGCCTGGATTACTCGATCACATCGGAGAGTTTGTCCGCGCCTACGGTCAAAACGGAATGATCGTCGCCGATACGACCGTTCGGTCTCTGTTTGAAAATCGCTTAGTCGAGTCGTGCGCTCACCACGGTGTCGCCCTCACGGCCGGTTCTTTTTCGGGAGAGTCTTCGCCCGGCCAGATCGCAAACTTGGTCGAAACGACACGGGAGAAGAGATGCGATTTTGTCATCGGAATGGGCGGTGGAAAGGCCCAGGATGCGGCAAAGGGCGTTAAAAACGCGCTTGATATCCCCGTTATCATTATCCCAACGATCGCCTCAAACGATGCGGCGACGAGCCGCCTGGCAATTACCTACTCCGACGACGGTAGGTTTATCGGCCCCACTTTTCTCGACACCAATCCCGACGCCGTGCTGGTGGACAGCGCCGTTATAGCGAATGCCCCAATTCGGTATTTTATCGCCGGAATAGGGGACGCGCTGAGCACCTACTTTGAGGCCGAGCAATGTCGCCGATCGGGTGCCCTCAACTTTTTTGGCGCTCTGCCCACGCGTGTCTCCCTCACGATTGCAAAGGCATGCTACGAAACGATTCGACTGGCCGCTCCCGATGCAGTGAACGCGCTTAAAAACCATCGTCGGACGAGCGAGGTAGAGGACGTTATCGAGGCCAACATTCTGATGAGCGGATTGGGATTTGAGGGATGTGGCGTGGCCGCTGCGCACGCAATAGCCCAGGGATTCACGCTCATCGATGAACTTCACGGCAATCTTCACGGTGAAGAGGTGGCGGTCGCTCTTCTCGCCCAGCTCGTCCTTGAGAAACGAAATGACAACTACGTTCTATCGATGATAGACTTTTACCATCAGGTCGGAATTCCTTCGAGTTTGGCCCAACTCGGATTGGATGATCCAAGCATCGAGCAGATAGGTAAAATAGCAAGCTACGCCTGTCGCCCAAAGAGCCGGATTTTCAACATGGATCGGTCGATCGAGATTTCCGACGTCGTCGAAGCGCTTAATCGCGCCGGGCAAATGGCAAAAAGCGTAGGAGTCTAATGGGACTTCGAGGAGCGACAAGATTCTCGTCACCCGGTGAGTTGGTAAGTTCGCCGGACGATCTCTCAGTCGGGTGCGAACCGTATGACGAAGAGTCGTGTCGACAGCATTTTTCGCTCTGGATGGAGTCCGGTGTGTGCGCATCATGGCAAGAGGTACTCCATCTTGGACAAGAGCTGTCGTTAAAGAAGGATCGGACGATCTTTGGCAAAGGCGAATGTGTCGACGGCGTGTACTTTGTAAAGTCCGGCGTCCTTAGATTGGTTTCGTTTGACTCTGCGGGCGCTATGGCGATTTTATTGTACGTCACGGAGGGGAACTTAATCGGCGATTCGGCTCTGTTTAACCGGATGCCCGTGTACGCGATTTTTTCAGCCGTCGAGGACACCGAGCTGGTGTTTTTTCATCGAGATCTGATCGAGAAACGAATACTCCCCGATTTTCCACACTTACAACAGACGCTTTTAGAGTATATGTCTTACAAGATTGGCGTGTTACTCCACCATCAATGCGAAGTCTTTTCGGACGACGTTTATGGTAAAGTGAGCCGCCTCCTCTACGATATCGCTAAACACGCCGGATTTGCTCGAGTAATCCAGTTAAAGATCACGCAAGAGGAAATGGCAACGGCGTTGGGTCTTCATCGGGCAACGCTGAACCGTGTTATTTCAGAGTTAAAACGATGTCACGCCCTCGATTGGACCAAAAAGCACGAACTGGTTGTCCATGATTACGACACGATCCGACGCCACGCAAACTCAGTGTTTGCGCTTTAAGCTACTCCGTCGCAGGCCCGGCGATTCTATGAATTGTTGCTGTGACCGGGCGGTGGTCCTCGTTATTTTTGTAGGTTAAATCGCGAACGTCTTATTACTTACCGGTATAAAAATCAAAATCGGTTTATGACCGAAAAAAAAAGTTGACAACTCGGAAGTTTGCGTTTAGCATGAATTCACATATGTGAATGACCATTCACATGCGTGAATACTATGCGGCAGGATCGAGCAGACTTACTGGTTCAAACAGCTCTGTGGTATTACGAAGACGGGCTAGATCAATCCGAGATCGCGGCTCGCCTGGGTAAATCTCGATCGATGGTGTCGCGTATGCTTTCTGAGGCGCGTACCTCGGGGATTATCAAGATAAAGATTAAAGTACCGATCAGACGGAGCGCCGAGACAGAATCGCTCATCCGGAACGCGTTTGGGCTCGATGACGTGTGGATTCTTGATGAACCGCCGGGATTGACCTCGCGGCGTTCGCGCCTCGTGAGCGAGCTTGCCGGGATGGTACTGCAACGCCACCTCACCGACGGCGTTCGTGTGGGTCTTGCCTGGTCGCGAACCTTGTACGACGTTGTCGCCGCGTTTCCGTTTATGCAGCTTAACGACGCAACCGTGGTGCAGTTGTCGGGTTCCATCGCCGTCGACGATCCCCGCCTCGATGGACCCGAAATCGTGCGATCATTTGCCAATAAGATCAACGCGGATTTTCGATATCTCATGGCACCGCTCATCGTAAAGAACCCGTACGTCCGGGAAACTTTGATGAGCGAGCAGGCGATCGCCGAGACGCTGCGTCAGGCCGGCGAGGTCAATGTCGCCATTGTCGGTATCGGGTCGATCCGATCGGCGAACTCGACGCTTCGCGATTCGGACTTGGTTGAGCCGGCGACCGTCAATCGCCTCCTCGACGCGGGCGTGGTCGGCGACATCATCGGCCAGCAGTATACGGTAGAGGGGCGCGAGCTCAAGGACGAGATCAATAATCGAGTTGTCGGCATCACCTTGTCGGAGCTCTCCAAGATCGAGACGGTTATTGCGGTCGCGACAGGCAACGAGAAAGCGCCCGCGATCGCCGGCGGATTACGCGGAGGATGGTTTAATTGTCTCGTCACCGATCTTGAGACAGCGTCTGCCGTACTCAAGCTAACAGACAGGAGTGATACGTGAGAAACCCAGTTGGATCGCTTTTTATCGTTCTCGCCATCGCGTGGGTACTGCAGCTCGGACTTTCGCTCTTGCAGACGCGCCGTTTTCATCGGCGAGTTGCCGAGCTCCGGCGCGGTGGTAATACGACCAGCGTAGGAATGGCGGGGAGTAACTGGAAACGCAAAGTGTACGGCGTTCTCGTAGTCGATGAAGAGCGCAACATCGTTCATGCGGAGAAAATGAGCGGCTTTACCGTCTTCGCCAACCTCAAACCGGTCGACGCGATGTCCGGGATGACGCTGGATCGTCTTGATGGAGAGGCCCCGGTTGGCATTTCGACAAAGATGTGGAAGGCGTTCCAGAACGCAGCGGGATTTATTCGTAATCGCGATAAGCGAGACGAAGACGAATCGGAAGACGAGTAGACGAGAATTAAATCGGCGTCGTTGACGTCGTAAAAAACGTTTCGAGGAGGAAGTATGGAGGCACTAGCACGATTCGCCGAAGCCTTTATCGGCGTATTCCAACAGGGTGGTCAAGTCTTCATGGGTCTGGTGACCGGGATCATTCCAACACTTGTGGTGTTGATGACGCTCGTCCACGCGATAATCACCTTTGTAGGTCCCGAGAGGGTCGAGAAGGTAGGTATGTGGGCGGCACGCGACGGGCTAATTTACTACCCGGTCCGCTACATCATTATGCCGTTTGTGGCGGTGTTCTTTTTTACCAACCCGATGGCTTACACAATGGGTCGGTTTCTGCCGGAGAAGTTCAAACCCGCGTTTTATGACGCCGCGGTGTCGTATGTGCACCCGCCTTTGGGAATTTTCCCGCACATCAACCCGGGTGAGATCTTTGTATGGTCGGGGATCGCAGCGGGTATTACGACGCTCGAACTCGGTCTCGGCGATTTGGCCATTCGTTATTTGTTGGTCGGACTTGTGGTCATCTTCATTCGCGGCATCGTCACCGAACGAATAACCGCAGTGATGATCGGTCGCGCGGCGAGCAAGGGCGAATAGGGGGTAGGAGATGACGAAATTACTCGAAAGAATTGGTCGAGCGGTAGGATTTGTCGTTGCCGGTCTGTATCAAGCAGGTCGTGAAACGATCGAACAGGTTATCAAGAACATCCTTCCGTTTATGGCGTTTATCGCTATGGTCATCGGTATTATTCTCGCAACCGGCATCGGCAACTGGATCGCGCAAGGCCTAACCGGTCTCGCCAGTAGCCTCGTCGGCTTGTTGATTCTATCGGTGATCGTTGGCTTCCCGATCCTCTCCCCCCTGCTTGGTCCCGGTGCAGTTATCGCCCAGATCATCGGTACGTTGATTGGTGTCGAGATCGGACGTGGGAACATCCCACCGCAGATGTCGCTGCCGGCGCTTTTTGCGATCAACCCACAGGTCGGGTGTGACTTTATCCCGGTAGGTCTCTCGCTTGGGGAAGCGGAACCGGAAACCGTCGAAATCGGTGTTCCCGCGGTGCTCTTCTCACGCATGGTTACCGGTCCGATCGCTGTTGTCCTCGCCTGGCTCGCCAGCGCTGGTCTCTACAGCAACTAAACCGGGAGTCAAAAGATGGCACTATGGGACAACGTGAAAAAAGCCCTCTTGGGCGACCCGGCGAAACACGCTGAGGCCGAAGCTGCGGCGACCGAGCAAAAGAAGCCCGCGTCGGAAGCGCCGGCTCCAGAAGTAAAACCGGCTCCGACCGGAGACGTAGGTGACTACAAAGCGGTTCGCATCGAAAAAGGAATCAAGGGATGGGGCGGCCCGTTGGTTATTCAACCGACGACGGAACGCAACCTGATCTACTCGGTCACCGGCGGCGGTATTCATCCGCTTGCACAGAAGATCGCCGATATGACCGGCGGTACGCCGTTTGACGGTTTTAAGTCAAAGGCAGACTTCGAAAAAATCGCCGTGGCCGTCATCGACTGCGGTGGTACGGCCCGGGTCGGCGTCTACCCGATGAAAGGCATTTTGACGGTAGACATCCACAACGCGTCGCCCTCGGGGCCATTGATGAAATTCATCAACGAGTCAAACTTTGTCTCGGGGGTGAAAGAAGACAACGTGCATCCGGCGTAGAGATACGCCGCATGGTCACACGGGACGGTCGGACTCGGCCGTCCCGCTTTCACAGGACTCTTAAAGATGCGAAAATTCTTTGCTCACGTTACCGGAATTGGTGAATACGCTCAGGACTTTATCGACGAAGGCGTCCTGGTATTTTTTGCCGACACTGCTCCCGAGGAACTTCAAGACCACTCAGTGGTCCACGACGATGAAGTCACCCTGGGGGACGATGTTTTGATAGGCGATGTTGTTCGCATCGGCGAGACCAGACTTGAGGTTCTCGCCGTGGGGAAGGTCGCCAATGAAAACTTCCGAAACCTCGGACATCTGGTGCTCAAGTTTAACGGGCTGTCGGAACCCGAGATGGACGGTGACGTGTGTGTGCCGGAGGTAACAGCTCCGGATATCAAACCGGGTATGGAAATTGAAGTTCTGGGCCCGTAACGCCCAGGGAGATAATTGTGGACTTATACAAATCATTACTTGAATACGGAAAACAGGGAAAATCGATACGAGTCGGACTTGTCGGCGCCGGCCAGATGGGCGAGGGCCTTGTCTGTCAGATGGAGCTGATGAACGCGATGAGAGCCGTGGCGGTCGCCGACGTGGTCCCGGGACGGGCCAAGGCGGCGCTCCGATCGGCAAATGTACCCGAGAACAAGATCGTTGAAACCAACGACCCGGACGTCGCCTCGCAGGCGGTGGATGACGGGAAGCGCGTGGCCTCTGAGAATCCGGCGTTGCTCTCCGCTATGGAGTCGGCGGATATCGTCGTCGAAGCCACCGGCGTTCCGGAGGTGGGCGCTCGTATCGCGTTTGACGCAATCCTCAATCGCAAGCACGTCCTGCAGATGAACGTCGAAACGGACGCGACGGTTGGCTACATCCTGCGTAAGATGGCCAACAGCGCTGGCGTTGTCTATACCTTAACCGCCGGAGACGAACCGGGTGCGACGATGGAGCTGTTTGATTTTGCGCGAACTCTCGGTTTCTCGGTCGTCTGTGCCGGAAAGGGCAAGAACAACCCGCTCGACCGCACCGGAAATCCCGATACGCTCGCGGAAAAAGCGAAGCAACAACAGATGAATCCTAAAATGTTGGCGTCCTTTGTCGATGGGACCAAAACGATGGTGGAGATGACCTCGTTTGGAAATGCGGTGGGATTTGTGCCCGACGTGACCGGAATGCACGGTCCTAAGGCAACACCTAAAACGATCGCCGATGTCTTCTGTCCCAAGTCGGAAGGTGGAGTTCTCGACAACACCGGCGTGGTCGAGTACGGCGTCGGCATCGCGCCGGGAGTCTTTGTGGTAATCACGACAGATCAGCCGAAAATCGCGCGTGATCTTTCGTATTTGAGCATGGGACCGGGACCGTACTGGGCGCTCTACCGCCCGTATCATTTGACGAGCCTCGAGACGCCGATCTCCATACTCAAAGCTGTACTAAAAAACGAGTCTACGGTCGCCACCGAGCAAGCCCCCGTTGCGGATACGGTCACGTATGCAAAACGTGATCTTCGTGCCGGTGAGAGAATCGACTCTCTCGGCGGATTTACTGTGTACGGTATGATCGAGCGCGCCGACGTGGCCGATCGAGACAATCTGCTTCCCCTCGGGCTCGCACCGGGTTGTACGTTGACCGCGGACGTTAAGGCGGGAGAACCGGTGACCTACGGTGACGTCGAACTTGTGAGCGACTCGACCATTCTCGAGCTCCGACGGCTCCAGGATCAAGCACTCGGAAGGAAGATGAGGTGAAACATATGACACTGACGGTGCAGCACGCCGTAGGACTTCATGCCCGGCCGGCGGCGCGATTTGTCAAGCTCGCCAAGACCTTTGCGAGTAGCATCCGTATAAAAAACGTGACTCGGGACGGCGACGAGGTCGATGCCAAAAGCCTCGTAAAAGTGATCAAGATAGCCGCCGCACAAAACCACGAGATCTTGCTCACCGTTGAAGGCGATGACGAAGAGGCGGCCGTCGCCGCGATCGAGTCTTTTATTCGCGAGGTTCCTGAGGAAGAGCGGTGAAAACCTACAAGGGCATAGCCGCAAGTCGGGGTATTGCCGTTGGTACCATAGCGGTTTCCCGTGCCGAACACATCCAGGTTCCACGGCGGATCGTTTCCGACGTAGCCGCCGAAATCGCGCGTTACGAGCAGTGTCGCACGACAGTTGAGGATGCCCTCGAAGTTTTAGCGGTCGATATTGCCGACAAAGCCGGCGATCAGCATGGCGAGATTTTCGAGATTCAACGCGAATTTGTTCGTGATCCGAGTTATGGCGATGAAATCGCATCGCGAATTGAGCAGCAACACGTCAACGCCGAACACGCCGTTTCCGTTGTGAGCACTGAGCTCGTCACTGAGTTTCATGAGATCGGCGATGAGTATTTCGCGCAGCGGGCGGCGGATATACGTGATTTATCCGATCGGATGATTCGGGTGCTTATGGGACTGGAGCAGAAAGCTCCGGAGCTCACCGGCGCCCAAATCATCCTTGCTCATGATCTCTCCCCGAGCGACACGGCGTCGATGGACCTCGAAAACACCCTTGCGCTTTGCACGGAGGTTGGGGGCAAGACATCACATACGGCGATTCTCTCGCGGAGCCTCGGGATTCCGTCTATCGTCGGGCTTGGAGCGGTTCCCGTCGCGTCAGGTACGCGAGTCATCGTGGATGCGATTCGTGGTGAACTTATCGTCAATCCTGACGACGACACGGTAGACAGCTACCACAAGCGGGCCGCCGCCTTTGCGCGCCGCAAAGAACGGCTTATGAAAGGTGCCCAGGAAGCGGCGCGCACCAAAGATGGTGTTGACTTTGCCGTGGCCGCCAACATCGGCAACGTGTCGGACGCCCGCTTTGCCAAGGAACACGGCGCCCAGGGAGTCGGTCTTCTACGGACGGAGTTTTTGTTTCTTGATCGTAACGATCTTCCCGGAGAGGACGAGCAGTACGCTACTTATCGACAGATCGCCGATGTGTTTCCCGATGATCCGGTGATCATTCGAACGCTTGATATCGGCGGAGACAAGGAGTTGCCCGCGATTGAGATGGCGCCCGAACAAAACCCGTTCCTTGGTCGCCGCGCGCTTCGGCTCGCGTTTTCCGATCCCGACAGGCTTCTGATGCCGCAATTACGGGCTGCCCTGCGCGCGGGGGTTGGCCGACCGGTTAAACTGATGTTTCCGATGGTCGGAAGCGTTGCCGACGTAGTTAGGGCACGGGAGTACGTCAAGCGCGCTCGCCGGGAACTCAGCGAGGAAGGCGTGCCGTTTTCGAACGATATCGAAATCGGCATTATGATAGAGATACCCTCCGCGGCATTTATCGCGCGTCATCTCGCCACCTACGTCGATTTCTTTAGCATTGGCACAAACGATCTGACCCAATACACACTCGCCGTCGATCGTACCAACGAGACCGTTGCCCACCTCGCGGACTACTTCCACCCGGCGGTCATCGGCTTGATCGCAACGGTGGTGGAGGGCGCGCAAGCCCAGAATCGTTGGGTCGGGATGTGCGGCGAGATGGCCGGCGACGAGCTCGCCATCCCGCTCCTCATCGGTCTTGGGTTGGTCGAGTTCAGCATGTCCGGAAGCGTCGTACCGGATGCCAAGGATGTAATCCGCAACCTTGATACCGCTGAGTGCGCGGATCTTGCTCGTCGCGTACTCGCTGCCCCGACGGCCGCCGAAGCTCGCGGATTATGCGAGGCGTTTGCCGAAACCGTACACCGTTAGAAAGACGTCCGAATCATCCCGCCATAAGAATATAGGTCGTACACCACTACGGCGCGGTGAACAAAAGGGCGCAGTTCTGCCCACCAAAACCAAACGAGTTGGAAATGGCGGCGTGAACTCGTTTCTCGCGTGCCTCGTTAGGGACGTAGTCGAGGTCGCAATCGGGATCGGGATGTTCGTAATTAATCGTCGGTGGGAGAACGCCGCTGTGGACCGCGAGTACCGTTGCGGCGGCTTCCACGGCGCCGGCGGCCCCGAGCGTATGACCGATCATCGACTTGTTTGAGCTAATCGCGACGTCTGCGGCGTGGGATCCGAGAGCCAGCTTTATCGCTTTTGTCTCCGTAGCGTCGTTTGCAAGTGTTGAGGTGCCATGGGCGTTGATGTAGCCGACCTCTTCGGGCGCGAGTTTGGCCTGCACAAGCGCCTGGCTGATCGCGGCCGCAGCCGCTGCGCCCTCGGGTTCCGGTATCGCGATCGAATGGGCATCACTGGTCATACCAGCGCCGGCGAGGTAGGCGAGGATAGGCGCCCCACGACGCCGGGCGTCGTCGGCACGCTCGAGAACGAGCACAGCTGAACCTTCGCCGATAAGGAACCCGTCGCGTTCTGCGTCGAACGGTCGTGAGGCGTGTTCCGGATCGTCGTTTCGAGAGGTCAGTACTCCCATACATCCGTAGGCGTTAACCGTTAACGGACTGATTGCGGCCTCGGCGCCGCCGGCCAGCATGATATCCGCCGTACCGCTCTTGAGCATAAGCGAGGCAACGCCGATTGCATGTGCTCCTGAGGAACACGCCGTCGCGATTCCCAAATTCGGACCGGAAATCCCGATATCGATCGCGACATTTGCCGACGACATGTTGGGGATGATCATCGGGACCGACAAGGGATGGCCAAACCCGGGACCTCGTTCGAGGAGTTTTTTGTGTTCCGCTTCGAGGTTCTCGTAGTCGCCCGCTGCCGTGCCAATGACCGTGCCGACTCGCGACGGCTCGAGAGAGTCGAGTGTAAGTCCAGCATCTTCGACGGCTTGAAGGGCGGCGCAGGAAGCAAGTTGTGAGAACCGGGCCATTCGACGAGCCCGCTTTTTTGTGAGGTACTGTTCGGGATCAAAGTTCTTGATCTCGGCGGCGACCCGGCTTTTAAACCGGGAGGCGTCAAATCCCGAGATGGGACCCGCGCCGGAACGGCCGGCGGTTAGCGCGTCCCAAAACTCTTTGCGGTTGTTACCAACGGCGGCGTACACGCCGATTCCGGTAATCGCGATGCTTGAATAGTTCACGGCTCTACTATGTCGCAATCGCTATTAGAGGGACAATAGAATTTCGGTCGCCGACCGATTTTGATGCGAGTTTTTTACACGATCCGCTAACACCCGACGCACAAGGCGTCACGAACCTCGATGACCGCGCCGGTCGCAGTGTTAATGACGTACTCGAAACAACGATTACCGTCGCGCATACGTCGAACCAGGTAGGAGCCTTCCCAATACGTACAGATAACGGTTGGTCCGGTTTGCTGGACACGAAATTCGAGTCCGAATGAGACCGGCATAAAGATCACCGGCCCGTCCGGCGACGCGACCGCCGCGCCAATCGATTCAAAATCGATCCAGCGAAGTTTTGGAGTTCCAATCGGCTCCAGAACTTGAATAAGCACGTCTCCCGAGGTACATACGATCGCGCCGACCTCGGTATTGTTGTACATCTTAACAACGGAGAAATCTGCGTCCTTGATACAGTCGAAGTTCTCCTCCCACAATCGTTGCTGGGCCCGCGCTTCCGTAACACCGCGAAACGGTACATCCAATTGTGATGCTCGAATGAGGTTGAGGACCGTTGGAGCGGAGCCTACCAAAGCGATAAAGAGTGTCGGGTACATAAGAACCCATTGCCACCATTTGAGTGATCCGGAACTCTTGGGATGATCGTCACCTGGTTTGGGCATACAACCTCCTTCATTGCAACGGAGCGCACCAAAATTCAGCGATGAAAACACGATGAAAAACGAAGATAGGCTACGTCGAGTCTACTCCCGTTGGAAAAACCGCGCAAGTTTGTAGAGGCGAAATGTCCAAATAGGTGGTTTATACCAATCGACCGGGCGATCGGTGCGACCGACGTTTACCCGACGTACTTTGAGATATCCACCTCGTCGATCTGCTCGGGCTTTAGATGCTCCTCGGCGTATCGTCGATAGATCCCCGAGGTAAGAAAGAGATCAAAAAGATCCCCGTCGATATGGTTGTCCAGCTTAAAGCGGTGCAGAATATCGACGGCGACAGATAGTGGTTTCGCCCGCTTGTACGGACGATCGAAAGCGGTAAGCGCTTCAAAAATATCGGCGATCGCCGTGATTCGAGCGGGTATCGAAAGATCATCGCGAGTGAGCCCCCGAGGGTAACCGCTCCCGTCGAGCGCTTCGTGATGTGTACCGGCGTAATCGACAACATTCGCCAACTCGTCCGGAAGCGGAAGCCCGTCAAGCATCACGATCGTCTGCATGACGTGCTCGTTGATCTTGAATCGCTCCTCCGGGGTCAGCGTGCCGCGATCGATCGTAAGATTGTGAATTTCGCCCCGGTTGTACTGGTCGTCGGGGTAGTCGCTGACGAAACCGAGCGCCTGGTAGGCTCGAGTTCGATCCTTTTCTCGCGGCACACGATGCTGCGGTTTATCGGCGAGAAGCGTTTCCTCGATCGGACTATCCGTATGCGCCCTATCGCCATCGGGATAGCGTGATAGTTCCACCCACGACACGCCGATGCGGTCGTCAAAATGGCGGAGCCAGCGACGATCGCCGATCTCGCGAATGCGATCGCGTTGTTTGTCGGAGAGGGACTCACCCCCGAGGTTACAATCGGCGAGAAAGGTAAAGTCATCCTGGAGTTCCGCTGCCGTGCGCCGATACGCTTCTTCGGCATCGTTTTCCGGCGTTCCGGAAGCGATCTGTTCGTACATCTCGATCTTGGCGTCTCGCAATAGGACCTCAAACCGGGTCCGGACCTCGTGAATACGGTCGTAAAGTGTTTCGAGCTTGGTTGCCTTGTCGACAACGTGGTCAGGCGTGGTCACTTTGCCGGCATCGTGCAACCATGTCCCGAGGTAAAAGGCGCGCCAATTGTCCTCGTTTCCCATCGAAAACTCGGCGAATGGGCCATCACTGTTCTTGTCGGCCTCTTCGGCGAGCATAAACGCAATTTTGGGTACGCGGGCACAATGGGCGCTGGTGTAGGGGCTTTTGGCGTCGATCGCGCCGGCGATCAACTGGATCAGCGCGTCGAACAGGCGTTTCTGGACGCTCAACAGGTCACGATTACGAAGCGCGGTTGCCGCGCCCGACGCTAAGGCCTCCACCATGCGACGGGCCTCCGGTGTAAACGGGATAATCTCGCCCGTCTCCGGATCGATACTGTTGAGCAGTTGCATCGCCCCGATAATCGGTGCGCCACGCGGTTTGAGCGGAACGGTTAGAAACGACTGTGATCGATACCCGTTGGCACGGTCAAACTCGCGGGTTCCCGAGAAGTCAAATCCGGTTGCGTTATAGGCGTCGTCGATGACGACGGAATGACCCGTATGAAAACAAGACGATACAACGTTGTGGTGGTTGGGCTCCTTGTTATCGGAGTACAAGCGGACGGACGGAAGTGTGACGGCATTACCGCTCGTGCCACCCTGGGCAAATCCAAGAGAGTCGGTGAGGACGATCTGAAAGTCGAGCAGGGTTCGGGTTTCGTCGACGAGGTATAGGCTCCCGGCATCCGCCATCGAGAGCTGTTGAGCGCCGCGAAGGATCAACTCGCTGAGGGTGTCGATGTTTTGCTCGGCAGAGATCGCGATACTGATCTCTATGAGCGTTTCGAGTTGGCTCAACGTGTCGTTGAGCGCCGCGCTGCGCGCCGCGAGGGTCTGTTTCATGACGGAAAATCCGGTAGCGAGTTGCCGAAACTCGCGTACGCGAGTCTCCGGCATCACCATCTCAACAAACTCGAGGCGGCCGACGCGGTCGGCGTCGGCTGCCAGAAGCGTGAGCATCCGCGTCATCGACGATGAAAGGTGCAAGGCGATCGGCAGCGATATTAGGATAAACACGATTGTCAGGATATAGACGCGTCGCCGGAGCAGGTCAAAGGGACGTGAAAATGCATCGAGAGACGCAACGGCGATAACCTGCCAGGTCCGGTCGCCAAACACGTCGTGTGGCTGGCTCGTTGCCAACAAGTCGATCTCGGAGACGCGGTTAAATCCATCCGCGAGGTCTACCACCGACGTCGGTACGTCCGAGAGAGGCTGGGACATCTGATCCAGATCGAGAACAGCCATCGCCGCTTCCGCCGCGGCGACGACACGGTCCTGGCTATCGACGATGAGAAGGCCACCACCGGGAATAGCAAGATTTGCGTCGACGTAGTTCTGGAGCTCGCTCAGCGTGATGTCGGCACCAAAAACACCTCCTCCATCGATTAAGGTACGTGAAGCGGTGATGCCGGGTTCCTGCAACGAACTAAAGACGTACGGATCGGAAAGACTCGCTGCGGTCCATGACGCCGATTGATACCAGGGTCGGACTCGCGGATCGTATTCCGGCTCGCGAACCTGGGCAAAGCCGAGCGTTTCGCCGTCGGAATCGAGATAGCTCCAGTGTTCGACTCTGTCGGCGTCGAATCCGACTATTGTTCGGGCGATAAAACGGGTTTCGTCTGGCGCCTGGTGGGCGGCGAGAATCTGGTCGTCACCGGACACGTCGATGAGTTGAAAAAAACGTCCGTCTTCGTATCCCACATATACCGAATACAACCACGGGAATGCCCGTAAATTGTTCTCGAAGAACTCGAGCGCCGGGTGTTCGAGTCCGTTGTCGCGTGGAGCGCCCGCGAGATTGTCTACGGCCGCTGCTGAATTGGCGACGATACCGACGTCGCCGAGAACGGTATCGAGTTTCGTGCGCGCCGATTCAGTCGCTGCGGCAAACAGGGCTCGCGCAGTCTGGTTGGACGCCTCACGGGCGACGGTGAGAATAGAGAGAACAGTGGCTCCCGACATCAACGCGACGATCGTCAGGATGACCACGACAAGCACAATCCTGAACTGTACGTACCCTTTTTGGGACATGTGCACCTACCGGCGACGATTATTGCGTATTTTTTCTCGGGAACCAAGTATGGGAAGTAGGCATCGACGCGAACGATAGTCTCTATGTGTAGCGTCGAAGAACGCGAAGTGCTCGAAGAGTATTCCAGCGACTGGGTTTGCCCGCTTTCTCCATCTCAAAGTGTATCTGACCGGGATGTCGCGCCTGTACGTTCCATGTTCCATCGCGATTTTGCTTCTGAAGGATCACGTCCATCGCTGGTTTTATGTTTGGATTCCAATTGACCGCGGCATAGCACATCAAATCGAGGGCACGCAGGATATCGTAACGCCATCGCGCTGGGTACGATAGCTGCAGAAAACGCTTGTCAATGACTGCGCCGGTGTGATCCGACCGAAACAGCTGATGAAGCAGCATAAACTCCAGCGACGAGGTGATCGCTTGCCGTATCTCGTCGATACGGTACTGGTATCCGTTTTTCTCGTATTCGACAAAACCTTCTAGCACCGAAAGCGTGCTGTGAAGCGAGCTGTGTACCGCGCCGGAGCGATTGGACCGACAGTTAAAACCGCCGTCCGGCATTCGCTCGCGCAAAAGCATATCTACCAGCGACGTGAGCGTTGCTTCTTCGACAGAAAAGTAGCTGGCGTAGTTGAGAAAAATACCGTTTACGCATACATCGCTATATTTCGTCTCGCCGCTTAAGGCGATACCCCCGTCGTCATTTTTGGTCGATCGTCCAATGGTGGTGATCGTGGTGCGAATTCCCGCAGCATCCGGGTCAGGGCAGAGGTTGCGAATATCCAACAGGGTGTAATGTGTCGACGTCCACTTTGGGAAGTAAAACTTGTCGCCCCAGCTTCCCGAAGCGTTGCGGCGGTCGAGAAACTGCTTGCCCCAGCCCTCAGCGAGGATTCGTTGTTGGAGATCGGGCCGTTCGACGGCGAGCAAATCCCGATAGGTCTGGTACTGGACGGAAACGTCCCCCGACAAGAGCCAATCGATGATTTGCCCGTCGTTCATAAAAACGCTACCGCAACATCTCTACGAGCGGTTCGACGCTGGTTTTGTCCATGCGATCAAAACCGCGGGCCATTTCGGTCATCGGACCAGCCGTCGTTTCCTTTTTGGCCATCTTGTTGAGCATCCAGCGCATAAACGCCGGACCGTCGGCAGGGTTCCAACGTCCCGGAAACGCGTGATAGCTTGCCGAGGCGGCCAGCCACTCGGGGATCGCCGCTTCCCGATTCTTATCTGAATCCTTGCCGTCTGGTCCCGCGCCGCTCACCGTAAACAGATGTACCGTTTTTGACGTCAATGTCGTCCTGTTCTTCTGCATCCACTTGACGGCATCGCTCTTGCCCATTTTGATGCTGCCGCCGACGACGACTGTGTCGTACTTGGCCAGGTCGCCGGACGTTGTCTCCTTGAGAGCCATCGCCGTAAAGCCGCTTTTTTGGGCGATCCACTCCGCGTACTTCTTCGTGGAACCGTACTTTCCACCGTACACAACAATCCCGTTCATGATTTCTCCTCCGGTTTATTTTACCCCATGTAACACCGCGGTCGTATAGAATTGGTCCTGGCCGGCACTATTGAAAAAGCGCGCTATACGCCTCGTGACCAAGCGATGCGTAGTGCAAGATCGCGTCGACCATTGCTATACTTCGGTCGATGTAAAGATGAACAACGACAAGGTTTTTCACAATGACGCTTATCATCACGGCTTACCGCTTGTCATCGGCCATCGCGGTGGTGCGGGCGACGATATCCCCGAGAACACGATCCGGGCGTTTGCCGCGGGATTAGCCGGCGGGGCGGACGTCATCGAGACCGACGTCCGATTGACCAAAGACGGTGAGGTGGTGATCATCCACGACGCCGATCTCGGCGCCGTCGCGGCGAAAGATATCGCGATCAACGACACCTCATACGCAACCCTTCAGCAAGTCGCGCTTCGCGACCGCCGCGGGGAGTTCCACGACGGTGATCACGTGCCGCTCCTCGCCGATGCCCTGCAGAGCTTTCCTGATACCGCGTTTAACATCGATATCAAAGAAGAGGATACGGTTCTCGTCGAAAAGACGATCGAGCTTATTCGTGACCTCGATGCGGCGGGAAGGGTGTGTCTGGCGTCCTTTTTTCCAAAATCTATGGCGCGGATCAAACGAGTTGATGCGCAAATCACCGTATCGATGGATCCGGGCGAGGTAAAACAGTTTCTCGTCGCGCCACGCCTTATGCGCTCGACGGCTCGGGCGATCCAGGTCCCGGTCCGCTGGGGCGCTATACCAATAGTAACGCGGCGCCTGCTCCGTTCCGCGGCAACAAAAGGCGTCGAGGTCCACGTGTGGACGATCAACAACCTTGATGAAGCGCGGCGCCTGAGTCGTCTTGGCGTAAACGGATTGGTGACCGACTACGCAGCACTTATTTCTACGGGTATCGCCGACTTGCGGACCGGGAGGTGAACAGATGAAGTACCTAACACTCTTTAGACATGCAAAATCGGCACACGACGGATCGGGCACATCGGATCACGATCGGCGACTCAACGATCGCGGGGAGCGCCAATGTGTCCTGATGGCCGCTCGGATCTCCGGCACGTTGCCAACGCCGGACCGTATAATCGTCAGCAGTGCTCGTCGCGCGGTCGAAACGGTCGAACGCTTGCTCAAAGAACTCGGCAATAACGGCAGCTATCCCGAATACGAGGTCGAATCCGAGCTCTACCTGGCCGATGCGCTTGATATTCGCGAGATCGCGGACCAGGCGTTTACCCTTTCGGATGATCTATGGTTGTGCGGACATAATCCCGGGATTACCGAATCTGTCGCCTACATGACGGGTACAAGAATCGAAAACGTTCCGACCCTCGGCGTCGTTCGGATCCTCTTCGACGATGAGCTCGCCGAGGGAGAGCTCATTTACTTCGACACGCCAAAAGTCACGCGATGAGTAACCTCGAGATCGTATTTGTTCTGATAAGCCCGGCGCGCGGCGGTAACGTCGGCGCCGTGGCCCGGGCGCTCACCACGATGGGCTTTGTGCACTTGAGAATTGTCGACACCCAAATGTACGATCGCGTTGAGGCGCGTTCGTGGGCGCACGGATCGGTCGATCTTCTCGAAAACGCCCGCGATTTTGCCTCGCTCGAGATGGCGATTAATGACTGCGACCTTGTAATCGGTACGAGCGGTCGACGGCGCGGAGACCGCCGCGACTATTTAACCCCGGAAGCACTCCGTGATCACCTCGACGCAACGGCGGTAGACAACGGGCGAGTTGCCATCTTGTTTGGCCCCGAGGATCACGGTCTGACCAACAAAGACCTCGATACCTGCCAGCTCGTGTCGGAGATTCCCATGCGGCGATCGTATCCGTCGCTCAACCTCGCCCAGGCGGTGATGGTGTACGCATATGCGTTGTCGCCTTTGTCGTTTGTTGCCGCCGAGGCGCAGAAGCGGGAGACGCCGCCGGAAAGCGTCCGCGCGCTACACCGGCGCGTCCGGGCGCTTCTCCCACAACTTGGGTTTAGTTCCGGTCGTGCCGTAACTGAGCGTATCCTTGAACGCGTGGGTCTCGCCCAGGGAATCGATCTTAATCTCCTACATTCGGTCACCAACGCGATCGAGCGAAGACTCGGGGAGATCGAGGGCCGCTACCGCTCGCCAGAGTGAACTTTGGGGAAACGGTGCGGTGAGGCGAAGCGGCAACGACGAGAACTCGACGGGGATCGTCAGGCGCCAGGCGTGGAGCGCAATACCTTTGTCGCGTAGCGGTCTCCGCGCGCCGTATTTTGTATCTCCAACGACGTGAATACCGCGCGCCGAAAACTGGGCCCGAATTTGGTGATGCCGTCCGGTAAGAATGCTCACGACGAGGACAGTGTGGTGATCGGTGCTGCCGACCGTGCGATAGAGTAGTCGGGCCTGTTTTCCGACGGTTGAAACCGAACTGCGATTACCGGCGAGATTCTCGTTTATCGTGTCGACCATTTCACCCTCCGATCGGTCGGGCGTCGCGTCAACAACCGCAATGTACTCTCTCGTGATCGAACCGCTCTGAAACAGGCTAAAAAGTCGGGCCGATTGTGAACGGGGCGCCAGCAGGACGAGCCCGCTCACCGGCTGATCGATTCGGTGAACAGCTTGATACGGATCGCGGGAATCGACCGTATCGCCGAGAACTCTGTTCCATTCCGATACCACGGTCGCCACGCCCTTTTTCTTTGTCTGAACCGGTTGACCGCACGGTTTAGAAACTGCCAGAAGCTGCGAATCGCGGTACACCAAAACGCTCATATCACACTATAGGGTAAGCACCGAGCGATTGAACAGAAGCATCGGCTGTACGATACTGTCCAGGTGAAAATTGCCCAGCTGAGCGATCCGCATCTCGACATAAGGACCACAAACCCATACGGCGTGGATGTGTGGGACAACTTTGCCTGGTCGCTCGACGCTGCAATGAAACACGGATGCGATCTCATCGTCGTAACTGGTGATCTCGCGTGGCGGTCGGCCACCGAGGACCTATACCGCCGTATCGACCAACTACTGCGGGAGACGGAGATCGAGTTTCTCGTATTACCCGGTAATCACGACGACCGGACGATGTTTTGTCGGGTTTTTGGACGGCGCTACGCGCACGGCGCCGATCGACCGCTCGATCTCAGCGTCCACGTCGGGGGCCTGCCGATGTACGTCCTCGACAGCGGCGACGGAACGATTCTTGACGGCCAGCTCGCGTGGCTTGATGCCCGGCTCGCCGACCACCGTGCCGCGTTCCAACGAGGGGAGCGTGCTGCCGCGTTTCATCTGTGGATCCATCACCCGGTTCTTCTTGGATTCCATCGTTATATGGACGCGAACTACGCGCTTACCAATGCGACAGCGGTGCTTGCTACGATCACACCATATCTCGATGAAGTTCCGATTCATGTTTACTGCGGTCACTATCATGTCGACGATGAACGCAGCCAAGGCAATCTCGTCCAGCGAACCTGTCCGGCTCTCTTTGTTCAGATCGACCCGGCGGCCGACGAGTTTACTGTTTTGTCGGCGACGCCCGGTTTTCGCCTTGTCGAGATCGATGTGGCCGGGATAGTCGCGTCCACCGTCGTATATCGCCGGAGGGATTCGGCGTGACCCGGATCGGCGCCGCGGAACTCGATCAGATTCTCGCCGAACTGCGAACTCGCAGTGATCTTGACGAGCAGTCGTTGGCGCGCGTCTATCGACGACTTGCCAAACAAGTTCATCCCGATCTTCTACATGACGACGGCAGTACTTTTCTCTACCTGCAGGATCAGTTTGAGCGTTTTGCCCGCGACTGGCGCCTGCGACAATCCAGGCCAAAACCGCCGGCCGATTTTGATCCGTACCGCATCGTTCGCGAACTCGGTTACGAGCAGGAGATATCCGAGCGCGCGGCCGTGTGGATTCATCTCTATCGATACCGCGCCCTCGGGCTGACGAGTCGCCGTGTTCGGATCCGCCCCGCCATGAAGCGGCGGGGAAACGAGATACATCGTTCGCTCGTCTACTGGGCGGGTCGCTACGACCGCAGTCTCGTCATAAAACTCGACCGCTTTTTACACGGATGGAACTTTTCGCTCGCCGAGCCGCGCGCCCGCTTGTTCTTTATGGCCCGCCGACTTGTACTTCAGGGATTTGATTCCTTAATGCGCTATCAGGAGCGAGCCCGAACGGCGTCGCGTGAGATCGCCGTTGACCGGTTTTGCTACGCCGAGATCTTGATATCGGCGTATCCCGATGATCCGGCTTTTGGCGCTCTCCGCGATATGATCGAGTGGTTTCTCGCCGAGTCGCTTCGACCGCCGCTTCGGCTGGACGGCTAGTTCACCAAGCCTCAACGATCGAATATCATGTGCCTATGCCGGAACGAGAACGAGCTCTCACGCTTCTGTTTGAGTACAACGAGACCGACAGCCTCAGAAATCATGCGCTGGCCGTTGAGGCCGTCATGCGGCACTTCGCCGAATTTTTCGACGATGACATCGAAAAATGGGGGCTAATCGGGCTTATGCACGATTTGGATTGGGAAAAGTACCCCAAGGAACATTGCTCGCGGACGACGGAGATTCTCCAGGACGAAGGCTGGCCCGCCGATTGGATACGGGCGATTCGTAGTCACGCCTGGGGAATGTTCACCGACGATAAACCGGAGCTCCGCATGGAAAAAGTTCTCTACACGATCGATGAGCTCACCGGGCTCATTAATGCGACCGCTCTCGTCCGCCCGTCAAAAAGCGTGCTCGATATGAAAGTCAAATCGGTGACAAAGAAGTGGAAAGACAAGAGCTTTGCGGCCGGCGCAAATCGCGAGGTGATTGCCCAAGGCGCCGAGATGCTCGAGATGCCGCTTAACGAGGTTATCGAACATACGATCGCAGGTATGCGAGATGTCGCTGCGGACATCGGTCTCGCCGGTATTGCCGGTGGGGAGGGGTAAATATGCCGTTGATGCAGCTAAAAACAAACGTCTCGTCGGAGCAGTCGGACCGTAATCGCGTCGCCGCGCGCCTGAGCTCTGTCGTGGCGGACATGCTTGGCAAGCCCGAAGATTACGTCATGGTTGATGTCGTCCCCGACGCGACGCTCGTTTTTGCCGGTACGGACGATCCGGCGGCGTTTGTGGCTCTCGCCAGCCTTGGCCTCGACGAGCAGCGTACGACCGAGTACTCCGGGTCGATTTGCGAGTTGCTCCACGAGGAGTTGGGAATTGATCCGTCGAGGGTTTACATCGCCTTTTCCTCGCCGGATCGGCATATGTGGGGATATAACAACGGGACGTTCGCCCGTTAGAGGATTTATGAGCGACGAAGCTTTAGCAAATGATTTTATACGGTCCGCAATTCGCGCGGACATCGACACCGGCGTCGCCGAAGTACACACTCGTTTTCCTCCCGAACCAAACGGGTATCTTCACATCGGACACGCCAAATCAATCGTCCTCAACTTTGGCATTGCGCAGGACTTCTCGGGACTCTGTAATCTACGGTTTGACGACACCAACCCTACAAAGGAAGACGTCGAATACGTTGACGCGATCCAGGACGATATTCGCTGGCTCGGATTCGACTGGGCGGATCGGCTTTACTACGCGTCAGATTACTTTGAACAGCTCTACGAGTGGGCCCGGTACCTGATAGAAAAGGGCGACGCCTACGTCGACGAGCTGAGCGCTGATGAGATCCGCGAGTATCGTGGGACACCGACACAGGCCGGTAAGAACAGCCCGTGGCGAGATCGTCCGGCTCAGGAAAGCCTCGATCTTTTCGCCGAGATGCGTGACGGGAAGCATCCCGACGGTTCGTATATCGTTCGGGCCAAAATCGATATGGCCCATCCCAACATCAACATGCGCGATCCGGCGCTCTATCGGATTCGCCATGCCCACCATCATCGAACCGGCGATGCGTGGTGTATTTATCCGACATACGACTTTGCCCACGGGCAATCCGACGCTATCGAGGGAATCACGCATTCGATTTGTACGCTTGAGTTTGAAAACCATCGCCCCCTATATGACTGGCTGGTTCAGCATCTTCCCGTCCCGACGACTCCCCGCCAAATCGAGTTTGCGCGTCTCAATCTGACCTACACGGTCATGAGCAAGCGCAAACTCCTGCGGCTCGTCGAGGAGGGCTTTGTCGACGGCTGGGACGATCCGCGGATGCCGACGATCAGCGGAATGCGCCGGCGAGGCTATCCGGCGGCGGCTATCCGCGCTTTTTGTGCGCGTATCGGCGTCTCCAAGACAAACAGCGTTGTCGATCTCGCGTTGCTTGAGTTCAGCGTACGCGAGGAGCTCAACGCCCGCGCGTCTCGGTACATGGGCGTCGTCAATCCGATAAAACTGACGATCACCAATTGGCCCGAGGGCAAGGTTGAATGGTTTACGGCGGAGAACAACCCCGAAGATTCATCGGCGGGCACCCACGACATACCGTTTAGCGGAGAGTTGTACGTCGAACGCGACGACTACCAGGATGATCCGCCGCGCAAGTGGTTCCGTCTGGCTCCCGGCAAAGAAGTTCGTCTCAAGTACGCTTACTACGTTACCTGCGATGACGTGCGCCGCGACGAAAACGGGGAGGTAGTAGAGTTATTGTGTAGCTACGACCCGTCGTCACGAGGCGGCGACAGCCCTGATGGTCGCAAGATAAAAGGTACGCTTCATTGGGCATCGCGACCGCACGCGATCGCGGCGGAAGTTCGTTTGTACCAACCGCTATTCGATCGGGAGGATCCTGAGGATGGCGGGGAGGACTACGATTTTACCGAGTCGATTAATCCGGATTCTGTTCAGATTACGCGTGGATTTGTCGAGCCCGCACTCGCCGACGTTGCCGTCGGCGAGCCGGTTCAGTTTCTCCGTACCGGGTACTTTGTCAAAGATTCCCGCTATTCAAGCGACGAGCTCCCCGTGTTTAATCGTACGGTAGGCCTGCGCGACAGTTGGGCGCGCGTCGTCCGCAACAAACGCGAGAACGAGTAAGGTAAACTCCTTACGTCACCGCTCCCGTGCTTGCCGATGAACAAAGCCGCGCGAACTTGGAGAGCGCTCCGTGGGTATACCTCGGTCCGGGCGCTGTCCACGCCGCCTTGCGCTCTTCGATCTCCTGATCGGTGATATCAACGGAGAGTTCTTTCTCGACGGTGCTCACCGTGATGATGTCGCCATCTTGAATTAAGGCGATCAAGCCACCGACCTGGGCTTCGGGCGCTACGTGGCCGACGACCATCCCGTGACTTCCTCCCGAAAAGCGACCATCCGTGATAAGAGCGACGTCTTTGGTAAGTCCGGCACCGGCGATAGCGGCGGTGGGAGCGAGCATCTCCCGCATTCCCGGGCCGCCCTTTGGACCCTCATAACGGATAACGACCACGTCACCTTTGCTAACGCCGCCGTTGAGGATAGCGTCGAGTGCTTCCTCTTCTTTCTCAAAGACGCGGGCCGGTCCTCGGTGCTCGAACTCATTGAGACCGCAAGTTTTTACAACCGCTCCTTCTTCAGCGAGATTGCCATGAAGAATCGCGATCGGTCCCTTTGGTTGCTCAGGCGCGTCGAAA
Source organism: Alkalispirochaeta sp. (assembly GCA_965601745.1). Lineage (GTDB taxonomy): Bacteria > Spirochaetota > Spirochaetia > DSM-27196 > Alkalispirochaetaceae. The sequence goes on from OZ271836.1 coordinate 1,231,767, forward strand.
CTGTGAACGACGTCTTGTCCGTCGAGTTTGATGTCCACGTCGGCGAGGTTCTCGGCAACCGTCTTTCCGGTAACGGTAAGGCACTCGCCGTGGAGCATCCCTCGATCAAGGAGCATTTTCATAACCATTTGTACGCCGCCGGCTGCGTAAAGGTCTTCCATCACGTACTTTCCCGCCGGTTTCATGTTGGTCAGGATCGGCGTCGTATCGTAGAAGGAGTTGAACTCGTCGATCGTCAACGAAACACCGGCCTCGTGGGCGAGCGCCAAAAGATGCAAGACCGAGTTAGTCGAACCACCGAGCGCCATGACGACGCGGATGGCGTTTTCGAACGCCTGTTTGGTCACGATGTCTCGGGGGACGACGTTGGCGCGAATGAGTTCCATCAACGCGTCGGCACTCGCTTCCATAACCCATTGTCGATAGTCACTCACCGCAGGTACAGACGAGCTACCCGGTATACTTAATCCAATCGCCTCCATTGCAGCGGCCATCGTGTTAGCCGTGTACATCCCGCCGCACGCGCCGGCGCCCGGACACGCTGCGGCCTCTATGGCGTGACGTTCTTCCTCGGTGATCTTACCTGCGCTGTACGCGCCGACTGCCTCAAAGGCGCTGACGATATCGACGCGTTCTCCCTTGTAGTGCCCGGCGGCGATCGTCCCACCATAGACAAAAACACTCGGCACGTCCGCCCGGATAAGACCCATAACGGTTCCCGGTATCGTTTTGTCGCAGCCGCCGAGCCCGAGAAGGGCATCCATTTGGTGCCCCAACGCGTCAAGTTCGATGATATCGGCGATCGTCTCGCGGGAAATGAGCGATGCTTTCATCCCTTCGTGACCCATCGCTTCGCCGTCGGTGACGACAAAGGTATGAAAACTCATCGGCATACACCCGAGCGCGCGAAGTCGTTTTTTTGAGATTTCGGCGATCTGATCGTGGTGGACGTTACACGGGCTTACGTCACTACCGGCGCTCGCGATGCCGACAATCGGTTTGGTAAAATCGTCGTCACCAAATCCGACGCCGCGTAGCATCGCACGATTCGCGGTTCGCTCGATCCCCTGTGTCATGTTTCGTGATTTTCTATTGAGTGCCTCAGCCATCACGTTCCCCCTTACGCGTAGGTAGCAAACTCGGCGAGATAGGGCAGGGCCTTTGCCGTGCGATCGATCCCGTCAAGATTTGTGAGTAAAAGCGACGTAGAATCCCAGTTGCCGGCGATAAGCGCGCTGCGATACGCGGGCGACATCGAAAACTCCAACGTTTTTCCCGAGCGTTTTATCGTCGACGAGGGCAGGTCTATCTCGATTTCTATGCTCGGGTCATTCTCAACCTCGGCTGCCAGCTGCTCGACCTCGGCGTGGGGCAGGGTGATCGTCGGTATTCCCATTGCCGTACAGTTTCCCGCAAAAATCTCGGCAAAAGACTCTCCGACGATCGCGGTAATTCCATAACGCATCAACGCCTGTGGAGCGTGTTCGCGCGAAGAGCCACACCCAAAGTTTTTGTTGACGATGAGAACGGATGCGCCCGAGTACTTGGGGTCGTTAAACGGATGCGGCCGCGATTTGCCGTCGGCGTCGTAACGCAGATCGTAGAACGCATACTCGCCGATTCCCTCAAAGGTAACGACTTTCATAAAGCGCGCGGGGATAATCTGATCGGTGTCGATATCGTTGCCGGCGACAACGATGCCGCGTCCCTTTACCCCACTGATCGCTTGTTGGATATCGTTCATACCCCGACCTCCACCGTCTCAAACTCTCGTACATCCATCACCTCGCCTGAGACCGCGGCAGCGACGACCATTGCCGGGCTCATGAGCAGAGTTCGACCGGTCGGACTTCCCTGCCGACCGACAAAGTTACGGTTGGAGCTGGACGCGCAGATTTCTCTATTGTTGAGCTTGTCCGGATTCATCGCCAGACACATCGAACATCCTGCTCCACGCCAATCAAATCCCGCGGCTCTGAATATTTCCGGGAGCCCTTCGCGCTCAGCCTGAATCGAAACCTGTTTCGACCCAGGTACCACAAACGCCCGAACGCCCCGTCTTACCTTATGTCCTTTAAGGAGTCGCGCGGCCTCGCGAAGATCACTTATGCGGCCGTTGGTGCAGCTCCCGAGAAAGGCGACGTCGATTTTCTTGCCTTTCATCGGCTCATGCTCGTGGAAATCCATATGGGCGTAGGCTTTCTCGGCGGTTTCGCGTTGATCCTCGGGCAGTTCCTCCGTTGCCGGAATACGGTCGGTTACCGATATCGCCTGGCCGGGATTGATGCCCCAGGTAACCATTGGCGTCAAGGTATTTGCATCGAGCTCATAGATATCGTCGTATTCGGCGTCCTCGCCGCTCGCAATATCCTTCCAGAACGCAACGGCGCGATCAAAAGCCTCGCCCGTCGGTGCGTATCGTCTTCCCTTGACGTACTCAAAGGTTGTCTCGTCGGGATTTACGTAACCGACGCGCGCTCCGCCCTCAATGCTCATGTTGCAGATCGTCATCCGTTCTTCCATTGACAGAGCGTGTATCGCCTCGCCGTTGTACTCGTAGGCGTAGCCAATGCCGCCATTTACGCCCAGATCCGCGATTATTCGCAAAATGATGTCTTTGGCGTACACACCGGGTTGGAGCTTACCGCGTACTTCAATGCGACGAACCTTGGGACGGCTGAGAGCCATCGTCTGGGTCGCGAGAACGTCGCGGATCTGCGACGTACCGATACCAAAACCGATCGCGCCAAAGGCGCCGTGGGTGGAGGTATGACTGTCACCGCACGCGATCGTCATCCCGGGCTGGGTGAGTCCGAGCTCGGGGCCGATGATGTGCACGATTCCCTGGTTGTCCGTCCGCAGCCCAAAGAACTCGATTCCGTACTTCTCGGTGTTCTGTTCGATCGCCTGAATCATCTCCTCGGCGAGGCGGTCCTTAAAGGGACGGGTTTGACTTGCGGTCGGAACGATATGGTCGACGGTGGCAAACGTTCGTTCTGGATGAAGAACGGTCAAACCACGCTCCTCAAGCATTTGAAACGCCTGCGGCGAGGTCACTTCGTGAATCAGGTGCAGGCCGATAAACAGCTGGTCCTGACCCGAATCGAGCGTTTTTACCCGATGCATATCCCAAACGGTGTTAAACAGATTCTTTTTCATTCGGTTTCCTTACGCTGTGTGGTTGCTTCCGCGGACCATGAGCAACTTACCGGTTCGGACAAGCTCGATTACGTTGTAGTCCGAATAGACCCGCTGCACACTGTCTAAGTGTTGCGACGTGCCGCTCACCTGAAACGTTACGCACTCGTCGTCGAGATCGAGAACCTCGCACTTTAAGGTTGCCGCGAGCTGGAGCACCTCCGAACGCTCCGCGGCCGTACATCCCACTTTGATCAAGCACAGTTCGCGCTGAATGATATCCTCGCCCGTGCGATCGGAGGCATGTACGACGTCGATCAGCTTGTTGAGCTGCTTGAGAATCTGATCAAGCGTTTTTTCGTCACCGGATGCCACGATGTTCATCATCGAAAACTCCGGATCGCTCGCCGGTGAAACGACGAGGCTATCGATGTTGTAACCGCGCCGCGCAAACACCAGCGAAATTCGTATGAGGACGCCGGGGCGGTTGGCCACAAGCAGACTGATCGTGTGCTTCCGATACGAATTGGTTTTCTGGCCGACTGCGGCCGTGCTCGTACTGCTCATCAGGTACTCCCTACAGGTCGCGCAAGTTTCTTCTTCGGCGGCTCAACGATCATATCGGCGTAACCCGAACCGGCCGGTATCATCGGATACACGTTGTCCTCTTTGGCAACCTCGACGTCGATCAGACAGGGCCCGTCTGAGTAATCCAGAGCTGCTCCGATGACGCGCTTGACGTCCGCACTCCGCTTGAGACGGAAACCCTTGACGCCAAAACTCTCGGCGAGCTTGACGAAATTGGGATTACCTTCCATGTCGACGCCAGAGAGGCGATTCTCAAAGAAGAGTTCCTGCCACTGCCGTACCATCCCGAGATAAGCGTTGTTAATGATAACGATCTTGAGGGGAAGCTTGTTAATAACCGCAGTTGCAAGCTCGAACATCGTCATCTGAAATCCACCGTCGCCGACGATTGCGACAACTGTCTCATCGCGATGGGCGAGCTGCGCCCCGATTGCGGCCGGCAGGCCAAATCCCATTGTGCCCGCGCCACCGCTGGTGATCCATTGAAAGCGCTTGTCGATCAAGTAATACTGCGCCGCCCACATCTGATGCTGTCCGACGTCCGTCGTGACATACGCCTTTCCTTCCGTCTGGCGATAAATTTCATCGATAACGTGCTCCGCTTTGAGCTTTCCACTCTTTTTGAACTTGAGCGGAAACTCGCGTCGCCACACGCCAAGTTGGGCAAGCCAGTCGGCGGTGTCCCCCGGCTCGGCGAGTTCGGCGATCTGCTCAACGACTAACGCAGCGTCCCCGTTTATCGATACATCGTTGGAAATCGTCTTATCGAACTCAGCGGCGTCGATGTCTATGTGAATTTTGTCGGCGTTCGCACAGAATCGTTTTGGGTCGCCGACGATTCGATCGTCCCAGCGCGAACCGATTGACACGATGAGATCGCAAACCTCAACCGCTTTATTGGCGTACGCCGTTCCGTGCATACCCAGCATTCCCAGAGAGAGAGCGTGGGATTCAGGAAATGCGCCTTTACCAAGCAGCGTGTTAACGACCGGTACCTGCATATGCTCCGCTAAATGGCGAACCGCCTTTTCCGCGCCGGAGATGACGGCGCCGTGTCCGACCAACAGTAATGGGCGTCGGGCGCGGCTTAGCATACGCGCCGCGCGTTCGACGAGTTCCGGTTTACCCTCGGCGGGAACGCTATACCCGGGAAGTTCAAACGTCTCGCTGTAGTCGGTTTCAACCGTCGCGCTGGAAACGTCCTTCGGCACGTCAATCAACACGGGACCGGGTCGGCCTGTCTGGCAGATGTAAAACGCTTCTTTCATAATACGCGGGAGGTCGCGGGCGTCCTTAACGAGATATGAGTGCTTCACAACCGGGTAGGAGATACCCGACACATCGGCCTCTTGAAACGCGTCGAGTCCGAGATTCCAAGTCGTTTGCTGACCGGTAATGACGATCATCGGAACAGAGTCCATAAGCGCCGTGAGAAGGCCTGTAATAGTGTTTGTGGCTCCGGGACCCGAGGTGACCAAAACGACGGCGGGCTTACCGGTCGCTCGAGCATAGCCATCGGCCATATGAGCGGCACCCTGCTCATGGCGGGTGAGGACAAACTCGACCGAAGAGTCGACAAGCGCGTCAAAAATCGGAATGGCCGCGCCACCCGGATATCCAAAGACGTACTCGACGCCGTGGTACTGGATCATATCGCAGATAATTTCGCCACCGGTTTTAGTGTGCATACGTGCCTCCTTGATGTCAGTCCATCAATTTCGGCCAAGTATTTCGCGAATAGTGTGCAAAGTCAAGCAGGTTACAAAAAACTAGTCTAAAAACATTCTGTATTTTGCAAAAGTTCGGCTCGACTAATAAAAAAGTGCCAAAAAAATTATAGCTCAACGACTAAAACAGGCCCCGAATCGCTAAAAGGCCCGTAAAAAATGCTAAAACTTGACTCCTTTTCTCCCCTTAGTATTCGAAGTATCTTAAAAAAAAGAGGAAAAGATGGTCGAGGTTCAACAGGTCCACTACGATACCTTTCGCGCCGGCAGCAAGACATATTTTAACTCGACCCGATTCTTCCCACCGCGCGTCCGCGACGACGTATTTCTTCTCTACGCTTTTGTAAGAGTGGCTGACAATTTTGTAGATCGCATCCCGCAGGATGGCGACGGATTCGAGCGCTTTGTAAAAGACTACGAACGGACGCGGGATCATGGCTCCAACGGCGACGCGATAATCGATGGATTTATCGATGTCGCCGAGCGCCACAATTTTAGGGCCGAGTGGATAGACGCTTTTTTTCATTCGATGCGGATGGATCTCCACAAAAAACATCACGTGACGATCGACGAGTCGCTTGAGTACATCTACGGTTCTGCTGAGGTCATTGGCCTCTTTATGGCCCGGATAATCGATTTACCGGAGCGATCGTACCACGCAGCGCGCCTGCTCGGTCGGGCGATGCAGTACATCAACTTTATTCGAGACATCGCGGAAGATAACGAACTCGGGAGGATCTACCTGCCGATCTCGGAAAGCTCATTACCGTCGCTCGATGAAAGGATCGCCCGCGAGAACCCGCGGGAGTTCCAGGAGTTTATTCGGCGACAGCTCGATCGTTACATCGTTTGGCAAGGTGAAGCTGAGAGCGGATACCACTACATCCCCCGTCGGTATCGCGTTCCCATAAAAACCGCCGGAGATATGTACAAGTGGACCGGTCACGCGATCGCAGAGGATCCATTTATCGTATTTAGACAAAAAGTTAAACCGAACAAAGCACGAATCGTTCTATCCGGACTCCTCAACATGGTCGTAGCGTAGAAAAGGAGCGACAGCAGATGCACGTGTTACTCACCGATGCGCAAAATCGCGTTCGCGAGCGGATCGACGATTATTTCGAGCGATGCAGCTTGTTGGATTTAGAACCGTGGGGCCCGGACGTGCGCGAGCGCCTTGCCGAATACGTTCGACGCGGTAAACTCCTCCGCGGCGCGTTTGTGTCTTTGGGGTATTCGCTGTTTGCCGACGGTGAGATCCCACGGGCGTGTATCGACGCGGGATTGGCGATGGAACTTGTGCAGTCATTTCTTCTGATACACGACGACATCATGGATCAAGACGACGTCCGGCGCGGAGGTCCTTCAATACATGCACAGTATCGACAATCGGCGCCCGACGGGATCGGAGAAAGGAATCGTTTGTACGGTGAGTCGTTGGCGATCTGCGCCGGCGACGTTGCTGCTCTCCTGGCATTTGACGTCCTCGGGCAGCTGGAGATCGATGTAACACGGCGGAGCGAGATCGTCTCGCTCGTCGCCCGCGAGATCACCGTTGTCGGTCTCGCCCAAATGCAGGACGTGCACCACGGTTACATTTCAGACGCAACGGACGACGCGATCCTGCAGGTGTATACCTATAAGACCGGCCGTTATACGTTCAGTCTCCCGCTCACTATCGGCGCGATGATCGCCGGAGCCAGTACGGTCGACCAGGAGCACGTCGGAACTCTGGGAGAATCGCTTGGTCGAATTTTTCAGATCCGGGACGATCAGTTAGGAATCTTTGGCGATACGGATACGATCGGAAAACCCGCCGGCAGCGATGTACGTGAGGACAAAAAAACGCTGTACCGGCGATTCTTATTTGACCTTGGAACGTCCGCTGATCGTTACCGACGAATGTTTGGAAACTCTGATATCACGGCGACGGACGTGGAATCGTTGCGAACGTTTATTCACGACTCCGGCGTCCACGAGCGAGTAGAGAAGGTTGTCGAAAGCGACATGGCCCATGCGCGCGAGACGATCGCGGCACTCTCGCTGCGAAAACGCGGTCGTGAGGCGTTGACTACTCTCGTCGAGTACAACTTTACACGCCGGACCTAACGACCTCTTCGAGAAAATACCTATGGACTCGCGCATCCTGGGTGAGTTCCGGATGAAATGTAAGTGCGAGCAGCCGTTTGCTCCGCACGAGTACCGGCGATTCTTCAAACTCACCGAGTATTTCGATGCCGGATCTTACCGCGGTGATCAGCGGCGCGCGAATAAAGACCCCGGTAAACGGCTTGCGCCCGATGATCGGAATTTGTAGATCCGCTTCAAAACTGTCGATTTGACGGCCGTAGGCGTTGCGTCGGACCGTGATATCGAGTCCGCCGATCCGTACTTGATCGCTGTTCTCGATTGAACGGGCCAGCAGAATCGCCCCGGCGCAGGTTCCCATGACCGCGAGGCCGGATGAAATCGCGTCTCGAATCGCGGACAGGAGACCAAACCGATCCATCAGCTTCCCGATCGTTGTGCTCTCGCCGCCGGGGATTACGAGACCGTCCAGCCCAACCAGATGCTCAGGAGAACGTACCGCCCGCGAAACCGCACCGAGTCCGTCCAAAACGTCTACGTGTCGTTGAAAATCACCTTGATAGGAGAGAACGCCTATGTTCACGGTCTAACAACTCCGGTAAATAAAAACGCGGCCATAGGCCGCGTCGGGTACGGTGTTGAACAGGTCTTACCAACCTCTACCGGCAATACGCTCTTCGGCGGACATGACGGACACGTTTATTCCCGTCATCGGCTCGCCGATCCCCCGTGAAATCTCAACCAGTTTTTCGTAGTCATCGTGGTACGCAACCGCATCGACTATCGCACGAGCGCGCCGCTCGGGATTGTCCGACTTAAAGACGCCGGAGCCGACAAAAACGGCTTCTGCGCCCAGGTAGACCATCAAGGCCGCATCGGCCGGCGTCGCGACACCTCCGGCGGAGAAGTTGGGAACTGGAAGACGACCGCGCCGCGCTACCTCGGCGACGAGGTCGTAGGGCGCGCCGAGGTCTTTAGCTCGCGTCATCAACTCTTCCGGAGGTAGCTGTTGGAGCGCCCGAATCTCGCCCATGAGGGTACGCATGTGGCGCACCGCCTCGACGATATCGCCGGTACCGGCTTCTCCTTTGGTACGAATCATCGCCGCGCCCTCACCGATACGACGGAGCGCTTCACCGAGGCCGCGACATCCGCAAACAAAGGGGACTTTAAAACCGTGTTTTTCAACGTGGTAGCGATCGTCGGCAGGCGTGAGAACTTCGCTCTCGTCGATAAAATCGACACCCATCGACTCGAGAATTCGCGCCTCGACAGTATGACCGATGCGGCATTTGGCCATCACCGGTATCGTGACTGTATTCTGGATCTCTTCTATCATAGCCGGATCGCTCATCCGGGCGACGCCACCTTGGGCGCGAATATCGGCGGGTACGCGCTCGAGCGCCATAACGGCCTGAGCTCCGGCATCGGCCGCGATCTTTGCTTGATCGGCATCGGTCACATCCATGATAACGCCGCCCTTGAGCATCTCGGCTAACCCGACTTTTGTTCGCCATGTTGAGGTCTGGCGCTCCGACCATAGTTGATTACTCATCACATTTCCTCTAACGGATTGTTATACAAGCAGAAACTACTCCCGTTAAAGACTATCGTCAATATCGATATCACCGTGTTAGACTCAGACCGATGAGCGTAATCGCCAACAATCTCGCGACCGTACACGATCGCATTACTCGGTATTGCGATCGGGCGGGGCGCGACCCCAGCGACGTATCGTTGATGGCGGTTGGGAAGCGACAACCGGTAGAGCGAGTTAAAGAGGCGATCGCTGCCGGACATCGGCTATTTGGTGAAAGCATCGTCCAGGAGACCCGAGAGCGAGTAGGGGTATTTCCTCCGGAATCGCGGGTGCACCTCATCGGACACCTTCAACGAAACAAGGCAAAAGACGCCGCGAGGTTGTACAACGCGATCGAGTCGATCGACGCGATGCGGACGCTCGATGCGCTTGATTCGCACGCCCGTGAGCGAGACACTCCGCTTGATCTCTTTGTTGAGGTAAACAGTTCGGGCGAGCTTAGTAAGCACGGTGTTGCCGGCTACGATGAAGTGCTGCCCCTCGTCGAACGAATCCTTTCGTCCGCACATTACTGTTTCCGTGGTTTGATGACGGTAGGTCCGCTCAGCGATTCGGAGCGTGAGGTCCGCGAGGCGTTTTCCAGCGTGCGGACCTACGGCGAAAGGCTGGTCGGCGCGTACCCGGAGATATCTTCTATCGAACTTTCGATGGGGATGAGTGACGATCTCGAGTACGCGATACTCGAGGGTTCGACGGTCGTACGGGTAGGGACGGCGATATTTGGAGCGCGGACGCGTTGAACGTCATCCGAAAAGGATTCGCGTGTTTTCTCGTGATCTGCGTTCTTGCGTCGATCGTCTCGCCGCTGCCCGTTACAGCTCAGGACGTTGCGCCCGAAGAGGAGAGCCGCGATCCTTCGGCGCCGGAACCCTACGATCCGGCCGAGTTTCCGTCGTGGAGTCGCGATCTTCGGCGGGCGGAGATCATCGCCCTCGGAAGCTTCCCGATCACGATGATCCTCTCCGGATTTACCTACCAGCTCGGACGCTTTGCCTACCAGAGCTATCGTGCCGGCGAGCCCAACAGCGATTTTGCGCCGTGGTTCTTTTCTACGTCGACCGGCGAGCGTTACAACAACGACGAACGTATAGGATTGATCGTCTCCGCTGCCACTCTGAGTGTAGGCGTCGCGCTGCTCGACTACGCGTTAGGTCGACGAGAACGGGCGCAAAATGGGAACGAGTGACTTCAACGTCGAACCGGAAGAGATCTCCGTCCGAGTATCGGCCGACGTTGATTCCGCCGTCCGCCTCGATCGTTACCTCGCCGAGCATGAGGGCGTCGCGACGAGAAGTGCTCTTCAGAATCGGCTTACGTCGATCTCCTGCAATGGTCGTTCTGCCAAACTTTCAACGAAGGTAAATGCCGGCGACGAGATCCGCGCGGTACTGGCGCCTCCCGATCCGATCGGAGTCGTGCCCGAGGAGCTGCCGTTAAGCGTTATCTATGAGGACGAAAACGTTCTCGTCATCAATAAGGATCAAGGGGTCGTCGTCCATCCGGGAGCCGGAAACAGATCGGGAACGATCGCCAACGCGTTGGCGTGGCGATATCGGTACGATCCGTACTTTGCGGCCGAAGATATCCGCCCCGGAATCGTTCACCGCTTAGACAAGGAAACGAGCGGTACGATGATCGTCGCCAAAAGCCCGGTGATACACGATTTCCTCGTCAAACAGTTTGTGAGTCGAACGGTTGAAAAACGCTATCTCGCACTACTAAAAAACGTTCCCCGCACACGCGCGGGGACGATCACGGGGCGTATCGGACGCGACCCTCACAACCGCGTCCGTTATGCCCTCGTTGATTCCGGCGGTAAAGCAGCTGAGACCGGCTATCAAGTGCTTCGCTCGTTCGGCACGTACGCATTGGTTCGTTTTAGTCCTCGTACCGGCCGTACACATCAAATTCGAGTACACGCGCAATCGATTGGGTGTCCGATTCTCGGTGATCCGCTCTACGCCCGTCGCGATTCTCATTATCCCGACGCGTCGTTGATGCTTCACGCCGCGGAGCTGGTAATCGCTACCGCGCCGGGCGATTCGCCGCGACGGTTTTGGACTCCTCCACCGGAACGTTTTTTATCATTAATCAGGGAACTTAGGCATCGATAAACTTGTCGTTAAAAAACGGCGTGTCGCGCTGCTCGGCGGCAATCGTCGACGGGGGTCCGACGGAGGGCAAGAGGACATAGTCCTCGCCACCCTCAAATAGATAATCCTTCACCGTTGCGATGAGGAGTTGTTCGGCAAAACTATTCGGTGTTTCGCCAAGCGCGCCGGCCTGGATGATCGATCCGGAGAAACAGATCCGATCGATCAAGTAAATACACGATTCGCGCGAGTGCGAAAGCGTATTGATCGCGCGTACCTCAAGTCCGGAAAGGTTCATCGGCGCCTGTTCGTCCGGGACGCGGCAGCGGGCGCCGAGTAGTTCGATCGCTCCCGACACGATCTCGAACGAAAAAATCTTGCCGAGTGTGTTCAGGGCGTGGTTCATGTACGACTCGAGATGGGTAATCAAAACGGTCGTGATATTCCATTTTCGTTCCAGGATCGACGAGTACATACTCGTCGTCATCGGGATCGGATCGATGATGATCGCTTCGGTCGAATCGGCCTTGGCAACTAGATACGAGGTCGAATCGGACGGCTCGGAATATATCGGCACGAGGTCCAGCGCGCCCGTCAAAAATGAGCCTCCTCGTAATTCGAGTGTTTAAATGACACTTCGTGGCGCTCGCTGTAGCTAAATATCGTTTGTCCAATATCGCAGTTTACAAATCGAACGGTCGTAAGCAGAGCGCCCAAAAACCGGCTTCCGCGTAACGACGCATCGCTAAAGTCGGTCAGGTCGGCGACAACGGCGTTAAAATTACAGCGATCCGCCGTTACATCGACAAAACTGCATTCTACGAAGCGCGCACCGGCGAATACTGACGAACTGATCGTCGAACCGTCAAAGCGGCAGTTAACAAAAACGGCGTTGTCGGCGAACAGTCCAAGAATGCTGCATCGCTCAAAACTGCAATCCCGCAGTTCTGTGCCTGAAAAACGAATCCACTTAAGCGTTGTATCGGAGAAATCGATCTCGCTGAGGCTCGTGTCGGAGCAGTCTAGATCCTGGAGAATCACTCCGGCGCCAAGATCGGCACGGGAGAGCTGTTCGGAGCGCAACTGATGCGAGAACATGGAAAGAGTGTAGGGCGCCGTTTCTCCTTGCACAAGTATGAGTGCCCTACGTACAATATCGTCGATGTCGGCCTGCTACGCCTGCGGGACGGAGTTTCCGCGCGATATCGTGATTACGCGTTCTCTCGAGTGCCCTCATTGCTCGGCGCCCGTTCGGTGCTGTAAAAACTGTGTTTTTTACGAGCCCGGCGCGCACTGGGATTGCCGTGAGTCGATTCCCGACCCGGTGTTTGAGAAGGAACGTTCGAACTTCTGCGATTATTTTCGTCTGAACGATCGCGGCGGTGGCGGATCCAACAAAACGGGGCCTTCGAGTCGCGATCAGTTCGATGCCCTCTTCTCGTAATTCTATCGATCTAAATCAATCAACGGTTCTCTTTTTTGACTCGGGTATCGGCGGCTTTGCGTACCTACGAGAGTTCGCCCAACGCAATCGACAGGTAAACACGGTATACGTCGCCGATTCGGAGTATTTCCCGTACGGTGATCGTTCACCGATAGAGGTTGAGGAGCGCGTAGCGTTATGTTTTGCGGCGCTTCCTCACAATATAAAAATCGACGTCGCGGTTCTGGCGTGCAACACCGCCTCGGTTGTCGCGCTGCAACGCCTCCGATCTGAAGTCGACTATCCCGTAGTCGGTGTCGTGCCGGCGGTTAAACCGGCCGCGGCATTGACCAAAACCGGTCATATAGCCGTGCTCTCAACTAACCGAACCGCCCATGATCCCTATACGAGGGATCTCGTGCGCCGTTTCGCCCGTTACTCACGCGTTACATCGCTGGGATTACCAAATCTTGTCGAGCTCGCCGAACGCTCGTTTTGCTCGGATGATTCGCTGATCCATGAGTTCCGGGAGGAGGTGCTCCCGCAGGTCGACGCGTCCGTCGATACCGTCGTCCTCGCGTGCACCCACTTTATTCGTTACCGGCATACCTTCGAGCGGATCTTTCCAAGTCATGTTCAGGTCGTCGATTCGCTGGACGGTGTTGTTCGTCGTATTGAGGCGCTGCTCGACGGAGAAGCCAAAGCGGACGATCGTTCGCGTTCGCAGGGATCCGGAGATCCACCGGAACCTCTGGTGTTTCTGACGGGAAATCGGCCACTCGGGCTTGAATGCCTCTCCGGCAACGCAAACGTTCAGTCGCTCGAGGTCGGTGTCCGTGGATAGCCGCGAGGCGACGGTCCTCTGGGGGGCGAGGAACATATTCACCGTTCGCGACGAAAGCGGGAACGTTTACGATCATTTGCGGATCAAAGGAAAAGTCCTGGATGTCGACGAGCCGGCGCATAACCCGCTCGCACCCGGCGATCGGGTCGAAATTACGACGAACACCCAGGGAGCGGTGATCCGCAAACGGCTGGACAGATCCAACGCGGTCACGCGCTGGAATCGAAAAAAAAGACGGCGACAGACCGTCGCCGCTAACGTCGATTGGCTTTATGTCGTTGCCAACGGCGGCGAACCGCGGTATCGGCCCCAATTTATCGACAGAGTTCTTGTTATGGCCGAAATTGAACGGATTCCGGCGGTTGTCGTTGTTAACAAGGCTGACCTGCAACTGCCCGAGGAGGGTTCTCGGCACCTCGAAGATCTTACTCGGGCGGGTTATCCCGTAATCAAGACGATCGCGATCGGAGAGCGACAGATCGACAAAATCCGTGAGCATAGTCGCGCCAACGTCATTTGCCTCATCGGTCAGTCCGGCGTCGGGAAGAGTAGCCTCGTCAACGCGCTCGTACCCGGAGTCGATCTCGCCGTCGGCGACGTCTCCGCCCGCTATCGACGTGGGCGACACACGACGACACTTGCCCGCCGTGTCGCCGCGCCGGAAGACCATGCAGGAGTGTTCATCGACACGCCGGGAATCAAGGAGTTCGACCTCTTTGGGTACGAGATCCAAACGATCGCGCATGCATTTCCTGAGTTCCGGGACTTTGCGGCGACGTGCGCATTATCCGACTGCACTCACCTTCATGAGCCTGGCTGCGGGATACAACGAGCGGCCGAGTCCGATGAGGCGCTTGCCCGTCGCTTTTTGTCCTATACTGCGATCGTCGAGGACATGGTTCGGGGTCGGATATCGTGAACAGCCTTCGCCTTCTGGAGTTTGACCGGATTCGAGAACGACTCGCCGAAAAGTGCAGCTACCAAGCCGCTGCGTCGCAGGCGCTGGCACTTGAACCGATAGACGACACGAGCGTTCTCGTCCGTACCGGAAAACAGGTCGCGGAATTAATGCGCTTTCTCTCGGAAGGGTTTCACGTTCCCGGAATCGGCGTCGCCGATGTCGATTCCGCGTTCGCCCAGGTGCGGATCGAAGGCGGCGTGGCCGAGCTCGAAGCGCTCCACGCCATACGGCGCTTGGTCGATTCTATCGATCAGTGGCGACGCTTTTTTGCCGCGCTTACCGAGCGTGGCGACGACCTATCGGTTTTTGCGGAGCTTAATAGACAAGATGATCTCCTCCCGCGTCTTCGGGACGAGCTCCACCTTCTTATATCGGACGACGGATCGTTAAACGAAGATGCGATCCCCGAAGTACGGCAGCTCCGAGGCGCGATAACAGAAGTCCGCGGCGAGATTCGAACGACTGCGGCCGCCCTTATTCGTCACCAGCGTGATGTGTATCGAGAGGATCTTCCGACGATACGCGACGGAAGAATCGTCCTGCCGCTTCGCGCCGATTTTCGCGGTCGGGTGAATGGGATTATCCATGAGGCCAGTGGGAGCGGCGATACGTTGTTTGTCGAGCCCGAAGGTCTTGTCGATCTCAACAACCGAGGGGTCCGACTTGAAGCCGAAGTTCACGCCGCAATCCATCGACGACTTCGCGCGCTCAGCGTTCTTGTCCGGGAATCACTCGTAGATCTCGAGGAATGCGCGACCCGCCTTGGAAAGCTTGATCTTCTCGCCGCACGGGCTCGCTATGGCGTCGAAACGCGCGGAAGCGTTCTCGCATTTGGATCGGGGGTTGATCTCCGTGAAGCGCGGCACCCGCTCCTGGGCGAGAGCTGCGTCCCGTTAACGATTCAGTTTGACGCCGATACACGACTCCTGGTACTCAGCGGACCAAACACCGGTGGCAAGACAGTACTTCTCAAGACACTTGGACTCCTCGCGGTGATGAACCAATGTTCGATTCCGATCCCTGCGGCTGCCGACAGTTCGCTACCGATCTTCTCCGATTTTGCGGTGTCGATAGGGGACGAGCAAAGCATCGACGCGGCGTTGTCGACGTTCTCGGCTCACGTCTATTCGCTCGCGTCTATCGCGTCCCAGGCGGGGTCGCATTCGCTCGTTCTCCTCGACGAGCTTGCCGGCGGCACGGATCCGGAAGAGGGCGCTGCGCTGGCGATGGGTCTGATCGACTTTCTGCTCGCTCGACGCGCGACGATTCTCGTCACAACCCACCTTACCGTCCTCAAGCACTATGGGTACACGCGGTCGGGTGCGACAAACGCCGCGATGGAGTTTGACGAAACGACCCATCTCCCGACCTACCGCGTCGTCGCCGGCAGGCCGGGATCGAGCCACGCGCTCGATACGGCGCGGCGTTACGGTTTGCCGGAAGAAGTTCTGACAAAAGCCTATGAATATCTCG
The DNA here is from genome assembly GCA_965601745.1 of Alkalispirochaeta sp. Taxonomy (GTDB): domain Bacteria; phylum Spirochaetota; class Spirochaetia; order DSM-27196; family Alkalispirochaetaceae. Next base: position 1,247,702 of record OZ271836.1, read on the forward strand.
AGGATCGCTCCGGAAGCGTCGGTGAGATTTTGCGTCGGCTGCAGGAAGAAGAACGGGAGCTACGCGGTCTTCGAGTCGAGCTCGAGCGCGAACAGACACAACTACGGCAGCGCCATGATGAGGTGGAAGAGCTTGCCCGAGAGACGAATAAGCGCGAAGTGGAACTCAGACGCGGCAAACTACGAGAGCTGGACGCTGAGTTGATCAAGGCGAGATCCGAGCTCGAGACCGAGGTACGGCGCGTACGCGAGCAATCTAAGATTACCGACGCCGAGATTAAGGAAGCGCACCAGACGATCCAAGCCGTTACGGACCTTCGGGACGCCGAGCGGGCCCGCATCGACGCTTTGGACAGCAAAAAGCGGGCGACGTCACTCAACGTAAGCCAGATTCACGAAGGAATGGCGGTGCGGCACATAAACACGGGACGTCGTGGAACGGTGAGGTCGATTCAAAAAAAGCGAGTCGAGGTACAATTTGACGTCCTACGCATGTCCGTTCGGGCGGACGAGTTGCAAATCGACGATTCCGCGGTAAGCACCGATGAGTCGGTGGTGATCGATTCCGGCACCGTGAGAACGGGATCGACCGCTCAAATTCAGCTTGATATTCGCGGTTATCGGCTTGTCGAAGCGGTAGAGGCGTTGGAGGCGCAGATTGACGCCGCGGTGTTGCACCATATGGCTCGTTTTACCGTTATCCACGGAACGGGGACCGGCGTCCTTAAAAAAGCAGTTCACGAATACCTGCGAGACAGGCCGGAGGTAAGCGGGTACGACTTTGCCCCCGCCGACCAGGGGGGATTCGGAAAAACGGTAGTTGAGTTAGACGTCTCCAACGGTTAGGATCGACCCGTGAAAAAAATCCGGACAATCGCCCTTGTCTTTGGAGCATTTGTTTTGCTCGGCTCCTGTATCGATATCGATATGCGGCTCGAGGTCTCGGACAACGGCAGCGCTGATCTTGTCGCCCGGTACACGATTGATCGCGACGTTTGGGAACGCGGCGTCTTTGATGATGATGATCCCAACCGTATATTTCCGGTTTCCCGACGGGACATGGAAGAACTCGCTCTCCGATTAGAGGGAGTTAACCTTGATCGGTATCGTCTCGCCGGTGACGATCAAATGGTCACCATAGAGGCAACGTTTTCGATCTCGGATCCGCAGTCGCTGGCGCTCCTTTGGGCCGGCGCAACAGCCCGGACGGCCGAGTTCCGGTTTACGCCCCGGGAGGGAAACGTTCGCTTACCGATTGCCGCCGCGCGAGGACCTGTTGATACCGCGGCCGCCGATCTTGTCCGCGACCGATTACGCGAAAGCAGGTTTCGTCTCGAACTGATCGCTCCGCGTCCGATCGAGAGTGTTATCGCACCAGCCGATCTGCGCTATGTCACCCGCCCCAACGAACGGTCGATCGTCGTCGAAACGGAGCTCGCCGATATCGTTCTCGAGGCCGATGGATACGTCGTCGAGGTTGTGTGGGAAGCAGAGAATGCGCGGCCGTGAAGTCCAGGAATTTGAACGTACGTTAAAGCGTTTGTTTGACAGGATCGATGACGAACTCGAGGATCGCTGGGGATCTCGTTATCGGCTCCACCCGGCACGACCGGCGCGCGGTAGCGCGGCCAACAAAGAACACGACGGCTTGTTTAACGTCGGCGCAAGTTTCTCGGCCGGATTTGGTAGCGACTACGGGAAGGGCTACGTCGTCGAAGTTCGCATGGTCACGCTGCAGTCCGTGCCCGACGACGTCGAGGAGGAAATCGAATCGTACGTCGCCCAAAGAATTGAACAGTTGGTACCGGAGTTTTTTCGTGCTCGCGAGCTTCGCGTTGTTCGGGAAAACCACGCGTTTAAGATTGTTGGCGATCTATCGCTTTAGAATACCAAGTATGGCTCTTGAAACCGTGCAAGGTGAAATACTACAATTATGTATAATCAAAAACGCCGCCACATAAGGACTGAAGATGGAAACCCAGCTAGACGATATCATCCGGAAAATTCAAGACGAGGGAGTTTCCGCGGCCGAGAATCGGGGTCGTGAAATTATCGAAGCCGCCGAGAAACAAGCCGCTCAACGGGTACAGGCTGCTCAGCAGGAGGCGGCCGGTATCATAAAAGATGCCGAACTCGAACGAGACAGAATGGTAGCCGCCGGTGAACAGGCTCTGGCCCAGGCCGGACGCGATCTTTCCCTTGCTGTCCAAAAGCAGATTGAGTCGATTTTTAACGCCGTCATGGAGTCCGCCGTTGGGGAGTCCTTGTCTCCCGACAAAGTCGGCGAAATCGTCGCCGCACTTATCGCCGCTTGGCAGACAAAGGAATCCGGTACATTCGAAGTTCTCGTTCCGGATAACGACAAGGCGGCGCTTGAAAAGACCATTCGCGCCAAGCTTGGCGACAAAATCGGCGCCGGTGTCGAAGTAAGGCCTGTCGCCAATCTCGCCGCCGGATTCAAAGTCGGCACCAAAGATGGAGCCGTCTACTACGATTTTAGCGCGGGGAGTCTGGCCGAGATGCTTTCGGCGTTCCTCAATCCTCGTCTCGGCGAGATAATGAAAAAAGCGACGGCTGAGTAAGGAGCCGAGGTGCGACAGTACTACTACACCGTTGCCGCGCTCCCGGTGGTTTACCTCGAACAAACCCCGTTCTTTACGATCGATTCGTTTCTCGACCATTGCAGCAGCTTTATGAGTCCTCGGGACATTTTGTATCTGCGATCGGCCGGCGTAGACGATAACGATGCCATAGAGGTACCCGGTGATTCACTGCTCGCTCGCTGGACGCAGTTTACCCAGACACTGGCGATACAGGGCGCGACGCTTCGGGCCCAAACGCTCGGTTGGGACGTTGACCTCCCGGAGATCGCGATCGATCCAGTGATCGGCGAGCGCGTACGGGCGATCCTCGCCGAAGATACTCCGCTAAAGACCGAAACCGCGCTCCTTCGGATCCAGTGGACGTTTCTCGATGAACTCGCGGTAGGTCGTTATTTCGATCGCGAGGCGATAACCGTCTATTTCTTAAAATTGCAACTATCATTGCGATATCAGCGACTCGTCGATGCCGAGGCCGGTCGCGAGGAGTTTGACCGACAATACGGCGAACTCTCAAAAGTTCTAATGGAGATTGATACATGACCACAGGACAAGTTGTAGCCATCAACGGAAATATGGTGAGCGTAAACGTCGACGGCGAAGTGTCGATGAACGAAGTCGGTTACATCCGCGTTGAGGATAAGCGACTCAAGTCGGAAGTAATCCGCGTTCAAGGCGACAGCGCGGAGCTGCAGGTTTTCGAGATAACGCGCGGCGTAACGGTTGGAGATAAGGTCGAGTTCACGCAGGAGTTGCTTGCTGTTGAGCTCGGCCCCGGCCTCCTCACCACCGTCTGTGACGGTCTCCAAAATCCCCTCCCGGAACTGGCCGAACAATCGGGGTTCTTTCTCGAGCGCGGTTTGTACCTCGATCCGTTACCGCGGGAAAAATCCTGGGATTTTACGCCGATCGCCAAAGTCGGCGATACCTTGAGTCGCGGTGAACGTCTCGGAACGGTCCCGGAGGGGATTTTCGAACATTGGATCATGGTACCGTTTGGATTCTTCGGCGTTTACAAAGTTGTATCGATCGCCGACGCCGGGAGCTACAAAGTGACCGACGTGGTCGCCCAGCTGGAAGACGAGCAGGGTACGGTCCACGACGTCACGATGAAGTTCGAGTGGCCGGTCAAGCGCGCGATCGATGCCTATACGGAACGTATGCGGCCGACCGAACCGATGGTTACCAAAGTTCGCCTTATTGACACATTTCTCCCGGTTGCCCGGGGCGGAACGTACTGTATTCCCGGTCCGTTCGGCGCCGGCAAGACCGTTTTACAGCAGATTACCAGCCGAAATGCCGAAGTTGATATCGTCATCATCGCCGCGTGCGGCGAACGAGCGGGTGAGGTTGTCGAAACGTTGCGCGAGTTTCCCGAGCTGACTGACCCACGAACGGGCAAGTCGCTCATGGAGCGAACGGTTATCATCTGCAACACCAGCTCGATGCCGGTGGCAGCTCGTGAAGCCTCGGTCTACACCGCGGTTACGATCGCCGAGTATTACCGTCAAATGGGCCTGAACGTGCTCCTGCTTGCCGATTCAACGAGTCGATGGGCGCAGGCGATGCGTGAGATGAGTGGTCGTCTCGAGGAGATACCGGGCGAAGAAGCGTTTCCCGCCTATCTGGAGTCGGTTATCGCCGCGTTCTACGAACGCGCCGGCGTCGTCCGCCTCAAAAGCGGGGCGACGGGATCGGTTACGATCGGTGGTACGGTCAGCCCGGCCGGTGGCAACTTTGAGGAACCGGTAACGCAGGCGACGCTCAAGGTTGTCGGCGCATTTCACGGGCTTTCTCGCGCGCGTTCGGACGCGCGCAAGTACCCGTCTATCGATCCGCTCGATAGTTGGAGCAAGTACCCCGGACTGATAAACGAGGGCATGACCGAGTACGCCCGTGACCTCCTGTTTCGAGGCAACGAAGTTGGTCAGATGATGAAAGTCGTCGGCGAGGAGGGTACCGCGCTCGAGGACTACATTCTTTTTCAAAAAAGTGAGTTCCTCGACGACGTCTATTTGCAACAGAACGCGTTTGACCCGGTAGACGCGGCGGTGAGCGTCGAGCGGCAACGCTACGTATTTGACCTGTTGTTTCGCATTCTCGGCGCCAAAATCCGCGTTGATAGCAAGGAAGATGCTCGAAACTTTTTCTACCAGCTCCGCCAGCTTTTTATCGACTACAACGGTGCGGAGTGGGAATCCGACGAGTTTAAACGACTCGAAGGCGAGATTACAAAGATGATCGAGGAAAAGACGCAGGGTCTCGAATCGCACGCCGAAAGCGTCTATCGAAAGTGAGGAAGTAATGCGCAAAGTATATAGTCGAATAGAATCGATCGTCGGAAACGTTATCAATGTCAAAGCCGAGGGCGTGCGCTACGGCGAACTGGCGGTTGTCAGTACCCGCTACGGCGACTCACTCGCCGAGGTCATCAAGATGCGCGACGACGACGTGAGCCTCCAGGTCTACGCTGGCGGTCGCGGAATATCCACCGGAGACGAGGTGCGCTTTACCGGGCAGCCGATGCAGGTCTCCTTTTCGGACAACCTCATGGGGCGAATCTTTGACGGATCGGGACAACCGCGCGACAACGGTCCCCAGCTGACGGACAATCTGATCGAAATCGCCGGACCGTCGGTAAACCCGGCCAAGCGAATTATCCCGCGCAACATGATTCGAACCGGTATCCCGATGATCGATCTGTTTAACACCCTTGTCGAAAGCCAAAAGCTTCCGATTTTCAGCGTTTCCGGTGAACCGTATAATCAGCTCCTCGCCCGAATCGCGATGCAGGCCGAGGTGGATATCATCATTTTGGGCGGTATTGGTCTGAAGTACGACGACTACCTTTACTTCAAGGACACGCTCGAGGAGGGCGGTGCGCTCTCACGAACGATTTTCTTTGTCCACACGGCAAGTGACCCGGTGGTTGAGGCGCTTCTCGTTCCCGACGTGAGTCTCGCGGTCGCCGAGAAGTTTGCCCTCAAAGGCAGCCGAGTCCTCGTACTCCTTACCGACATGACCAACTTTGCCGACGCGATGAAAGAGATAGCGATTACCCAGGAACAGGTTCCATCAAACCGAGGGTACCCCGGAGACCTGTACAGTCAGCTCGCGGCGCGATATGAGAAAGCCGTCGACTTTGAAGGCGCGGGCTCAATCACGATCCTCGGGGTAACCTCGATGCCGGGCGACGACGTGACCCACCCGGTCCCGGACAACACGGGATACATAACCGAGGGGCAGTACTACCTGCGAAACGGTCGTATCGAGCCGTTTGGATCCCTTTCGCGCCTCAAACAGCAGGTCAACGACAAGACACGCGACGACCATCGCGCTCTTATGGACGGTATGATCAAGATCTACGCGGCGTATAAAGAGAGCCTCGAGAAAAAATCGATGGGATTCCGTATGTCCGAGTGGGACGACAAACTCCTTAAGTATGGCGAGATTTTTGAGGCGCGGATGATGGACCTATCGGTCAACATTCCGCTCGAAGAGGCACTGAATCGCGGTTGGGAAATTCTTGCGGAGTGTTTTGAGCCCCAAGAGACGGGCTTAAAAACCGGACTTATCAAGGAGTTCTGGCCCGAGAAGGATACGGCGGAGGTCGGCGCCTGATGGTCAAGCTCACCAAGAACGAGCTCAAAAAGCAAAAAGACGGACTCAAGCGATTTCTCCGTTACCTCCCGACCCTGCAGTTGAAAAAGCAACAGCTGCAAATGGTCATCCGGCAGGTCGAGCAACAGTACGACGCTCTTGTTCGTGAAAAAGAGGCGTTACTCAAAGATCTCGACAACTGGATTGGCGTGTTCAACGACGGTATCGACCTTGTCCCCTATGCCGAAGTCCAGCGAATTACGACCTCAGTCGGAAATATCGCCGGTATCGATATCCCCGTATTTGAGGATCTTGTGTTTGTGGATCGTCGCTGGGATCTCGTCAAAACACCGTATTGGACCGATCGCGGTGTCGAGGCGTTGCGGACTGTGCTCGAACAAGACGCTCGACTCAAAGTTTTGCGTGAGCAACTCAGGCTGCTGGCGGATGAACTCAGGACAACGACGCAGCGCGTTAACCTGTTTGAGAAGGTAAAAATACCGGAGACACGCGAGAACATTCGCATGATTCAGATCTACCTTGGCGATCAACAAACCGCGGCAGTTGTACGCGGTAAGATCGCCAAACGCAAAGTTGTGAGGGCATCCGAATGATCGTTCCGATGAAAAAGGTATCGCTTGTGACGATCAAGCGGCTTGAGAACGAGACGCTCGATAGCTTGCGGGAGATCGGTGTTCTCCACGTCCACCAAACCCCGGGGAGCGACGACAACGGAGATCGCCTCCGGGAACAAGTCGGTCGACTCCAACGTGCTCTTGCGATCGTACAGACCGACGATGCAAGCAAGCCGGATTCCTCACGCGACCCCGGCGCGTCCGTTGACAAGGCGTTGTCGATCGCAACCGAGATAGAGCAACTCGTCGAGCAGCAAAGCCAATTGCTCGAGTCTCGCGATCGGATCACACGAGAGATCGAGCGGATGGAGCCGTGGGGCGAAATCGCGCCCGCGATGCTCGCAGCTTTGGCGGAGAAAAACGTGCAGATCAGGTTGTACGCTCTCACGCCCGACGTACTCGAACGCGTCGAGTTGCCGCGTTACATTATCTTGAACCGTACAAAGTCCGTCGTCCGTCTTATTTCTGTTGTGACCGGTGACGACACATTTCCCGCCGACGTTGATTTTTTTCCGATCGCCGAAGCGCCGCTTTCCGAGCTACGCCATCAGATTGATGAAACGGATCGCGAACTCGCGGGAATCGAATCGTTGCTGGCCGGGTATAGCGCCGATGTTCCGACGTTCTTGGCGGCGATGGAAGAACTGTCGGCCGCGCTCGAATACGCCGGCGTACAGTCGACCGTCGATAGCGACGAGGAGTTGAGCTGGCTGACCGGTTTTTTGCCCGCGGATCGTCTCGACAGCGTAAAAGAAGGCGCTCGCCAAAACGGCTGGGGCCTCGTGATCGACGATCCCGCCGAGACCGATCCGGTCCCGACCGAAGTTCGTAATCCTAAACCCGTTCAGATCATCCGCCCCGTGTTCCAGCTTCTGGGCACGGTGCCGGGGTATCGAGAGTTTGATATCTCCGTTCTCTTTCTCCTCTTTCTCACCGTGTTTTTCGCGATGATAATTGGCGACGGCGGTTACGGGGCAATTATTCTGGTTGGCACGCTGTACGGTGCGATAAAGACCAAGCTGCGGGGCGCCAAGCTTGGCGAGGGACAGCTCCTCCTTTTAGTATTCAGTTTTGCGACGGTCGCCTGGGGAGCCGTAACGGGAAACTGGTTTGGATACGCGCCGTTTGCTCAGCTACCGGTACTTCGCGATCTCGTTGTACCACGCCTCGACGCGGCGTCGGAGATTAGTCCGTATTGGGTTCAGTACATGTGCTTCATCCTCGGGACGATTCACCTCTCGATCGCTCACCTGTGGGGATTTGTCCGCGCCCTTCAAAACCGGCCGAGAATCGTTGCGCTCGCCCAGCTCGGCTGGTTGTCGCTTGTATTGGGTCTGTACTATCTCGTACTCCAACTCGTTCTCGATCCGTCGCTGACGATGCCCGCGTGGGCTGTACCGATGATAGCCGGCGGACTCGGTTCGGTGATCGTGTTTGGATCGCAGGAGCAGGGTACGAACTTTTTTGTCGGAATCGCCAAGGGTTTTGCCAACATCATCACGACCGTTCTTGATGGCGTCAGCGCGTTTTCCGATATCATCTCGTACATTCGCTTGTATGCGGTCGGGCTGGCTTCGCTCGCAATCGCCCAGGCATTTAATGAGATGGGGGCCGGAATCGGAAGCGGCCTCGACGGCGTTGTCGGGATCGTTGCTGCCGCGCTTGTACTGGCGCTCGGCCATACGCTCAACCTGGCGATGGGAGCCCTGTCGGTTGTTGTCCACGGCGTACGGCTAAACATGCTCGAGTTTTCGGGTCACTTAGGAATGGAATGGACCGGGGTTCAATACGCCCCGTTTAAATCAAGAGGAAAGCAAGGAGAAGTAGCGTAATGAATATCGGACTTATCGGTGTAGGATCCGCGTTGGCGTTTGCGGCTATCGGTTCCGCTATCGGCGCAGGTAGCGCGGGAATGGCGGCCGTCGGGGCTTGGAAAAAGTGTTTTATCCAGAACAAGCCGGCGCCGTTTTTGCTAATCGCGTTTGTCGGCGCCCCCCTCACGCAGACGATTTACGGTTTTATCCTCATGAACGCCCTGGCAACTGCCGCGGCCGGTGGTCTCGACGCCGGACTTCTCCTCGGAGCCGGCGTCCTCGGCGGTATTGCGATGGGATTTTCGGCGTGGTTTCAGGGAAAATCGGGCGCTGTTGCCAGTGACGCGTTGGCGGAAACCGGCAAGGGGTTTGGTAACTACATCATCGTACTCGGTCTCGTCGAAACCGTGGCCTTGTTTGTGATGGTCTTTTTACTGGGCGTTGTCGGCTAAGTACTCGTTTTGGCCCGCGCGTGCCGATAAATGGAGTATGAAACGGTTAGCAATCGTCGTAACCGGCCTACTCTTTGTGGTTTCGGTAAACGCACAGAGCGATGAGCCGCCCTGGATCATCGCTCAACGGGCCGAACGCGCGTTTGCTCGTGGTGAGCTCGGCGACGCTCTTCGCTTATACGGTGAGGCGCTCGCCGGCGACCCCGATCTCGTCGAAGCGCGGGTCGGAATGGCCCGCACCTACGACGCTCAAGCCGCAACCGACCTTGCGCTTCGTTTTTACGAAGAGGCGCTGAACCACCCCTCCGGTTTTGATGTTCCCGACGACCGATACCTCGTTTTAGAAGAAGTTGCCGCCATTCATCGGAGGCATGGTGAAACCGCGCGCGCGATAGAACGGTATCGAGAGATCCTTCGCGACGATCCGTTTTTTGGTCGCGATCGACGGCGAGGCGACCGCGCCGTCATCCGCGATTCCGTTCTCGAGAACGGGGTCGACCGAACAATCATCCTCTATCGAATCGATACCCCGCAAACGTTAAACGCTCACCGCGCTCTTGCTGAACTCTTGCTTGAGGAAGGCAACTCGGAACTCCGTGATGAGGCCCTCGATCACGCGATATACGCGCTACTCGAAATCGTGGGGCGAGCAACGCGTGCGCTCATCGACAGGGACCCGGTCTATCGCTTCGAAAACCTCGCGCAACTTGAGGAGTCGGCGCGCGATGTAGCGATTGTCGACGTTTACCTGCGCGAAATCGACTACGACGGTGCCGTACGACTCCTCGCCGACGCGTTACGCGCCTATTCCGATCCACGGGCGCGTGGTCGAGCCGACGAACTGCCGCAGAGATAGGCGCTTTCCTGTTGCCGACCGCAGGGCTATTCGGTAGCTTTGCGGGAGATCATGGACAGAATTTTCGTCAAAGGCGCCCGCGAACATAATCTCAAGAACATCGACGTTGAACTGCCCCGCGATAAGCTCATTGTGGTTTCGGGAATGAGCGGTTCGGGCAAGTCGTCCCTCGCATTCGACACGATTTTCGCCGAGGGGCAACGTCGCTACGTCGAGTCCCTCTCTGCGTACGCCCGTCAGTTCCTCGGTCGGATGGATAAACCCGACGTGGACTACATCGAAGGCCTCTCTCCGGCTATCTCGATTGAGCAAAAGACAACTAATCGCAATCCGCGATCGACCGTCGGCACGGTGACTGAAATCTGGGATTACTATCGACTTCTCTTTGCGAGAATCGGTATTCCGCACGATCCCAAGACCGGTCGTCGTGTGGAGAAACAAACCGTCGATGAGATTCTCGATCGAATCCTCGGCTTTCCCGAGGGAACCCGAATGATGATCTGTGCGCCGGTGGTACGCGGGAAAAAAGGAATACACCAGCGCGTGTTGGACGACGCGCGACGCACCGGATTTGTTCGCGTACGCGTAAACGGCGAGGTTATCTCCCTTGATGAATCGATCGAGTTGGATAAAAACAAAAAACACTCGATCGAGGTCGTCGTCGATCGAGTCCGCGTCTCCGCCGATGCGCGGGGACGGATCGTCGAGGCGGTCGAAACGGCGCTTGAGACGGCCAACGGAACGGTTCTTGTGCTAATTGAGGAGGACGACGGTTCGTTTCGCGAGCAGTCGTTTTCCCAGCATTACGCCTATCCGGACAGCAACGTAACCTTCCCGGAACTCGAGCCTCGCCTTTTCTCGTTTAACAGCCCGTTCGGCGCGTGCGAATCATGCTCGGGGCTCGGCGTGACCAAAGAGTTTGATCCCGATCTGATAATACCAAATCCCGACCTCTCCTATGATCAACACGGGATTCGTCCATACAACCCAAAAGCACGTTGGTATCGAACTCGCTTTGAGGCTCTGGCGGAGGTGCTCGGATTTCGACTCGATCAAGCTCTCGGTTCCATACCCGACGAAGTAATGCAACAGATTCTGTACGGAAGTCGAGAGAAACTCAGATTTGTGTACGAGAAGCCCGACGGAGAAGGGCGCGTTGAGTATCACCGCCCGTTTCCCGGTATCATTCCCGACCTCGAGCGCCGGTATCGTGAGACCGCATCGACGCAGATGCGCGAGTGGTTTGAAGGATTTATGACCGAGCGCATCTGCCACGCATGTGATGGGAAACGGCTCCGCCCCGAATCGTTGGCCGTGACGATTAATGGGAGCTCAATCCATTCCCTCGCGGCCCTGTCGGTCACGGAGGCGCTTGGTTTTTTTGATCAAGTGGAGCTGGACGAGAACGAGAAGAAGATATCATTCGAGATTCTGAAAGAAATTCGTGCTCGCCTGGAGTTTATGCAGAGCGTCGGTCTCGAGTACCTGACCCTGGATCGATCGGCCGCGACACTATCCGGTGGTGAGGCGCAGCGAATACGCCTCGCGACGCAGATCGGTTCGCAGTTAGTCGGCGTACTTTACGTTCTCGACGAACCGACGATCGGCCTCCATCAGCGTGACAACGAACGGCTTCTGGCAACTTTGCTGCGCCTGCGAGATCTCGGCAATACCCTTCTTGTCGTTGAGCACGACGAACAGACGCTTCTATCGGCCGATCATATCGTGGATCTCGGCCCCGGAGCGGGTATCCATGGCGGCGAGATCGTCGCTCAGGGTACGCCGGCAGAGATTATGGCGACCGATGAGAGCGTGACGGGTCCATACCTCGCCGGGCACGTTTCGATTCCTATTCCGGACTTGCGCCGGACGGGAAACGGTAAGCGTATCGTCGTTGAAGGAGCGACAGAGCACAACCTCAAGAATATCGACGCCGAGTTTTCTATCGGCGCGCTCAACGTGATCACGGGAGTCTCGGGGTCCGGGAAGAGTACGCTCCTGGCAGATGTTCTCTATCCGGCGTTGATGAACGGAATCACCAGGCGGGGCGCGCGCCGCCCGGAAGGCGCCCATCGCGCGGTCCTTGGTGCCGAGTACATCGACAAGATCATAAACATCGACCAAAGCCCGATCGGTCGTACCCCTCGCTCCAATCCGGCAACCTATGTTGGCCTGTTCACGCCGATCCGCGAGCTGTTTGCCCAACTCCCGGAAAGCAAAGCCCGCGGGTATAAACCGGGTCGTTTCTCCTTTAACGTGAAGGGCGGCCGTTGCGAGAATTGTCAGGGCGCTGGAACGATCAAGATTGAGATGCACTTTCTTCCCGACGTGTATGTCGTATGTGATGTGTGCCACGGAACACGCTTCACCCGCGAGACCCTCGAGATTCGCTACAAAGGCAAAAACATCGACGACGTTCTCCGTATGTCGATCGAAGAAGCGCGGGAGTTTTTTGCCGCGATACCGCAGATCCACCGTAAACTCGATACGCTTGGCGCCGTAGGTCTCGACTACATTAAGCTTGGACAAAGCGCCCTCACCTTGTCGGGTGGAGAAGCGCAACGAGTCAAACTCAGTCTTGAATTGAGCAAACGGAGTACCGGTCGGACGCTGTACATTCTCGATGAACCGACGACCGGACTGCACTTTGCGGATGTGCACAAGCTCGTCGAAGTGCTCCAGCTACTCGTTGATAAAGGAAACACGGTCATCCTGATAGAGCACAACCTCGATGTAATTCTCCAGGCGGACCACATCGTCGATCTCGGTCCAGAAGGTGGTGACCGAGGCGGGGAGATCGTTGCCCAGGGGACTCCCGAGGAGGTGGCGGCCAATCCAAAATCGCACACCGGCCGTTTTATCGGCGAAGCGGTAGCGCGTCGGCACGCCTCGTGACATACTGGCGCGGTGATCCGTCCCGGCACCACGCTCTACAAAACGATCAGTTTGGGACTTCTCCTCTTTTCGGCCTATGCTGCGAAGGATCTCAACGCTCAGGATACCCCCGCGGAGCAATCGCTTTTTGAGCAAACGTTAGCGCAAGATATCGCCACCGCCGACTTGCAGGAGCTGATAATCTGGGCCCGGTCGCTCGGGTTAAGCGTGCGTGGAACTCGCGAGGAAGTCGAAAACCGGATTCTCGAGTTTTATGAAGTAGCGCGTTCCGCGCCGGAAGACGAGCCGGAACCCATTTCGGTGCTGTCTATCGAGCGGGCTCGAGGGACCGATTACTTTACGGTCGAAGAGGTCGACGAGCAGTATCTCCGAATATACGGTGGAGTTGTCCTCCGATTTGACGAAGAAGGTGCAAGCCATAGAATCGAATCCGAGGAGGTTACGATCAACCTCGCCACCGATACGCTCTCCGCACGTGGTCGGGTCGAATACTCGGTAGAGCGATCTGACGGCGTTGAAAATTTTCGCGGGCGAGAAGTCGTTTTTCAGATCGAGAGTTGGGAAGGACTTTTCGTTCAGGGCGTCACGGAAAGTCGTGAAGACGCGACCGAGGACGACGAGGATTTTGCGGTAGCGGGCGAACGAATTACGCGATCAGCGGGTGAGATAATCGTCATAGACCGCGGAACGATGACGTCATCCCCCGCGGATCCGCCCAACTATCAAATTACTGCGGCGCGGATCTGGGTACTTGCCCCTGGTGAGTGGGCGCTACGTAACGCCGTACTGTACGTCGGCCGGGTCCCGATGTTGTACTTCCCCGCGTTTTTTTTACCGGGCGATCGACTCTTCTTTACGCCGTCCGTCGGCTCACGCGACCGCGAGGGCGCCTTTGTACAAACAACCACTTACCTCATCGGACAAAGCGAAGACCAGGAGCCACCGCTCTCGCTGATGCGGCTCGGCGACGATCCGGAAGACCGGGATCGCGTGATCGATGGCCTGTTTCTCAGGATACCAGACGAGCCGCCGCCACCCGATCCGGAGGGGTGGTCCCTCAAGATCATGGCCGATACTTACACCAAACTTGGGGGCTACAGCGGTGTGGCCGCGACCTTGCCCGATTTTGGACCGTTTACCTCGTTCGACTGGCGTCTCGGACTCGGCGCAAGCCGTAACATCTATTTTGAGAACGGCACGTTCTCCAGTTTTTACGTCGAAGACGGCGAATCACGACAACACTGGAACAGCGGTGCGTTTTTTGGCACCGTCGTTCCGTTCCGATACGAGACGGAATTGGAGACGTCGTTGCAACTCTCGAGCGTCTCGCTTTCGCTCGAGTTTCTCCTGTTGTCGGATCCGGAGTTCAGGCGAGACTTCTGGAATCGCGATGAGGGGATGGACTGGTCGTTCCTCTTTTCCTCGGGGAACGAGGACGATGAAGACACGGCGCCCGGCGCCTCGACCGTTACCTCGATGGAGTGGGTCGCTTCACTCTCGTGGTCGCCGGAACTACCCGGTTTACGTCCCTGGATAAACGATCTTTCGATCACAAACCTCGAGACCGATCTTCAGTGGCGAACTCGGGACAACGCAAATCTACCGGATCCCGTAGACCGTCCCGAAAGCGACGAGAGCCCGGAAGAAGAGTTTTTCTTCCCCCAATCGGTATTGCTTCCGGAGCTCAACATGCGGATGAGCGGCACGCTCTATGAGTTTCCGCCGTCGCTAGAACCGGTCACAGATGCCGAAGCCGAGTCGGAAAACGACCCGTTTGCGCGCTCCGACGAAATCCGGCCACCGTGGGACGATCAGTCTCGGCCCGAGATTCCTGAAGAGGCACCGACGTATCGCCTCCCGGATCCGATCGCCGACCTTTCCGGCGTGCCGGCACGCGACCCGGGCGGCGTTTCCCTCAGCTATACGCTCACGCCGACCCTGCGTTACGACCGATTTACCAACGACGACCAGTGGGATGAGATCGAAGATGTCGAGCTTATCTGGGCATACAGTACGTTTCAAACCCGTAACACGCTCGACCTCACCCTGGAAGCGTCAACCCGCGAAGGCTTTGCCAAACTTACGAGCTCACTTGATATTGAGCAACGTTATCAGGAAGTCGACGATGGCGACGATATCTCCGACGAGGACCGTGAGCAGCTCCGAGAGGACGCGTTCCGCTTTACCGGAGAAGACGCCGATCAGGACACGTCGCTTACGATCTTTCCCCTCTTGGCTGTCTCTCCGTTGGCGGCGAGCTTTACGCGCTATCGTCTATCGTCGTTGGTGTTCGAGCGGGAGTTTGTCGAAATTGCGCCTGACGATACACCCCGTTATGATTTTCAAACGGGGTCCTGGAACGACGAGGACATCTCCGTTCACGAGACGGAGGCGCAACTCGCGTGGAGCGTTTTTGGAGACTCCCAAACGTTAACCGGAACGGCCGCCTTGCCGCCCCTGGATGGCGCGTATACGGGAGCTCTTTCGCTGGTCACGGGTCCGCTTACCTCGACGTTGAGCGGCGGGTATCGCGAGGACGATGACGGGGAGTGGACGCCGGACAATCTCGTCCAGAACCATGCCCTGTCGCTTGTCGAAAACAACGTCAGGGCTTCGCAACGCTTCGAGTACGATTTAGAAGAGACTCGACTCCAACAGGCCAGTTCGAGCATCACTTTGTGGCCTCTGTCAACAACTCTAACCGGTCGATACACCGAAGGATTTAGGTTTGTTGAGGGCACCGGCTGGGTCGAACAGGATACCGAGGACTTTCGTTGGACGACGTTGACGGTCGGACTGGACGGCGAGCGTGAACTTAACTTCTGGAAACGTCGGATTGATGTTTCCCTCAATAGCTCGCTCGGCGTCGATATCGACCTTTTGCGTTACAGCTCAAGCTCGCTCGTGATCGATTACGGATTTACGTTGGATATTTACCGCTTCCTCGACCTTGAGTTCAGCGCGAGTTCGCGAAACGACTTTATCTATCAGTACTTCGAAGGCCCGGCCACGGAACTGGGTCGACCACGACGGCGATTTGGCGAAGACCTGATCAACAGTTTTCGCCTGTTCGACCAGGAGGCGCGTGAGGAGAGCTTCTTTAAAATCGACCGAATCGACATCACAGCGATCCACGACCTTCAGGATTGGGAGCTTAGCTTTACCTACAGCGGCTCTCCGCAACTCGAGGAAGAAGGCGGCGTGTCCGAGTATCGGTGGCGCTCGGTTTTTGCGATTCTCCTCAGGTGGCGTTCGATAAGCGAACTACAACGGAACATTCGGATAGAAGACGGTGAGGTCGAGTTTATCGAGGAGTAATTTCGACTTGACCAGTCAAAGCCGCTGTTCCTATACTACCGCAGAGGTAAAAAGGAGCGTGATTGTCAGATAGCGCTGCGTTGGTTCTATCCGACGGCGAGTTGCTTCAGCAAATCTGTGGCGTCAACGACGGCAACCTTGCCGTTTTAGAAGAGATGTTTGGCGCCGCAGTCCTGGTCCGGGGGAACGAGGTCATTCTCGAGTCTGACCGGCCGGAAGATCAAGAGCGCTTTTTCGTTCTGATCACTGAGCTGGAACAACATGCGATGCGCGGCCAAGTGCCCAATCGCTCGCTGATTTCGGCGTTGTACCGCGATCTGAATGATCGGGATGGTAGCCGGCTGAAAAAACTCCGCGAACATCATATCGAACTTCCCGGTTCAGGTATCAGAGTTTTTCCTCGCACCCTCCGCCAGGCGGAACTCCTCGAAAGCTTCGAAAATCGCGATTTAACGCTTTGTGTCGGCCCGGCCGGAACGGGGAAAACCTATCTCGCAGTTGCCCACGCGCTTCAGGAAGTTCTCGGGAAACGGAAACGTCGCTTAGTTCTCACGCGACCGGTTGTGGAGGCCGGAGAAAACCTCGGGTATTTACCCGGCGACCTCACCCAGAAGATCAGCCCCTACCTACGCCCTCTCTACGATGCAATTCAGGCCTTGCTGCCCTTCGAAATGCTGCGGCGGTTAGAAGAGCAGAACGTTATCGAGGTAGCACCGCTCGCTTACATGCGCGGCCGGAGCCTCCGCGACAGCTACATCATCCTTGACGAAGGTCAGAATACGACCCGCGAGCAGATGAAGATGTTTCTGACGCGGCTTGGCGAAAACAGTCGGGCGGTGGTCACCGGTGACATCACACAAATCGATTTACCACGACCGGAGAAATCGGGACTTATCCACTCACTCAGCGTCCTCGCCTCGGTCCAAGAGATCGGCGTTTTGCGGCTTACCCACCAGGATATCGTGAGAAGCGATCTGGTACAGAAGATTATTCAGGCATACGATGCACACGAAATCCCCGAAAAATGACATCACGGTCTCGGCCGAATCGCTCGAACCTCCATCGTGGCTTGATCGTTATTACTTATTTATTCATGACATCCTTTTGAGTTTGGCGGTGACCGGAGCCGAGGTCTCGGTTGTTCTATGTGACGATGCTCACATTCAAAAACTCAACGCCACGTACCGATCGCGCGATGAGGCGACCGATGTTCTTTCGTTTGTCGCCGATGAGGGTGAGAAACTACCGTTGCCGACGGCGTTATCGATGCAGCCGCTCGGGGACGTTGTGATATCGTTACCGTACGTACGTCGTCAGGCCGAGGAGTTTTCTGTTCCCTTTGAAGAAGAAGTGCGCCGCGTTACGATTCACGGTATCCTTCATCTGCTCGGCCACGATCATACGAGCAACGACTTTGAACAAGAACCGATGTTGCAGCACCAGGAAGTGATCCTGCAAAACCACAAGGAGAAACTGTTTTGAAGAACGATGGTCTTCTCAGGCGTTTCCTCAGAGGAACGACTGACGAGCGGTCGTCGTCGACGCGCGGAGTGAGCGACGAAACCCAAGAGATGATCCAGGGTGTGTATGGGCTCGGCGAACGCACCGTAAAAGAGGTTATGGTGCCGCGCATCGATTCGGTCTTTCTCGGTCTCGATATGCCGGAAGAGGAACTGGTAAATCGAATTGCCGAGACCGGCCATTCCCGCTTTCCCGTCTACAGGGATACGATCGACAACGTCGTCGGTGTTCTTTACGCCAAGGATCTTTTACAGTTTCTCACCAATGAGAAGAAGATTAAAACTGAGCAGTTGCTGAGGAAAGCGTTTTTCGTGCCGGAGAGCAAACGCCTCGATAGCTTGCTGCGCGAGATGAAACGCCGTCGCGTTCACATCGCCGTTGCCGTCGACGAGTATGGAGGTGTATCCGGAATCGTGTGTCTGGAGGACATCATCGAGGAGATCGTCGGCGATATCCAGGACGAGTTTGACAACGAGCGCGAGGATATCGTCTCTCTCGGAGACCACGTATTTCTCTGCGACGCCCGTGTTAATTTGAGCGACTTGGAGGAGACAACCGGCTTTCCGCTTCCCAACGAGGACTACGATACCTTGGGCGGTTTTGTTTTTGACCTGTTTGGCCGCATCCCGGTGAAATTTGAAAAAGTGCACTACCGGAACATCGATTTTGTCATTCAGGACATGGAAGGACACAAAATTCGAACGATAAAGCTGGTCATACATCAAACGAAAGGATCAGATGGCGAGAGTTAAACTCGGCGCGCTGGCTGCGATTTTGCTGCTCACCGCTCACGTTTCCGCCCAGACATCCGCGCCGGAACTTCTCCGCGAGGCGCGGCAAATCCTCCAGGAGTCCGTTTCCGCATTCGACGATGAACGTATCCTCGAGTCCGCAGACTTGTTCCGACGTGCGTTGGAGCAAAATCCGCGTTACGCGCAAGCGGAGATTGGCCTGGCTGAAGCGCTTCTCTGGCTTGAGGACTACGACGGCGCCAGTCGTGCATTGGATCGGGCGGCTGAGCTCCGGTACACAGGCCTCGACGCCTCCTTACTGCGGGCACGGCTGGCCGTCCTGTCGGGCGACGTTGAACAAGCGATCGAGATTTACGATCGGCTGGCCATCGCGCAACCGTACAATCCCGATATCGTCGTCGCCCAAGCGGTTCTTTCCTTGACCGCCGGTGTAAGCGTGACCGTTACCCGGCGCCTTGAGTCGCTCGAGCGCCGGTATCCCCAAAACTTACAACTCCTCGTGGCCCTGATTGAGATACATCGACGCGAAGGTAACGACGACGCAGCGCGTCGGTACATAGATCTCGCTCTGCGCTACCACAACGACAACGCGGTGGTGCAGTTAAGTGCCGCGAGATACGCGCTTGCATCCGATGAGGTTGAGCAAGCGGTCTTTTTTGCCCAAAACGCGGTGCAAATTGCCCCGCAGTACAGCGATGCGTGGTTGGTACTCGCTCAGGCGACCGCCGATAGCGGCAACCATGCCGAGGCTCTTCAGCACTATGAGACGCTTATAACGCTTGATCCGGAGAATCACCGGGCGTGGTACGCACGCTCGATACTGTTGTATCGACAGGGTGATGACGAGTCGGCGATTGCGGGATTGGAGCGGGCGAGGGGAATCAGACCGGACTACGAGATCGCCCGCATCGCGCTCGAGCATATCGTACATGACTCGACTCCACTCGAGGATTCGGAGCGGGAGACTTTGGCAGCCTACTACCTTGGAACGGGACGGAGTTTGGAGGATAGATTTCTCCATCGGCGTGCTGAACGGGTGTATCGTCGCGGCCTCTACCTCAACCCGTTTGATCCGGATCTGAGAATCGCATTGGCCGAGCTGTTTTTGTTTCGCGATCTGCGCTCCCGCTACCTTCAGGAACTCGAGGTCTTGGCGTCACTCGGATTCGACGGGTACCAGATTTCTGACCGCATAGAATCGTATCGGGCGCTCTTGCGGGACTCCATTTCCTCCCAGTGGGAGGTCGACCAGTTTACCGCACAACGACCCCGAACTCGCGTCGCCTTGTTTGTCCGTCAGGATGGGCAAACCGTGGAACCAGATGCCGCGCTCAACGTTGGTCGGTACTTATCAACGCTCGTAAACAGTTCGCAAAACGTCGTCGTGACGACGATCCAGGAATGGGACGACGGTCGCGCACAGACCTTATCAGCAGCTCGCGGCTCCGGCGCCGATCGCCTCTATCTCGTTGATCTGGCACTCCGGGATCGCCGTACCGTTTTATCCGTTGAGTTGATCGATACGAGTTCCGCTGATTCTCTCTTAACGAGGGTGATCCCGTACTCCGGGCTCGAGCGTCTTGATCGCGCGGTTCGCGACGCGGCTTCGTTGCTCGTTGGGTCGGCGCCCGTTCGCGGGACCGTTCTCGATCGACGCCAAGATCGGATCGTCGTTTCCATCGGATCGGTAGACGGCGTGTCGATCGACGATCGTGTCGAGCTTCGCGCCGCACGAAGCGATGTGGTGCTCGGAGAAGCCCGCGTAGTCGCGACGGATGATCTCCTCTCGGAGCTCGTCTATACCGCGATCGGTGCGGACGTACTCAGTAGGGGCGATATCGCCGTGTACATGGGACCTCCTCCGGAGGAAACGGAGAGCGAAGACGACACGGATTCCGAGTCCGTAGTACCAAATCGTCCGCCATCGACGCTCCCGCTCGTGCGTTCTCTGTTCCTCGTCTCAGATTGACAGAGCACTGTTCATTTCATATAGTTCAGAGAAATTCCCCTATCACACCTGGAGGTTATAATGAAATTGGCAATCAACGGTTTCGGCCGCATCGGTCGCAACGTGTTTAAAATTGCGCTTGAGCAAGGCGTCGAAGTTGTCGCGATTAACGACCTTACCGATACGAAAACCCTTGCCCATCTCCTGAAATACGATTCAACGCAGGGTCAATTTCCCGGGACCGTCGACTACGATGAGGACAACATCATCGTCAACGGCAAAAAGTACAAAGTATGCGCCGAGCGTAGTCCTAAAGAGATTCCGTGGGGAGACTCTCCCGATGTTGTCATTGAATCCACCGGCGTTTTCCGCGCGCGCGAGAGCGCCAAAGGCGGATACGGAGATCATCTGACAAACGCAAAGTACCCGGCGAAGAAGGTGATCCTCACGGTCCCGTCCAAAGACAAGATCGATAACATGATCGTACTCGGCGTAAATGACGGCGCGTTAAAGGCGGAGGATACCTGTGTATCAAACGCGAGTTGTACGACCAACTGTCTCGCCCCGGTTGCCAAGATCCTCGACGAGGAGTTCGGGATCGAGAGCGGGTTTATGACGACCGTCCATAGCTATACAAACGATCAAGTTACCCTTGATGCGCCGCACTCGGACCTCCGTCGCGCCCGAAGCGCCGCGGTATCGATCATCCCGACGACGACCGGTGCGGCCCGCGCCGTCGGTAAGGTTCTTCCGAACCTCAACGGCAAACTTGACGGCGTCGCGATGCGCGTGCCGACACCGACCGGATCGATCGTCGACCTTGTCGTTCAGGTAAAGAAGGAAGCAACCGTCGAAGCGGTAAACGCGGCGATGAAAAAGCGTGCCGAGGGAGAGATGAAGGGGATTCTCCAGTACACAGAAGACCCGATCGTCTCGGTGGACGTGATCCACAACTCCCACAGTTCCATTTTCGACGCCCAGAGCACGATGGTGATGGGCAAAACGATCAAGATCTTCAGCTGGTACGACAACGAATGGGGATACTCCTGTCGAGTTGTCGACCTCGCTAAGAAACTGGTCTAACACCGCTGACGACCGTCCCGGATGGGGCGGTCGATCATTCTCATAAGGAAGGTACAATGCCGCTACGGACACTAAAAACGACCGATATCAAAGGGAAACGCGTGTTGATGCGCGCCGATTTTAATGTTCCGCTCAAAGACGGTAAAATCACCGATGATACGCGAATTCGAGCGGCGTTAAAGTCGATCGAGTACATAGTCGACGGCGGCGCCTCCCTTGTGCTGGTTAGTCACCTAGGTCGGCCAAAAGGCGAACGAAAGCCGGAGTTCAGTTTGACGCCGGTCGCCGAGCGTCTCAGCGAGCTGCTCAAGCGCGACGTGATCATGGCGGACGATGTCATCGGTCCGGCGATCGAGAAGCAATCCGCGGCTTTAAAGGCCGGTGAGATAATGCTCCTGGAAAACGTTCGGTTCTACAGCGAAGAAACCAAGAACGATCCCGATTTTGCCCAGTCTCTCGCTCGACTCGGCGACGTGTTTGTAAACGACGCCTTTGGCACCGCTCATCGGGCGCACGCCTCGACCGAAGGTGTGACGAAGTACCTTCCGTCCTGCGCCGGATTCCTCATCGAGAAAGAGGTGGCTTTCTTTCAGCCGATACTCGACGATCCCGTTAAACCGATGGTCGCGGTAATCGGCGGGGCCAAGGTATCCACCAAGATCGCCGTTCTCGAGAGTCTGTTACCAAACTGTTCCGCCATGATTATCGGCGGTGGGATGGCGTACACCTTTCTCAAAACGCAAGGTATCGAGGTTGGTAAAAGCCTTGTCGAAGAAGAATTTCTCGGGACGGCGGCGAGTTTTCTCGAGGCTGCGGATAAAAAGGGCGTCACAATTGTTCTTCCAGCGGATCACATCGTCGCTGCGGAGTTTAGCGCCGACTCGCCCCCGGAAACGGTCGATGACGTCGCTGTGCCGGCGGATCGCCTGGCGCTCGATATTGGCCCTAAAACGATCGATCTCTGCCTTAAGACGCTGGAGTCGGCCCGGACGATCGTATGGAACGGACCGATGGGCGTGTTTGAGTTTGACAAATTTGCGACCGGTACCAAGACGGTCGCCGAGTCGATCGCGGCGTCTAACGCCACGACCGTTGTTGGCGGTGGCGATTCGGTAGCTGCCGCCAATCAATTTGGTATTGCCGACAAGCTGGACCACGTCTCGACCGGCGGCGGCGCGTCGCTTGAGTTTCTCGAGGGTAAGCAGCTTCCCGGAATCGTCGCGTTGCAGGATTGACGCGTAAACAAGGAGAACGAACATGAGGCGAAGCTATATTGCCGGAAACTGGAAAATGCACATGACTCGGACGGAGGCACGAGCGTTGGCGGAGGAACTCCGCGCTCAACTCGACGGCAGTGAACACCGAATTCTCGTTGCTCCACCGTTTACGGCGATTGAGGCCGTCGCCGCGACCCTCGAAGGATCGACGATTCTCGTCGGCGCTCAGAACATGGCCCAAGCCGAGTCGGGCGCCCATACCGGTGAGATTTCTCCGGCAATGCTTCGTGACGTCGGCGCCTCCGTGGTTATTCTTGGTCATTCCGAACGACGTCACGTCTACGGGGAAACCGATCAACTGATAAATACCAAGCTGCTACTCGCCCTCGACCAGGGTCTCGACGTTATATTATGCGTCGGCGAGAAACTCGACGAGCGGGAAGCGGGGCAGGTCGACGAGGTCAATCGTCGCCAGCTTACCGCGGGACTGGCCGGCGTCCCGAAGGAACGCCTCGGTGCCATGACGATCGCCTACGAACCCGTGTGGGCGATTGGGACGGGCAAGACCGCGACCCCGGAAGATGCCGACGACGCCCATCGGGCGATTCGTGTCGCGGTCGCCGAGCTGTACGACGCGGCAAGCGCGGAGTCGATGACAATTCAGTACGGCGGGTCGGTCAAACCAGGCAATGCCGCTGGATTAATGGCCAAAGAACATATTGACGGTGCACTTGTCGGGGGGGCCTCACTCAAGGCCGAGACGTTTGTACCGATTGCACAGTTTGATAAGTGAGGATTTGATGGGATTGCTAGGAATACTCCTGATGATCGTATTTGTATTGAGCGCCGTTATGCTGGTGCTGGTCGTTCTTCTTCAGGATGAAGGTGGAGAAGGGCTCGGCGGCATTTTTGGCGGTGGCGCGTCCGCCCAGGTCGGTAATCGTAGTGGTAATATTCTAACTCGAATTACCGGCGTACTCGCGGCGGTATTTATCCTGAGTTCGTTCGGGCTTGCTTGGCTCAACCGCACTCCCGACGGCGGTGATGTCGAAGCCGCCGCGCGACGCCTCGAAGCCCAGAGCGGCGAGGCCGTCGAGTGGTGGGTCACCGAGGATGAAGATCCGGTCGAGGAGTAGGACCGTACCGAATGAGGGTAGGGGTCGTCTACTTTGGCGGTAACTCGCGCAAGGGTTTTGCGGATGTTGCCCAGGGAATTGTCGCCGGCATCGAGCGACTCGGACACCAGGTAGATCTGATCGATGGACTTCGCGATCGTGACGCGAAGCTTACCGTCTACGGGTACCTCGCCATAGGTACAACCGCCGTTTCGTTTTTCGGCGGGCGCATCGATCCAAAAATTGCTGAATTTCTCGGACACGCGGGCATGCTCGGTAGCAAACGCTGTTTTGCGTTTGTCGATAAATCCCTCTTTGGCTCTCAACGCGCATTAAATCGCTTGATGCGTGCTCTCGAGCACGAGGGAATGTTCATCCGCTTCTCTGAAATCCTGCGGTCACGCGTCGAGGCCGAACTTGTTGCGTCTCGACTTAAGGTAGATCGGTGAAGAACCACTATCTCGTTCTCGGCGTTGAGAAAAACGCGACGCGTGATCAGATCCGCGATGCCTATCGCCGGCAGGTAAAAGAGGTCCACCCGGACCTCAACAACGGTGACCCGACAAGC
The DNA here is from genome assembly GCA_965601745.1 of Alkalispirochaeta sp. GTDB lineage: Bacteria > Spirochaetota > Spirochaetia > DSM-27196 > Alkalispirochaetaceae. The sequence continues at coordinate 1,272,075 of OZ271836.1, forward strand.
CTCGAACGTATGAAGGCGGTCGTCAAGGCGTGGGAGGTTCTCCGCGATCCGCAACTCCGTTCCGAATACGATCGTATTTACGGCAAAAGCGAAGAAACCGGGTTTGACTATGCGAGCTTTCTTAGATCGCGCGGAAACGACCGCGAATCGCAGGCTAAACTTGTTTTCTACGATTTGCTCCACGACAATCCGGAAGAAGCGCTGCAAATCTACGAGACGTTTGTCGAGTCGGGTGACTTCGAGCTATCGCAGTATCTGGCGCGCGAGGATTTTATGGATTGTGCATTCCTCCTCGCCGAAGAATACGAGTCGCGTGATGAACTCGATCGAGCGTTTGCTTTACTCTCGGCGATCGTGAGATTTGAACGTCAAAAACCGTACTTCCGCCACTTTATGGCCGAGGTCTATGAGCGCTTGCGTACGATCGTTTGTATCAAAATGCCGACATATGTTGATCCCGTTACCGTTCTCGACTGCCTTCATCAGATGATCGAGTGGGATTTACCGCGTAAGGAAACAGCGTTTTGCTACAAAAAGGCGGCGGAGATGTACCTCGCCGACGGGGACAGACATCGCGCAATCCGATATCTGGAACGCGGACTTGCTCTCGATCAGCGATTGACCGGCGTTAAAAAACTAAAAGAAGAACTCGGCTTTTTCGAACCTGCATGATACGTTACTCATATGAATCGTACCTTTAGACTTCGAGTCATACAGATTCTTCTCGTTCTTTTTATTACGTCCGCTCCTCTTTTTGCGCAGATACTTGATCGCCCGGTCGCAATCGTTCGACTCACAACGACGGTCAATATCGGCCAACGCGAGCTCCAGCGACAGGTGCAACTTCTCGAGCGTCAACTCGGGAGGGAGCTATCGATGAGTAATCGCCGCGAAGTCCTCGAGGCACAAATCGGTAACGTCCTTCTGAGCCAGGCGGCGGAGCGATCAAACATTCGTGTCACCGAAGAACAGATTCAGCAGGCCATCAACGTCCAGAAGCAGAGTCTCGGTCGTCCCGTCGGCGATACGGAGTTCCGCCAGATCGTCCAGGAGCAAATGGGGATGTCCTGGGACGAGTACATCGGCGAAGTGACGGATCGCCTTGTACAGGAGCAGTTTATCCTGGCCGAGGCGGAAGACGATTTTGGCGAGATTCCAGACCCGACGACACGGGAAATTCGTCAGGTCTATGAGGAAAACGCCCAACAGTTTACCAATCCGGCGATGGTCCGATTTGATCACCTTTTCTTCGATTTCAGAACGCGTTCTAATGAAGAGCAGCAAGCCGCACGTCGACGTGCCGACGATTTCTCACGACGAATTGTCCGTGGGACGACGACGTTTGACGATTTATTACGAGGATCCCTCGACGACGCGACGTACGCGGGCGGCGACTTTGGATATGTTTTGCGGGGCGATCCGCAGGCCGCTGCTCGTCTCGGTAGATCCTTTGTTGACGCCATTTTTGACCTTGAAAACGGCGATGTCAGCGCGGTCTTAGAAAGCGCTGTCGGCCTTCATATTGTCCGCGTTACGGACAGACGGAGTCCGCGTCTCCTGGACCTCAACGATCCGCTCCTTCCGGGCGAGAGCGTTACCGTGCGTCAGCAAATCCGCGCGTTTATCCTCAATCAGCGACAGCAGCAAGTGTTTCAAGAATCGATCGAATCTGTGCTCGCCGAGTTGACGGAAGAGGCTGAGATCACACGGTTTGAAGACAACCTCGACTGGTAAACGGTAACGGTCGTGCTCTCCAGACATCAGGGCCGCCGACTCGCCGTACAGGCGATGTACAACTGGGACATCGCGCAGGTATCTCAGGACGAAGTGCTAAAGTTCGATTGGTACGAGGGTGATGAGCCTCTCGATTTCTCGCGATTGCTTGTCGCCGGTACGATTACCGAGCTGGAGCGGATAGATAACGAAATATCCGCCCGACTAGAGCATTGGGACCTCGCGAGGGTCACGCGCGTCGATCTGGCGATTCTACGGATCAGTGTCTACAGCCTGCTGTTTCAGGCCGATATTCCCGCCCAGGTAACGATTGACGAGGCGATTGAGTTGGCCCGAGAGTTCTCGACGACAGATTCCTATCGTTTTGTAAACGGTATCCTTGACACCGTTCGGAAAGAAAATGAGCGACCCATCGCCTGACCGACGACGTTGGCTTTTTTTTGGTCTATCGCTTGTTATCGGCGTCGCTACGGCGCTTGTACTCGTCGTTTCCGTAGCAGGTATTCGTGATCGTCTCGGCTTTGACCGGGTTTTTCGGCGGATAGATCAAATGATTCGCACGGAGCGCTACGACGCCGAATACACCAGGGCTATAACGGAGGCGGCGGATTTCGCACGCACGCGACGGCAGTTCTCGGATTTGGCAAGGTTGGCGTGGCGTTTAGACACCGACGATCGTTGGTCTCTCCTCATCGCCGTATCGGCGCGAGCCCAGGATCGACTCAGACGCCACGACGATTTTCGCCGGATCGAGGCTTACTCACTCGTTCGACTGGGCCAGCGATCCCGTGGTGTCGAGCTCGTTGAGGATGATCGCGATCGTATGTCGCTGAGAATCGCGATGCTCGGGTTGATCGACCGCGAACAAGCGGAAGACTCGCGACAACGGCTTGTTTCTCGCGGACTCTCCGAAGACGCCCCGGCGTTGTTTTCAACGGTTTCTCGCGCTTTCGTCGATGATAGCGCCGAAGCCGCGTGGGAGGCGTGGGAGGCGACGCAGGCATCCGCGTTTGCCGTAAACAGCGCCCTGTACGCAGCCGCGGCCAACGATCGCGATTCGACGTTACGCGCGACCGATCCATTGCGGGCGCTCGGCGATTCCGACGAACCCTTACAAACCTTGTATCTCGCGGCCTGGCTCGACGACGACGAGTGGCTGTTTCGGCAACTACGATCCCTGGAGGCCCGCCAGGTTGTCGAGACAGAGGTTTTTCTCATTCAGGCGGACGGTCATCTCCGACAGGGCCAGCTCCGGGAGGCCAGAGCGATTTACCGCGAGATCGCGGCGACCGATCCCGGTGCGGATGTTATCCCCTTTATCAACGATGCCGTGATCACCGAACGATTCGACGATGGACTCGTAGATCCGATCTACGAAAGAGCAATAAACGCGCACCCGGACAGTAGCCGACTCCGCTTGGCGTGGGGCAGCCGCTTACTCCGAACCGGTCGCCGTCTCGACGCGGCCCTTGCGATCGCGCCGCTCACGTCCGACCAAACTGATGAGGAAACGTGGATCCTGGTTCGCGCTATCCTTGGGCGCCGCCGTCCGGTAGACAGATTGGTAGCGGACCTTTGGAACTACCTCAACGAATATCCCGATTCCCACAGCGTGGCGGCCTTTCTCGCCAATCTCCTGTATGTTCGCGAAGACTGGGAGTCGATATACGTGTTGCTGGCCCGTTATCCTCCCACCGCCGCGCCGTGGGCGCGCGTATTGCACGCGCTCCGTGCCGATCGCGAGGGCAATTTCGTCGTCGCCGATGAGCTTCTCGCCGAAGCCCGGGCGTTAGAGGTACTTTATAACCGGGCGGTTTTTTCGTTGCGACGGCACGACCGGGAGATCGTTCGTGCGTCTATAGACGACTACGCATCGATGGTTCAACGCGACGTAGCCGCCGGATCGCCACCGCGACCTCTACCCGACGTCTCGGTGCTGTTGTTGGAGGCCGAGGCGGCCTACCAGGACAATCAATTTGGACAAGCCCTCACGTATCTCGAGCGTGCGGTGGCCTTGGGATATCCGCCACGGCGGGTCGAGCGCTATCGTGCGCTCCTTGCCGCCGAAAGATGAAAGGTGCTACGATTTTACGATGATTCGGATAAAGACAGCCACGCAAATAGAGGGTATTCGACAATCCTGTCACCTTCTGGCGTCTGTTCTCGAACTCCTCGAAACCCGAGTAGAGCCCGGTATGACGACTGACGATTTGGACCAGATTGCGCGAAAGGAAATCGCGAGTCTCGGTGGTCGTCCGGCGTTTCTCGGCTACCAGGGTTTCCCGGGAGCTATATGTACTAGCGTCAACGATCAGGTCATTCACGGTATCCCAGGTAATCGGGTACTTGAGGACGGCGATCTCGTGAGTATCGATTGCGGTGTCGAGTATCGCGGTTTTTACAGCGACAGTGCCATTTCGGTGCCCGTTGGTCGGGTTAGTCCACAGGTTGAACGCCTCGTTTCCGTCACGCGCGAAAGTCTCGAGCGTGGCATCGGCGAAGCGGTCATCGGAAACCGAGTGAACGACGTTTCTCGGGCGATCTACGGCGTTTTAAGCGAACACGGCTACGGTGTTGTACGCCCGTACTGCGGCCACGGTGTTGGTCTGGCGATACACGAGGATCCGCAGATACCAAACTACGTCGGCCGCGGGCCAAACCCGCGCTTAAAGGCCGGGATGGTAATAGCGATTGAACCGATGGTGAATCTCGGTAACGATGAAGTCGACCTGCTCGACGACGATTGGACCGTCGTCACGCAGGATGGACGCGTGTCGGCCCACTGTGAACACACCGTCGCAATTCTCCGCGACCATACCGAGGTGCTTACGCGCCGGAGTTCAGAACTAGTCAACTCATCGCAAGAGGTATTTGCTTCATGAAAAGAATCTTCTCCTCCCAGCGTCTATTCGTGGTAAACATCCTTCTGGTCGGTCTTATTGGGGGGTTTGTCCTTTCAGTTGGTCTTTTCGCCTGTTCAACCGAGGTCAGGCCCGATGAACAGGTGAGCGCGCAAGGTCGCTCAACGCTTGTCATGCCGGACGCCGAAACGCTTCAAGAGAGTTTTCGAGCGGTCGCGGCTGCCTCTAAACCAACGGTAGTACGGATCGACGTCGAAGAGGTTCGCACCCAGACAACGCCGCAGGGAAACGATACGCCGTGGTTTGACTTTTTCTTCGGCGATCCCGACGGCGACGACAACGAACGAGAGTTTCGTACGCAAGGGCTCGGTTCGGGCGTGATCGTCCGCCGCGACGGTGATCTATACTACGTCCTGAGCAACGCCCACGTCGTCGGAAATGCCGACGACATCACCGTTACCCTGGACGATGGTCGCGAATACGCGGGAGACATCGTCGGGACCGACGACCGCAAAGACCTTGCGCTCGTCTCGTTTATTTCCGACGAGGCCCTCCCGGTGGCAACCCTCGGCGATTCAGATGGCTTAATGGTTGGGGATTGGGTTCTGGCGATCGGTAGTCCTTTTGGATTTCAGTCAACCGTAACCGCGGGTATCGTGAGTGCGGTCGAGCGCCGCGGTGGTCCCGACGGCAACATCAGCGATTTTATCCAAACGGACGCCGCCATTAATCGTGGTAACTCCGGGGGAGCCCTCGTCAATCTGCAAGGCGAAGTTGTCGGTATCAACACCTGGATAACGTCTCAGACCGGGGGTAGCGTCGGACTCGGGTTTTCTATTCCCGTCAATAACGTCAAGCGTTCAATCGACGACTTTATCCAGACTGGTTCGGTTCGTTACGGCTGGCTCGGCGTGAGCATCCGGAGTATTCCGGACGAGATCGCCACCGACCTCGGACTGCCCGATCGTCGTGGGGCCCTCGTCTACCACGTGTTTCGTGAATCGCCGGCGGATCGTGGCGGACTCTTTCCCGGTGATTTTATCGTTGAGATCAACGGCACCGAGGTCGAAAGTTCCGACGAACTCGTTCTCGAAGTTGGGGAACTCCCGGTCGGACGGGACGCCAACTTTATTCTGTACCGTTACGGCGAACGTATCACCGTCGATGTCCGAATTGCGGAACGCGAATCCGAACGGGCGATCGCCGATTTAAACACGCAACTCTGGCCGGGTTTTTCGGTGTTTCCGATCACGGGGGATATCAGGGACGAGATGGATCTGCAACGGAACGTTCAGGGCGTTGTCGTGAGTACGGTAGAGAACCGTACCCCCGCCGCGTTAGCGGGAGTTCGGGTCGGCGACGTCGTTCAGAGGGTCAACGGAGAGCCCGTTCGGAACATGCTGGAGTTTTATCGTGCCTTGAACGACGGGCGTTATGAGATCGATATCGTCCTTCTCCGGGACGGCGTCGAGGTTGAGGCAGGAGTAGCGCGATGAGCGAGAAGGAGTTTATATCGTACGACGACGTACGAGACAACGCGCTCCTCCTTGCCAATTCGATCTACGCCGACGGCTTTATCCCTGACGTAATTTACGTCAGCCTGCGCGGCGGGGCCTACATGGGGAACGTCATCAGTGAGTTCTTCAAGTTTGTACGTCGCGGCAAACGGCCGGTATTCTATGCCGCCGTCGTAGCGCGGTCGTATACCGATATCCATCAGCAGGAGACCGTTCACGTTGACGGTTGGACGTATAGCCCCGAGTACCTCCGTAACGGAGATCGTATCCTCCTGGTAGACGACATTTTTGATTCAGGACGGACCGTAAACCATCTCGTACAGATAATTCTCGAGAAGGGCATACCGCGCAACGACATCCGAGTGGCCGTTCATGATTATAAAATCCGAGATTATGTTCCCGAACGACTTCCAATTCAGCCGGACTACTACTGCCGCAAACACCAGATCGCCTCGGCGGAGGAGGATATGTGGATACATTACCTCAGCCACGAATTTGTAGGTCTCGATCCGCAAGAAATCGACGGAAATTACATGCACGAAAGTGTACGCGACGTGTTGCATTCTCTTCCATGACGGTAACGCGATTTGCGTTCGCGTTGCTTCTCCTGGGCGCCTGCGCGATCGCTCTCTCGGCGCAGTCGGCGCCGCTCCTCGATCCACAACCCGGCGTTTATGGGAGGGCGGTAGAGCTCGGTCCCATCGGCGACGTTCCCCTCTCATATAGATTTGTCGACGCGAACGGGGAACCACACAGCGACTTTTTTCTGCCTTTCGAGGACTCGATTCTGCTCGATGCGCCGGCCGGATCCGACGTTCGTTATCACATTGAGTTGGAAGGCACGGACCAGGCCGTCATCGTCGAATATCAGATCGACACGCGACCCCCGTCCGTCCCGCGGCTTGATCCTCGTCCGGGTCTTTACACCCAAGCCGTGCAAATCGTTGGACAGAGTGACGACGACAGCGTCGTGTTTGCGCTTGACGCAAACGGGCGCTTTCGACCGGTCAGCAACGAGAACCCGCTTGCGATCTCAGGGACCGCTGGTGAAGTCAGCGATATAGACGTTCTCGTTTACGCCGAAGACGCCGTCGGAAATCGTAGCGAAGCCCGTTTGTATCAGTATCGGATCGATCGTCGTGCCGAACAGAATGCCCCGTTTACGATGGTGCAAAGCCCGGTACCGGGCTCTTTTGTCAACGAGCAACTCCTGCTTATCGACACGACCGGACTATCCGATGTTCGCTACGCGCTTGGTACCGAGTCAGAGCAGCTTTCCTACAGTCGTCCGGTACTCCTGTCGGGTTCGGGTGAGCTTCGTGTCGTCGTCACGGCGCGCGAGATTCTGACCGGTAGAGTTCGAAGCGAAGAGGTGCGCTGGCGGCAGAACCGGATCGACAACGGCTCAACCTCGAGCGGTGCATATATCGATTCCGTCGTTTTAGCACCTTCCGCCGAACCGCAACGTTTTACGCTACAGGACAGGCCCGTTCGTTCGATCGATCCCTTTCAGAATGACGCGCTTGTCTGGGATATCACGCCGGATGTGCGGCGCGTGGTTGTCCTGCGACGAGCCGGTGCCGATGGCGATGAAGAGCGGTATGTGTACGTCCTTGAAGGTCGACGGCCGCCACCACCTCGTTTGTTTTTCGACGAGGACCGTGTCCGTCTGACGGCGCTTTCCGACACCGAAATTGCCTATACGGTGGACGATCCCGACATCGCCAACGCAACTCCGTACAGCGATCCATTTGCCCTCCCGGAAGGCGGCGAGGTTTATGCCTGGTCGCGATTTCCGGACGGGGCGTGGAGTGCGCCACTGAGAACGGTCGTGGAACCGGCTCCGCTACCGCAGGCCATCACCGCTGAGGCGATTTTGTGGGATGGCACGACTCTCTTACTCGATCTTGCGATCGGGACGCGGTTTGAGTTAAGCGGACTAAGCACGGGCGAGATCGTCGCGACCGACAGGATTCGTTATCGACCGCCACGCGGTTATCACGCGCCGGTCGCACTCATCGTCGATGGAGTGGTCGTCGCCAATATCGACGTGGATGCGGCGCCACCCGCGCCGCCGTCGATTGTGGTAAACGGTCGACGTGTGTCGGTCAGCGGTGACGGGGACTTGTTTATTCGCGTTGACGGCGGGACATTTTCCGCGTTTACCGAGACGGTCACGCTTGGTGGCGAACCCGGTGTCAGAATCGATTACCGGGTGGACGCTTATCGCATCGCCGACGGAGAACAGAGTGCGGTCGCGCGCCGCATCGTCACCGTTGATCGACGGCCACTGCGATTACCGCCCTTTGTTGAGCCGGTTGCCGATCAACTGTTTCGCACGGGCCAACTCGAACTTCGGTTTGCCCATAGCTATGAAGATCTGGTCATCTACTACGAACTCAGCAGTGACGGTCCGGCTCAAACTCCGACCGAACGGAGCGCCGTGACCCGCGATGTCATTACCGTCGAAACCGCCGATCGAGAGGTCGTGACGTGGAATCTGTCGATTCGTGGTCGCTTTGAACAGAGAGATGGTTGGACTCCGGTCGAGCGGTACTCTTTTAGCGTCGACCGCTTGCCACCCTCACCACCGGTGATCGTCAGGCCCAACGCGCCGGTACAGGACGGGAGCCGACTGATCGTTGAGTTTGCCGATCCGGATCCGGACGCACGCCTGTTCTATCGCGTCCGAGACGATGAGTTGTTTCTTCCCTACGACGGGCCTATCTCGATCAACGCGCCGGAGTTTGGTGACCGTGAGTACCGCATCGACGCCTACACCGTTGATCCCGCCGGTAATCAAACAACGCTCGCCGAACCACTTGCGGCAACGCTCACCTCACTCCGACCCGGCCCTCCGGTATACTCCGTAAACGGCAGACGTATAACGGGGGCGAGCGTCGCCCTCGCCCGCGAGGCGCTTTTGTCGATTGAAAGTACTGGGGGACGGCTGTATTGGCGAGTTCTCGAAGGTTCGGAGCCACAATTTGCGCCGTATGACGAGCCGCTCCGGCTCGTCATGCCGGGCGAGGGTGTTGAACGCACCGTGCGGGTTGAAGCATATCGCGAAAGCAGCGACGGACTGCGCAGTCCGGTCTCTCGTTTGACGGTCATTCTCGATCGCAGTGCCCCCGTGCGACCGGCGGCGCCGTTTGTCTACCGAGAATCTGATGGACGCCGAGGTTTTGTGATCTGGCCGGGAAACGACGACGACCAGATATTCGTCGCCATAGAAGGCTCCGAATCCGAAGAGTTGTTTGTCCCGACAGAAGGACGCGTAGACTGGGTCATTCCGGACGACCGAGCCTCGATTACGATTCGGTATTTCGCGATAGACGGTGCGGGAAATCGAAGCGAACCGGGATTGCTCGAGATACGGCCGCCCGATCGCGCTGCCGTACCGATCGTAGCCGGCGTCGAAGCCGGCGGACTGTATCAGAGCGAACGAACGGTTGAGCTGCTCAGTGATCTCCCGATCCGCTATACAATCAGTCTTGACGGCTCGAGACCGCCGATCGTCCACCCCTTGTCGGCGCGCTACGAGCAAGCTTTGAGATTTACCGCGTCGCTCGGTGAGGAACTGGCCGTTCGGATTCGTTATCGCAGCCAGAACGCCACCGGTGATCTTTCACCGGAGGGAGAGATCGCATTCACCATTGACCGAAGACCACCAGCCGCGCCGCAGATACGCGGAGTAGAGGCCAACACTTTTTACGCCGACGCTCAAGTGGCGACCTTAGAGGCGTCAGATCCCGATGACAGCGTCTACTATCGAATCGTGACGGGTCAGCGGAACCCAAATGAGTTTGAACTGTATCGCGGACAACAGCTCCGCCTCGAAGCGATGGCCGGTCGTCGAGCCGACTATACGATCGAAGCGTATACGATCGACGGCGCCGGCAACCGAAGTGCCGACAACGAGCTGTGGCGGGTAACGATCGACCGCGAGATCGTATACGTTTCCGCCAACGCCGTAGACGGCGACGGCACGCGCAGGCGCCCTGTCGCCACCCTCGACGCCGCGCTGCGCCAGGCGATTGCCGAGGGACGACGGACGGTTTTTCTCAGTGCCGGCGAGTACGAAATCGATACCGATCTCCTCGTGAACGCAACGGCTCAAATAGAAGGCCTGGCTCTCGTCGGTGGATTCGACGTCGCCACCTGGGAGCGCGGGAGTCGCGACACGCTGATTCGGGGAATGACCGGTGAGATTGAGTTGTCGGGTGGTGTTGAGCTACGCTCGCTGCGTCTCCTCGGGAACGTGTCGATCGCTCGCGGCGTTGAGACACCGCTATTTCAAGACGTTCGTCTTTTTGGACGGACGTCGACGGTAACGCTCTCGGCGGGCGCCCGCCTGCGCGTTGAGGATAGTGTGTTTGAAGGGGCGTTGATTGTCGGTACGGATGCCGACGTAGAAGCGCTTCGATCGGAGTTGAGCGGCGTCTACGTAGACGGCGGAAGACTTGCTCTGGATGGGGGTACTGTCGCCCATGTCGCGGCGATTGACGCCAACGTATACGCGCGTGGTACCCGATTTGTCATACCGCGACGTGAGGTCGTGCGACCGTCCGGACTCGAGCGACCACCACGGATCAACGCGTCGGCGGCGGCAGTACTTCGTGATACCCAGCTTTTTCTCGAGGACGCTTCCCTGACGTCCGCAGAGAACGAGAGAAACGTCACCCTCGTGCACGCTTCCGGCGGCGCTACGACGATCCGTCGCGGCCTACTCGACGCGCGTGCATCGGGAGCCGCACTCGCGGTGCGGCAGACGGGCGGTACGCTGCGCCTCGAGGATTCGCGAGTTGTCGTTGCCGGGGGACGATATGGATACGGGGTCGTGCAGCGCGGCGGCCGGTCCGCGTACGTCAATTCGATACTTGTCATCGACGGCGGCGAAGAGCTGATCGCCGTCGTTGCGACCGACGCTACGGTCGCGGCGGCCCACTCGCTGTTTGAGTTGCAACCCGGTCCGGAAAGCGTCGTCCTCCAGGGCGTCAACCATACCGGGCCAACGACAACCTACATCGTAAACTCTGCGTTTTTGACGCACCCGGGCGGAGTAAACGTCGGTGAGTCCACCGGTATAAACCTTGGAACCGACGCCAACGCCTCCGTCTCGGGATCGTTTTTTTCCGGGTGGCGCCACGATCTCGTTCGAGTCGGCGGACCGACGCAGTGGGCGTCGCAAAACACTGTGCTGGTTGCAGAGCAATTTGTCGATCAGGGATTTGGCATAGATAACTACAGCGGCCCCGTCTTTACCAGCGGCCTCTCCACGGAGCTTCTCCAAAACGGAACGATAGCCGATTTGGCAACGGCCTATTTATCGGCCGATCCCGCTCCGGCCGCAAATGCGGGAATACCGCTCTCGCGCCTTCCCGAGACGATTCTCGGTCAGTTCGCCGACAGTTCGTTATTGGTAACGGATATCCGTGAGGTTGAGCGAGATCCGGTTCGTCCGGACGTCGGCCCGATAGAGTTTTAGGACCTGAGGAACGCGGGCGTTACTCCCAGGTCCAACTTGGGACGGTCGATCCGGTGGTGTAACGCGTGCTCCAGAGACCGAGCCCGTTGGTAAGCGCGAACAGTTGATTGGTATCAAACAGGGCAAACGAGTTGATTGCGCTTATCGCGAGGTCGCTCCCATCGTAGTTATCGCCGAGGTCGTTGCTTACCGAAAATGAGTAGTCGCCGCTCGTCCCGCCCAGGAAAGCGTGGTAGTAGCCGCGTCGTGTTGTGTTCTCCAGCTCTCTCGATTCGGTTCCGACGACAAACGCTCCCGAATCACCTATCTGCGGAACCCAGAGAATGTCGGTGTAGGATCGTCCGGTCCCGGTGTCGATCGTCTGCCACGTTGCACCGACATCGTCGGACACAATAATGGAGTCGTCGGCACGAACCAGCGCGATGAGGTCGTCTCCGGCTCCGCTCCCCGTGCGAATTCCAACTCCGCGCATCGCGCCGCCGGCGTGCGCGTTAAATAAATCGTAGGCCGTATCGGCCGTCCCGAGGCTCGCGGTCGGGAGGGAGAACGACCCGCCCTGGCGACCGACAATGACGACGATATCGGTCGTTTCGGAATCGGTAACGACGATATCACGGATGTCATCGCCGAGAGTGGATACGCTTCCAGCCTTCGCATGCGTTGCACCAGGCGTGGCGGTGACCTGTCCGCTCCAGGAGAGGAACTCGCGCTCGCGAGTTCCCGCCAACAAATAGCGCGAGAGCAGAACTCCGCTGGCTCCCGTCGCCGGAACATCGTACCCGACCATACCCTCGATCGCGTAGCCGCTCTCTTCAAAAACGGGCGCCGCGCTCCAGGTGAGATCGGCTTCCAGTTCATAAACCCGGTATATCGAACCGTTGACGTCGGCAAACACACCGTAGACGTGCTCGTCCGCCTCAGTGGTCGCTCCATCGGTGTTCACACCGACGAGAAAAAGTCCAAGAAGTGCTCCCGGATTTCCTATTTCCGACCAATCGTCGCCGCTCTGGTTGCGGCGAAACGCTTTTGTGTTGGCAAGCGCGACGTAGGTGTCGGTGCCGCTGACGTTGGTGAGGACAAGTCCCCGGATGCTGGCGTTGTCCACCAGGTTGTTGGTGCGGATTCTCTCTTCCGCCTCGATCGTCGCAAAGATCCCGACCGAACCCTGGTCGCACGCGGCGAGTATAACGCCGACGATCAAGCTCCCGATCGTCCACGCGGCCAATCGACGTGCATATCGTAGTCTTTTATTCATACTAAAACCTGTAGAGGACCGCGAGCGTCGTTCCAAGGAAATTTCCAAATCGACTGTCGCTGGATGGGGGCTCGGGACCTCGATATATCTGTGGTACCCACCAGTACCTGACATCCAATCCAAACGCCCACTCAACGGTGTAGTTCCAGTAAAAGCCGACGCCAGGTATCAGCACCGGGTCGGTCTTAAAGTTGTCGTTAAAGCGACTAAAGTTCACGCCTGCCGCAAACGTGAGCGGAAACTCGAACGGGTAGGAACGCAAGAAATAGGTCAGGCGTGCCGCGAGCGGGATCATAAACAACGTGTTGCGGTTTGGCGTAAACGCAAACATCCCGCCAAACTCACCGCCGATTGCGAGGTTGTTATTGATAAAGGAGCTCCACATAAGGTGCCCCGTACCGCCGAGAGAGAGGTTCGCGTCCTGGACACCGTCGGGCCCGCCCCAATAAAAAAGAGGGACAATCAACCCGAGGTTAAGAGATATCAGCTGATCTCCGCGCGTATAGGTCGGTTCAAACTGCTCTTCATCTTCGATCGGAGTATCAGGCTCTTCTTCCTGGGAAAACGCTGGTGAAATCGGCAAAACGAACAACGCCACCGCACAAAAAACGGTGATCATGCGTGTGTATTTCTGTAGCAATAAACCGGTCTCCTTGCGCGGCAATACTATCACGCCCCTAGAGCACTGACAACACGAACCCGATACGATACACTGGTGCCCCACATGGGCGCAGCAATCATTGACGGCAAGAAAATCGCGGCTCAGATTCGCGACGAGCTCTCTGTGCAAATTGCGCAATTGAAGACAAATGGTCGGCCTCCGGGACTCGGTGTCGTTCTGGTCGGCGAAAATCCCGCGAGTATTTCCTACGTTACCGCCAAGGAACGCGATTGCGAAACGGTTGGGATCAAGAGCTACGATCACCGACTCCCGGACACGATTGGCGAAGATGAGCTGCTCGCCGTAGTTGATCAACTCAACGCGCGTGCGGACGTCGACGGCATCCTCGTCCAACTCCCGCTACCCGAACACATCGACGAAAGCAAAATACTCGAGCGCATCGATCCCGAGAAAGACGTGGACGGCTTTCATCCTTTGTCGCTCGGTCGCATGATCTTGGGTTTACCCAGTTTGCTTCCCTGTACGCCTCACGGAATCGTTCAAATGCTCATGAGATCGGATTTTGATCCGGCGGGAAAACACGTCGTCGTTGTCGGTCGGAGCAATATCGTCGGCAAGCCGTTGGCCGTTCTTCTGGCGCGCAAGAGCTCGGGAGGCAACGCGACGGTAACGGTGTGTCACTCGCGGACTCGCGATCTCGGCAGTGTAACGCGGCGGGCAGATATACTCATCGCTGCGATCGGTTCTCCGGAAATCATTTCGGCCGATATGGTGGCTCCCGGAGCGGTCGTTGTCGATGTCGGGGTCAATCGAGTTTCTGCTCCCAACACAAAACGCGGTTATCGCCTGGTTGGCGATGTTGCCTATGACGCCGTGAGCAAAGTCGCGTCCGCTATTACGCCGGTACCGGGAGGCGTCGGGCCAATGACTCGGGCAATGCTTCTACGGAACACCGTCGAGGCCGCGGAGAGTAGGATGGGGCATGGAGCTTAACCGAGTATCCAATGCCCCTGACCGCGTCGACCTCGCAACCGCGATCGTGAGTGTTGCCGATAAGCGATATCTCGATGTTCTGGTCCGCGGTATACGTGAAATCGCCCCGGAATGTACGATCTATTCCACCGGTGGGACGTACAAGGAGATCGAAAACATCACCGGCGGGATCGACGATCGTTTAAAAACGATGCAATCCTATACCGGCCAACCAGAGATGCAGGGGGGACTCGTGAAGACCCTCGATTATCGCCTGTACCTTGGTTTGTTGAGCGAGGAGGGTAATCCCGCCCACGACGCCGATCTTTTACGTCTCGATGCACGCAAAGTCGATCTAATCGTGTGCAATCTGTACCCGTTTGAGAGCGTTGCGGCGCGCTCCTCGGTTTCGATCGAGGAGCTGCGGGGAAACGTCGACATCGGCGGCCCGACGATGCTACGCGCTGCGGCCAAGAATTTCCTCCGCGTCGCCTCCCTCTGTCGACCAAACGACTACGGGGAGTTTCTCGATCACCTGACCCAAAACAACGGCGCTACGACGTTAGCCTATCGGGCACAACTCGCGGCTCGAGTCTTTGAGACCACCGCCCGATACGAATCGGCGATCGCGCAAGCCCTCGGAGGCATGTTGAACAGTCGGACGCTTACCGACGAGTATCATGCTGGAGGAGTGTCTTGAGAACCCGCGCAATGTACTCGACGATCGTCTCCGATAACTTCCCCAGCGAGATGACGATTACGCTCGGGAGCGGCGCGGACGCCCAGATTCTACACTACGAGAAAGTGCTCTGGGAGGTCGGCGGTACAAACGCCGGTTTACGGTACGGTGAGAATCCCGATCAATCCGCGGCGATGTATCGCCTTGTATCGGGCAATCTGGTACTCGGAGATGTTAAGGCGGTAGGACCGGATGGCGCCTTGACGTCCGCAATGGAGCTGCTTTTGAGCGGCAAGCATCCGGGAAAAATAAACGTCACCGATGCGGATACGGCGCTCGGAATACTTCGATTTTTACACGATCGACCGTCATGTGCGATCGTCAAGCACAACAACCCCTGTGGCGTCGCCCTCGGAGACAGCCCCTATGACGCGTATACACGCGCGCTTTCCGGTGATCGCATCGCGGCGTTTGGCGGTGCGATTGCGATTAATAGGGAACTTGATCGAATTACCGCGGAGGCGATCCTCGAGTACTACGCGGAGGTCATCGTCGCACCCGGGTATGCCCCTGGCGTCGTCGAATTGCTGTCAAAGCGCAAGAATCTACGCGTTTTCCGCGTTGATCAAATGCAGAGACTTTCGGAGTGGATAGGTCGTCGTTACGTGGATTTCTCAAGTCTGATTGACGGCGGATTGATCATGCAGTTGTCATTTGAGCCGCACGATCTGCAAAAAACACAGCTGAGCGTCGCGCGTGCCGAACGCGACGGCGCGGAACACAGCATTCGCCGTCCGCCGAGCGCTAAAGAGCTTCAGGACATGCGTTTTGGTTGGTTTGTCGAAAGCGGGGTGACGAGCAATTCGGTGATCTACGTTCGTGATGAACGGACAATCGCGATCGGCACCGGTGAACAGGACCGCGTCGGAGTAGCCCGGATCGCGCGCGATAAGGCGATAAGGGCATTGGCCGACTCGATCGCGATGGACGACGTCGGTAAGGGCGTTGAGGAGCTCGTTCAACCGGAGCGCGGGCATTATATCTCGATTGCGACCGAGCGACATGGCGATCTTGGCGGATCGACGATGGTTTCAGATGCTTTTTTTCCGTTTCGTGACGGCGTTCTCGTCGGACTCCGCGAGGGTGTGTCCGCGGTCGTCCAGCCGGGTGGGGCGATGCGGGATTGGGACGTTATCGAGGCGTGCAACGAGTTTGGGGCGACGATGGTATTTACCGGACAACGCAGTTTTCGCCACTAGGAGGATGATATGCCGTGGAAGTTGGTTTTCTATTTAGTAATTCTCGCGGTTATTCTGGGATTTGTCGGGCTCAACCTCGGGAACACAACTGATATCTCGCTTGGTGTTGTGACGTTTGAAGATATCCCCGTGTTCATGGGCCTGTTTTTCGCGTTTTTTCTCGGAGTTGGCGTTGCGATCCCGATCTCGGTCAGCAGCACCTCCCGAAAAACTAAAGCTCGATCCGAAAAGAAGTTCGAACGGCTTGAAAAGAAACGGGAGAAAAAAGCGACGAAGAACCGCAAAGACCTGCCGGAAGAACCGGTGCGTCTCGCGAAAAAACCGGGCAAGAGCGACGATAAATGAAACGCTTAAGCCGCGCCGTCCTATTCCTCCTTGTTCCGCTCGTTATCACCGCTCAGCCAATCGAGAGCGAAAATCCGGAGGAACTGCGGTCGTGGCTTGAACGTTCAGCGAATCAGCCGGGGTACGTAGACGTACTCATAAACCTCCTCAACACGGCGCCGGATATGGCGACGTTCGCCGGCTACCTCGACACCTATTTTCAAAATGTTTCAATACCGGAGAGCCGCGCGCGCGTCGCCCGAGAGGTCGCCGCTCTTTACGAAACGGCAAATCGATTCGACGAGGCGGCGCGATGGTACGGAATAGTGCTGGGAGTTGACCCGACGGACTGGGACACGACGATCCGTCGATCAGCGATGTCCATTGAACTCGGTGAATACGCCGAAGCGATTGAACTACTGGGTCGGGTTATACGGTCGGCGCCGTCGCGTTCCCAACAACGATTTGCTGCGATTCTTCGGGCCCGGGCGTTTCTGCTCGACGGACAGGGCGAGCGCGCCTATCGCCACGCGCAGTCTCTCGTCGGCGATCCGCCGTATACCCGAGTCGAACCCGCAGCTCTCCTCGTTTTGTATGAGAGCGCCGTCGCCACGGAGCAGGTTTTTGAGCTCGAACAGATTGAAACCGCTATCTCGTCGATAGCTCCCGGTGGTCCCGTAGCGGGCATTATCGAAGGCACGGCGTCGTACCTGCCGAGTCCGAGTCGCTTGATACCCGGTATATCCCTGCAGATAACTCCTGCCGTCGTTGAGCGCCCGGTTGAATCTCGTGAGCCACCCGATCGCGGCGTCCGCGGAATCCAGGTCGGCAGTTTCCGCGATCCGGAGAACGCCCAATACATGCGACGAGACATCGAGAATCTCGGTTTTTCAGCGGTCGTGGAGGAGTATCAAGTTGCCGAGCAGACTTTTTATCGGGTCCTTGTACCCGTCCCGGCAACGGAGAACGCCGACGAAGCACTTGTCATCGAGTTAAAAGAACGCGGTATTGAGGGGATGAGAGTCTTTAATTGACGCCTAACTACCGGTAACGCCGACCTCGATCACCTGCTCGAGGACGATCGGATCGCCGGGAATCTCGCGTGGTCCATCAACCGTAAGCTCGACCGGCGCCAGACGAAGCGTTCGAACGATTTGCTCGTCCGACGACTGCTCGCGATAGTCGATCGTATAGGCCGTACGGAATGGACCGACCTCGTCCGATCGCAGGACATTTAGCTCCAGGACCGGTTCCCCAAGGTAGATGAGGTTGTAACCGCCGCTCCACGATTGATCCGTTGACCGAAACTGGAAAAACGGCTGATCAAACACGATTTCCTGATCGTTCTCGTTTCGATAAACGCCGACCAACTCAAAGCTGGGCGAGGGGATCGTATATCGTCGAACGATACCGCTGCGAATTCCCGCGGTCATTCGCCGGTAGGTCCCATTCCAGTACTCTGCGCCCTCAACGGATAGTTGGAGTTCATCAAGCCCCTGGACGGTGATCGATAGTTGCCGGCGAACGGTCGGCAGCACTTCATTCCTGAGATTCATCCACAAGCCCGGGCCACCCTGATAGAGTGTTTTGTACGAGTTGAGCCATTCAAATCGTTCCTGCGTATCGTTGCGAAACAGCACGACTTCGCGTAACTCAGGATCAAAAAACGCGAGTTCAAAGCCCTCATCCATCTCGTCGCCCGTGCTCCGAAACCACGGCCCGCGTAAGAACTCCTCTACCTGATCGGCCTCGGCGTTGTACAACTCGCGAAGCTGTGCTTCCTGAATTTCCATTGCGGGGATCGTTTCGGTGTGATCAACTACGTACCGTCCCTCCTGCGCGCGCCAGTACCAGGTACTGCGAACCATGTCGAGCGGCACTTCGGTTGCCACGTTGCGTCGGTATACCTGAATCGGAAAGCTCTCTCCACTTGTCTGCAGGGTTCGATAGGAGTCGGAGCGCGGACGTTCGTCGATCTCAATACTACCGTCCGAGACCGCTGAAAACACCTCACGATACGACAGCCCGGATCCCCCGGTTGTTTGCTGACGACGAAAAACGTCGAGGGTTTGGCGTCCTTCCTCGTCGGTACCAAAAGAAACGATCTCCTGTACGTGATCTCCAACGAGATCGGCAGTGTATACGGCAAAGGTTCGGACGTTTTGCGCGCGCGTCTCACCTTCCCAGCTCACGCGATAGGTGTTGCGCAATGTGTCAAAATCGCTGATCAGAATACGAACGACGTCGCTTGGATCATCGCGCCGTTTGACAACGACGATCTGCTCGTCGATATCGTCAAGGTCGAGATTGTGATCCGCAGCGCTGATAAAGACAAAGTCGTCGGCGAGATCGACGCGAGGCGGTATGACCTCGTCCTCCGTCTGAATCGAAAGACCCGCCGTTTCCGATCGCGCAAGTACGATCCCTTCACCTGCCTCCGGAATCACCTCTTGCCGGTACGGCCGCGCTGCCTCGGTATCGGAGTATCCACAGGAAACGAGGGCAAACGCCAGAAGAGTAGCCGCGATAAGAAACCACTTGCTCATGAGGGTCAATTATCTCATATCAACGTCGTCTATGGACAGCGGAATACGGCGTAAGCATAATGCTGTATGGCAACGAATCACTCCAATGGAACCCGTGATGATTGAAAAGTACAGCTACGACGACGTGCTCCTTCAGCCCGGGTACGCTGACTTTTTACCGGGCGAAACCGACGTATCGACCCAGCTGACCGCGGGAATCAAACTCAACGTCCCGATCATCTCGGCCGCGATGGATACGGTGACCGAAGAATCGCTCGCCATCGCGCTGGCGCTGGAAGGCGGCGCAGGCGTTATCCATCGCAACCTAAATCCTGCCGAACAAGCGCGCCAAGTCGGGGCGGTCAAACGTCACCTAAACTGGGTGATCGAGAATCCGGTTACGGTCGAACCCCAGCAGTCGGTCGGGGAAGTACGCGAAATAGTCGATTTCTACGGCATATCCGGACTTCCGGTGATCGAGGATGAGAGGCTCGTCGGGATCATAACAAGCCGTGATTTGCGCTTTGCACCCGACAACCACCAGCTCGTACGCGACGTGATGACGCCCGACCCGATCGTGGAGATTGGATCCCCGTCGATCGAGAGCGCGCAGCGGAAGTTCAACGAACACAAAATCGAAAAACTCCCCGTCGTTAATCAGGACCGCGTCTTGACCGGTCTTATTACCGTCAAGGACATGGAAAAACACAGTCTTTTCCCAAACGCCGCCACGGACAACTCGGGGCGCCTCCTCGTCGGTGCGGCGGTGGCACCAAGCGATCACGTTGAGCGCCTACCGTTGCTTGTCGAGGCGAGAGTTGATTTTGTCGTTCTTGATACGGCGCACGGTAACTCGGCCAACGTGGTCGAGACGATTCGGACGATTAAACAGGCTTTCCCGCATATGGTCGTCGTCGGCGGCAACGTCGCCGACGGAGATGGAACAAATCGGCTTATCGACGCCGGCGCCGATGTGATCAAAGTCGGCGTCGGACCAGGATCGATATGCACGACTCGAATCGTTGCCGGGATAGGCGTACCGCAACTATCTGCCGTCATGGATTCGGTGGACGCCGCGACTCGCCGCGGGGTTCCGGTAATTGCGGACGGCGGTATTAAGTTCTCGGGAGACATTACCAAGGCGATCGCGGGGGGAGCCCACGCGGTGATGATCGGCAACTTGTTTGCCGGGCTCAAAGAGTCGCCGGGCAAGGAGTTTCTCTACGAAGGTCGAATTTTTAAATCGTATCGCGGCATGGGTTCGGTCGGCGCGATGAAAAAGGGCGGCGGAGATCGCTACAACGTCGCCGAAGGCGAAGAACCGGTACCCGAGGGAGTTGAGGGGCGCGTTCCCTACAAGGGTGAACTCAAGCCGTTTCTTCATCAACTTGTCACGGGCCTGAGAAAAGGTATGGGTTACTGCGGATGTCGGAGTCTCGATCAATTGCGCGCGTATCAGAACTTCGTTAGAATCACGCCCGCCGGACTCTCGGAAAGTCACGTCCATGACGTCGCAATGGTTCGTCAGCCGGTAAACTATTCTCGAGGGTAGTTACGTGAATCTGGCGGTTATCGGTGCACAGTGGGGGGACGAAGGTAAAGGCAAGATCGTCGATTACCTCGCCGCTAATACGGATATCGTCGTGCGTTATTCCGGTGGAGCCAACGCCGGACACACGATCGTCCACGAGGGAAACACCTACAAGCTTCACCTCCTGCCATCCGGGATCGTGTATCCGGACGTTCGGGTCGTTCTCGGCAGTGGTATGGTGATCGATCCGGAAGCGTTATTTGCCGAACTCGACGTGGTCGAATCGCAGGGGATCGCGTGGAAGAACAGAGTGTTTATCTCGGATCGAGCCCACCTCGTCCTGCCGAGCCACAAGCAGGAGGATATCGACCGCGACGCGGCGCGATCAACGCCGATCGGTACCACCGGTCGCGGCATCGGTATCGCGTATGCGCACAAAGCGCTACGCCAGGGTGTACGCCTTGCCGACCTCAAATGGGAAGCCCACATCGCTGAGCTTGCGCCGGCCGATCGGGCGATCATCGAGGAGTACCGTGATCGACTGTTGCCGCTTGCGGTGGACATTGCGACGTTTATGCACCCAACTGACGGGCCACTTCCTCCGGACCAACACGTGCTTCTCGAGGGTGCTCAGGGAACTCTGCTGGACATCGACCTCGGATCGTATCCGTTTGTCTCAAGTGGGAGCTCCTCGGCCGCGGGTGCGGCAACGGGTGCGGGTATCGGACCGCGCGATATCGATCATGTTCTGGGAGTTTTCAAAGCCTACAGCACTCGCGTGGGCAACGGTCCGTTTCCGAGCGAGTTTGAAAGCGAATCGCAGGGCGAACTCGAGCAATATATTCGGGAGACGGGACGAGAATACGGCGTGACGACCGGTCGGCCCCGACGGGTCGGGTTTCTCGACCTCGTCGCACTGAGGTACGCGTGTCGTACAAACGGAATTGACAGTCTGGCACTGACGCACCTGGACGTATACGATTCGCTCGATGAGATTCGCAGCTGTATCGCCTACGAGACCGAGCGCGAAACGATCGACTATTTTCCCAGTTCGATCGAGCTGCTCGAACGGGTAAAACCGGTAACGATGCGATTTGACGGTTGGAAGCGATCGATCGGTGACTGCGAAACCTACGAGCAACTACCCGCCGAGGCGAGAAAGTACGTTGAGTTTATCGAAGCGTACGTTGGCGTCCCGGTAAGTATCGTCTCGGTCGGCTACGAACGAAGCAGTACGATCATCAGAACCGATCTATGGAAATAGGCGGTATGAATCAGGCGATCGACAGTATCGTCGTACTCGACTTTGGCGGT
Organism: Alkalispirochaeta sp.; assembly: GCA_965601745.1. Classification (GTDB taxonomy): domain Bacteria; phylum Spirochaetota; class Spirochaetia; order DSM-27196; family Alkalispirochaetaceae. Next base: position 1,294,156 of record OZ271836.1, read on the forward strand.
CAGACAACGCATCTCATCGGCCGGCGTCTGCGAGAACGAGGCGTTTACGCAGAGATCGTGTCGGGAACGGAACCCCCGCAGAATTGGATGAACGACTCCGTTCGGGGACTGATTCTCTCCGGTTCGCCGTGGTCGGTCCATGACAGCGATGCGCCGCAGCCCGATCCGGCGGTATTCGAAACCGGACTCCCAATCCTCGGCATCTGCTACGGCCTCCAGACGCTCGTCCATCGGTTCTCGGGGACGGTCGGACGCTCGAGCAACCGAGAGTACGGACCCGCCGATGTCCACATCGAATCTCGTAGTCCCGTCCTCGAGGGTATCCCCGATGAGTTTTCCTCGTGGATGAGTCATGGCGACGCGATTATCGCGCTTCCTGACGAGGCGGTCCTCGTTGCCAATAGCCTCCACGGTGTCCCGGCGATTATTTCGTTTCCCGATCGTCGCGCGATCGGACTCCAGTTTCACCCTGAGGTAACCCACACCATTGGGGGGTCCGACATTCTTGAGAACTTTGCCGTACGCATCTGTGGTGCCCGCGCCCAATGGTCGGTCGATCGTTACAAGGCGGACTTGATCGACCAAACGCGAGAGCTCGTTGGTCAACGTCCCGTTCTTTTACTCATTTCCGGAGGCGTGGACAGCACGGTCGTTGCCGCCCTTCTTCTCGCCGCGCTACAGCCCAATCGGGTTCATCTGATGTATATCGACACCGGAATGATGCGTAAAGACGAGTCAATTGAGATCGAAAGAACCCTCAACTCGTTAGGCGCGGTCCACGTTCGGATCGTTGATGCCGAAGAGCGTTTCCTCTCTGCGCTGTCCGGCGTGAGTGAACCCGAAACTAAACGACAAATTATCGGCGACACCTTTATCAAAGTACAAGAAGAGGAGATAGCCGCGCATTTGCCAAGCGAGTACCTCCTCGCCCAAGGGACCTTGTACACGGATCTTATTGAAAGCGGAGGAGGCGTCGGCCGACACGCCAGTCGGATCAAGAGTCATCACAACGTCGCCTCGCCGCTGGTACAGGCCAAACGCGAGCGGGGAGAAATTATTGAACCGTTGTCCTCGCTGTACAAAGACGAAGTCCGTGAGTTGGGCGCGCTCCTCGGCGTGCCCGATCGGGTCGTCAAACGACACCCGTTTCCCGGACCAGGGCTTGCTGTCCGCATTCTCGGCGAGGTAACGCGCGAGCGATGCGATCTGCTCCGGGAGGCCGACGCGCTATACATCGAGGCCCTCCGGGAAGCCGATTTATACGACGAGATCTGGCAGGCGTTTTCCGTACTTCTGCCGATTCAATCGGTCGGGGTGACCGGCGACGAACGCGCGTATGGCGACGTCCTTGCCTTACGAGCGGTCGTCTCGCGAGACGGTATGACCGCCGACGTCTACGATTTTGACGGTCAATTCCTGCGACGACTCTCTGCTCGAATTACCAATTCCATTCCGGGAATCGGTCGGGTCGTGTATGACATCTCCGGTAAACCGCCGGCGACGATCGAGTGGGAATGATGCTGGGACGTCGTTAGCTCAAATCGATTAAACGTAGCCGCTGATGCCGCTTGTCACTTCTGTAGCTTCGATCGTCGCGCTCATGGTGATCGGTTTTGCCCTCCGGCGTAAGTTTAACCCACAGTTTGTCGCTGACCTCAATCGATTGTTGTCGAGAGTCTTCTTACCGGCACTTGTGTTTCAAAGCACAACGACGGCGCGGATCGACCAACTTGGCGTAACTTCGGGAAGCTTCGCATCGGCAGTTTCGATCGTTTTCCTTTTCTCGGCTCTTATCTCGCTCCGTATTCCCGTCTCTCAGCGCGGCGCGTTTATCCAAAGCTGCTTTCGGGGCAACCTCGTCTACCTCGGACTCCCGGTCGTTACAGCGACAGTCGGAACTGCCGGGCTGGCACTCGCCGCACCGATTATCGTTATCGGATTGATCCTTCACGTCTCAATCTCGATCCCGCTGCTTCAAGCAACCGGTACTAGCCGACACGGTTTAACGTGGTACGAGAGCGTCCTGCGTATCGTGACAAATCCACTGGTTCTTTCGGCGGTCGCCGGACTTGCCTTGGCGTTTAGCGGTGTCTCAATGCCACCGGTCGTCTCGCAAACCATCTCGCTTTTGGCTCGCGCCGCGTTGCCGCTTGCGTTGCTTATCGTCGGCTGGAAGCTACCCGTTGATGCGATCCGCGCAAACTTCCCGCTCGCATGTGTCGCTACGTTTGTCAAACTGGTATGTATGCCCGCCGTGGCGTGGCTTGTCGCGAGTCAAGTGTTTGAAGCTCGTCCCGCGACGACGGCTGTCGTCGTCATCCTTGCGGGATCACCTACGGCGATAATGGCGCAATCATTCGCAGAAGCCTTTGACGGCGATGCCCGTCTCGCCGCGGCCGGAGTCGCCCTTTCGACGATCGTATCGCTTGTAACGCTTCCGATCTGGGCTGCGATACTGGCGTAGCTTATCCGGCCGTAGGAGCACAGCGGATCTATTCGACGGGCTCCCGCATCCACACGCTGTGATTGACCATCCCGCGCTGCCGCAGCGCTGCGGCGATCCGTACCCCAAGCGCGGAACCGTTTGAGCAGTGCGGATCCTCGTTATGTTCTACTTGGACGAGGAAATCACCCTCGAGGCTTGCACGTCGAAAGACATCGACGCCCTTCGCTGCACCGTCGTCCACGAGGTCGTGAAGAAGCTGCCTAACGATCTCGGACGAACCTTGTGGGGACCGAACTTCGATTACTTCGATCCAACGACGTTTGCTGTTCATGATACCTCCACGGCACCCTGATCTGCAGTTTCCGCGAAAAAATCCGCAAGTCTTCGCTCGCCGTATCGAGGCGCAACCATATCGCGGGTCAAGGCCGTCGTCATGAACTCGACCGGACCATAGGTTTTTACCGTCGAAAAAGAACGCAACAGTTTGATTGCCGCACCCACAATCCAGACCGGTACGTAGGATACGCGTGGATCTCGATGTAACGTACGAAACGCGACGTTAATAATCTCGTTGTGAGTCAGAACCTCGGGTCCGCCGACCTCGATCTCTTTGTCGCTCCCGCGAAACGAATCCACACAGATCCGCGCCAGATCTTCGCCGTGGATCGGATTAATACGAAAACTACCCGTTCCGAATAAAAACCCGCGGCCTTTTTGCGCCATACTAAGAAACTCGGTCATGTCGGAAAAGAAGCCGTTGGGTCTGACGATGACGTAATCGATTCCCGATCCTATCAGGTGGGACTCGAAGCGGCGCTTGGCCGCGATTATTCTGACATGACCCGCCCCTTGATGGGCAAAAACGGAAACGTAGACAAAGCGAGAAACGCCGGCTCTCGATGCTTCCGCAAGAAGATTGACGTTGCCCTGGTAGTCGACGTCGTCATAGGTCAACCCGTCACGCTGTCGGGTGATACCGACCGAGGAGAAAACGACATCGACGCCGTCGCAGATTCCTTCTAACGATTCTGGATTCGTTATTTCGCCGACGTGGATTTCATCGATAAATTCCCGCAGGTCTTCAATTCGGCGCGGATCTCGCACCAGCGCCCGTACAACATACCCCTGCTTCCGCACTTCACGGAGGACGTGTCGCCCGAGATATCCGGTCCCTCCGGCAATTAACACTCTCTTCATGCCTATCTCCCTTATCTACGACCGGATCACAATTCACCGATCGGAATTTGCTCGTTGTGAACAGTAAGCAAGTAACGTGCCAAAGCGTCTTGCGACCCGGATGTCACAAAAGCTGTAACCGCCGGCGGCGAGCGCCTGGTCGACGGTTGCGACGCGCGATTTTCGATTGGATCTAGTGGGTACAACACAACCGTATTTGGCGTTCGGACACCCGCGTAATGTCGTATATGACAGAAATGAACGCTCGTCCCTTATTTAAACGACGCCGCACATCGCGAAACGGCAATCAATTTCCTGACGGAAGGTCGGGCCGGCGTATTCGCCGGTCAAATGAGCCGCCTAAGGCGCGTACGTGTGTTGCGACCGCACACGCGCGACGGAAAAAGCGTCGTACCGCTACCCCGTCTGCCAAATATGACGAGCGAGCTCGATCGACTCGTCGTAATTGACAGTTCAGTCGAGGTGGAGACTCTATTTCGCCAAAAACGGAGCGATTAGACGGCGCAACAGTCGTTTTGAACCCCGCGACAGCACGATTCGCCTTGGCACGCAGTTTGCCGATAGAGGTTCAGGAGGCAAACGATGAAGATTTTCGCTAACCGAAAAAGTGCGCGTTACCAAAACCAGCGCAACGCCGAATCGCGAGGACACGTTGAAGGTATCAACGTCGAGTCCATCAGCACGCTCCATCGAAGTCGATCGTTGTCTCATCAGAATCGACAAGACGTGTTTTCGGCAAACCCCGGGCGGCGATCCGCATAGGCGGAGCGTAACAACGAGTGGGCGGACGATACATATGGTGGTAAATCAGTCCAGCCCAACGATTTCTGGCAAATGAATCAGCGGAGGAGGAGTCCGAAATGGCGATTTGCGTAGAAGATCTTTACAGAAAATACGGACCTATGGTTCTCCGGAGGTGTCGCGCGATACTTCACGACGAAGATGCGGCTCTCGACGCCATGCAGGACACCTTTGTTCAGGTCCTTCGTCGCGAAAAAACGTTGCAAGACAGAGGACTTTCAAGCCTGCTTTATACAATTGCAGGAAACGTCTGTCTGAACGAGTTGCGACGAAGGCGTCGCCGACCAAGTGTATCATCGGAGCTGGTTGCTGAGAGCGCGACGGGATGCGACGATCTCGAAGACCGCGTCGCCGCGTCGCATTTTTTGGACCGACTACTGGCAAACGAAAACGAATCGACGCGTTCGATTCTCACTCTTCGATCGCTGGAACAACGCACCTGGTCGGAGACGGCAACGTGCGTCAATCTGAGCGTAACTGGAGCTCGTCGACGCGTTGAACGGATTCGAGAACGCGCGCTCGTACTCAGGGACGCCTAGTTTGGCAGCAGTAAATACATAGTGACTAAGGATTTCTCGACGCACGGCCAAATATAATCCCCAGTTTACGCATTCTGTTCCGAAGCGTGGCCGGATTAACGGCCATGAGTTGCGCGGCACCCCCGTCGCCCTCAATTCGACCTTGGGTGTGAGCGAGAACCCGCCTCATGTGAGCGGCAATAACCTCGTCGAGAACGAATGTTTCCGCTGATCGTGCGTCGTCGGTTATGGTCAGCAAATCGGGACGCGTTTGGGAATCCGGCAGTTTTGTATCTTCGACGGAAGACAAAATCATAAAGCTCAACTCGTCGCTGGACGACGTGATGAGCTCTCGCTCGACGACGTTCTCCAACTCGCGAATGTTACCCGGCCACCGATATGCCAGGAGGCGATCCATCGCGCCGGCGGCGAGGGGAGGTGGCTCGCCGATTTTTAGCTCTCTCGCTTTTTTGGCGAGTGCGTGTCGAACAAGAGCCGGGATGTCGCCCGGTCGTTCGCGTAGTGGCGGAATCTCGATCGGTACTACTTTAAGTCGGTAATAGAGGTCCTCCCGAAAGCGACCCTGATCGACTAACTCAGAAAGGTTGCGATGCGTCGCAGCGATGACCCGAATGTCCAGTTTGATCTCGTCGTTTCCGCCGACACGTTCGATCGTGCGTTCTTGCAGAACGCGCAGAAGCCGTACCTGAGCCTCGGCCGGAAGCTCTCCAATCTCGTCGAGAAAGATCGTCCCTCCGTTAGCCCGTTCAAAGCGTCCGCGTTTTCGGCTTATCGCTCCCGTGAACGCCCCTTTTTCGTGCCCAAACAGCTCGCTGTCAATCAACGAATCGGGGATAGCGCCACAGTTGACGGTAATAAACGGGCACTCACTTCGAGAGGACAGCACGTGGACCGCGTTGGCGATCACCTCTTTGCCGGCCCCCGTTTCTCCGGTTATTAAAACGGAACTGTCGAGCGCGGCGACACGCCGAACGATTTGCATAACCGGCTTGAGTCCGAAATCCGCCCCGATGATGTCCACGCCGCGGACACGATGCAGTTGATCGCGAAAGTAGCGGTTGTCATCCTGGACGAGTTCGACCAGCTCGCGAATCCGCCGGTGCCGGAGTGCGTTGGTGAGCGCAACGTAAAACGGCTCCTTCAGGAGCGCAAATAGATCGGCGTGCGCCTGCGAATACCTGTCTATCCCCTCGGCGAGGAGCGCCAAGTTGCCTGCTGCGTCCTGCTCGATCACGAGGGGCATGACCATAACCGAGCCTCTCTCGTCGCCAAAAAACTCCCCGAGCGCGCGCGATATCGGCTCGCGCCACGAGTCGTTGAAGACGAGCACCGTCGGCATCTCGTTGTTGATAAACTGTTCGACATAGCCGTCATGGGCGGCGCGCACCTCCGGCGGCATCGGCACGAGAACATCGGGTAGCTCGCATCTTTCACGCGACGCGCGCGCAAGGACTCGATAAGACTCGAAGTTCTCCTCAAAGCGACCAACCGACGCCCCGTAGACCGGAATAAAGTCGGCGATGTACTCGACGCACGCTCGCAAGGCCTCGTCGAGATCGAGCGTGGAGCACAGGCGAAGTGTCACTTCTCGAAAAAACTGGTTTGGATCTACTGTGCCGGGCATATAGCGCTATTTGTCGATGCCATGCTTGGCCATTTTCCCACGCAAGGTGCTTGGATTAAGCCCCAACAACTCGGCGGCGCCGCCGTCGCCGTGTACCCGACCGTCGCAAATCGACAGGGCAAGGCGTATGTGGTCGGCGACGAGCTGGTCCAGAGGCTTAATCTTGCCGTCTTTGATCGGCGTTGCGGCGTGGCGCGGGCGGATCTCTTCAAACAGTAGCGGGCCATACGGATCGAGGATCATCGCGCGTTCGACGACGTTTTGCAGCTCACGAACGTTTCCCGGCCAGTCGTAATGGACAAGGGCGTCCATCGCCGCGGGCGCAACCGCGGGCACGGCTGCGAGCTTTAGTTCCTTTGCCTTCGTTTCCACAAAGTGGACAACGAGATCCGGAATATCGATAACCCGGTCACGAAGCGCCGGAATATCGATCGGAAAGACGTTTAAACGGAAGTAGAGATCCTCGCGAAACTCCCCCGACGCTACCATCGCCGAAAGATCGCGATTTGTCGCGGCGATTACTCGCAAATCGAGTTGCAGTGTCTCGGTACCACCCACTCGTTCGATTTCGCGGTTCTGGAGAACGCGGAGCAGGCGTACCTGTGCCGCCGGCGGGAGTTCGCCGATTTCGTCCAGGAATATTGTCCCGCAATTTGCGCGTTCGAATCTTCCCCGCCGACGCGCCAATGCTCCCGTAAACGCCCCCTTTTCGTGACCGAACAACTCACTGTCGACCAGCGCCTCAGGGATCGCGCCGCAGTTAACCCCAACAAATGGCCCGTCGCTCCGGGTCGACATCGCATGAATCGCGTTGGCGATAACGTCCTTTCCAACGCCGGTTTCGCCGGTGAGAAGCACCGGGCTGTCATATACCGCAACCCGGCGGACTTTTTCCATTACCTCGCGAAGCCCGTGATCCTGTCCCACAACTCGATCGCCGAGCATCCGACGAAGCTCGTCGTTTAAGTAGCGGTTGTCGTCGGCAAGACGGTCCTTGAGACGCATCAAGTCGTTATGCTGAAGTCCATTTGTCATCGCGACCGCCAGAGGCTCGCGAAGAAGGTTAATGAGTCGGAGGTGCTCCTCGGAAAACTGCTCCGTTTCCGAGACCAACACTGCGTTACCGATAAAGCCGTGAGGTGAATCGAGCGGAATAACCATAATTGATTCGGCTCGTTGGTCAAACAGTCGTAGTAGCTGATCGACGAGCTCGATCTCGTGCGGGGTGTTGAGGATGTACGAATCGGGAATCGTTCCGTTCTTGATTCGGCTCTCGATCATCGCGGTCGTCTCGGCCGGAAGCGGAAAGGTGTTGCTCACCCGCCGACCGTTGCCCGGTCGCGCATCGACAACAAATCGGAGCAATCCATTTTTCTCGTCAACGTGTTCCATGAATACTCGATTCACGGGAACAAAGTCGTTTACAAACGCCAAAAACGCCGAAATTCCTTCATGGATTTCCAGGTTTCCGCAAATGAGGACAGTTGCCTGTCGAAAGAAGACGTCGTCCTGCACCTGCTTTATTGTGGTCCATACCGGGTCGCGCGTCCAGCACAATCGCCATCCCTGGCGATTCGCGCTCCAGGTATTCGCGCCGCTCCTCCGTTTCGACTCCCGCCGTAACGCACAGGTAGAGATGTCGTTACCTAAACTGCAGGGAGGGTTTTTTGGAGGTGGCGGGAGTCCCCTGTGGTCGTCGGCATCCTGCCGCCTCCCTCCGGGCCGCCTCCGTCGCTGAATCGCCCTCCCTGGCGATTCGCGCTCCAGGTATTCGCGCCGCTCCTTCGTTTCGACTCCCGCCGAGACGTGCTATGAGATGTGTAGCGACCCTAACTATATAGAGGTTTTTTGGAGGTGGCGGGAGTCGAACCCGCGTCCTAAGGAGCCGGTGATGCGCGTCTACAGGTTTAGTCCGGGCTTAGATTTCAACGGCGCTCGGTAACCCGAACCACCGCGACGCCGCCTATCCCGAAAAAAGTGTCCCGCCGATCCCTCGGGAGCGACCGACGGCTAGTCCTGATTTCTGTCAAGCAACGAGGAGCTCAGAACGGCGCGCCCCGCGCCCGTTGGTCAGCAGTTGTTACGCTGCGACCGGAAGATAGTCTGCGTTATCGGCAGATATAAAATGCCAATCAGGAGATGGCGCTCCACCTGCAACACACCACACGGTAGCTACCCCAGTCGAATCCGGAACACCCCCGTATGATCTAGCTAAAGATACCGAGGGCTACGGCGAATTACAAGATCTCAACTGCGGCCACAGGAGATCAGCTCGCCGTGAAGTGCCGCGGTGGCGGCGGCGGCGACCGAAGTACCAAGGTCTCCGGGATGACCATCGATGTCGGAGAAGACCCCGCCGGCTTCCCTAATAATTACCGAAAGCGGCGCGATATCCCACACGCTCATGATCGGATCGAGCATCGCGTCAACCTGACCACAGGCGAGAAGCATGTATCCATAAGCGTCTGCCCATGTTCGTATCGAGCCTGAGCGTCGGTATAGCTCTTCTGCTAACTCGGGACGACGACGCATCAAATCGGCCGGATCTGTTGTCATGACCCAGGCGTCGGCCAAGCTCTGCGTGTTGCTAACCGACACTCGCTCGCCACGTTCGTTCCACGCCCCGCCGCCTTTGTACGCTGAAACGAGCTTTCCCGTGGCCGGCGCATAGATTACGCCGACCTGTATTCCCTCGGAATCCTCATAGGCCAGCAGGGTTGTAAAGAGCGGGACACCGCGAACAAAGGTCTTGGTCCCATCGATCGGATCGACGTACCAGCGCGACGTCGCCGTGCCGGCGGACTCTCCGTGCTCTTCACCGACGATTCCATGGTCGGGGAATCGTTTGTTTATCGCTGCCCGTATCGCGTTTTCGGCCTCGCGATCGGCGACGGTCACCGGTGAGTCGTCGTTTTTGTACTCCGTTTTTAAGGCTGAATCGCCAAACCATTTGAGGGCGACAGTGCCGCCGATGCGCGCTATCTCACGGGCAGCATCGTGAAGCGCAACGAGGGTAGGTTGAGGTTTCATCGATATCCTTTCATCTCGCGATCCATATCCCGTTTCTGGGCTTTCCGTTTGAGCGATTCGCGTTTGTCGTAGAGTTTTTTACCGCGGCATACACCCAGATCGAGTTTAATAAGGCCCTGTTTGAGGTAGAACTCCAGCGGGATCAGCGTCAGACCACGCTCTTCGGTCCGTCGCCGCAGGCGATCGATCTCGTCTTGATGGGCGAGCAGTCGTCGCGTGCGAAGCGGCTCGTGGTTAAACAGATTTCCGTGGGTGTACTCCGTTATATGCAATCCATACAGGAGGAGGGTGCCTTGTACGACCCGCGCATAGGCGTCACTAAACGAGAACCGACCGGCGCGCATCGATTTAACTTCGGTACCTTTGAGGACAATTCCAACCTCAAGACGATCGACGACCTCGTATTCGTAAAACGCCTTCCGGTTGCGGGCAAGCGTTTTGTGGTCAGCCATCAATTACGGCCCTGAGGGCGACGCGAAAGCCGAGAAACGGCGTTGCCCACTCAGGTGGTTGAGCTCCCCTTAGGTAATGGGCCGCATCGTCGTTTATCTCCGCTCCACCCATGACAACCCTTTGCTCACCGTTGGAAACGGGCATGAGGTGTCCGTAGCGGGCGTACCAGCTCTCGGTCCATTCCCACAAGCTGCCGCTCATTAACGGAATCGATAGAGCGCCCACACCATCGCCGCTCGCCGCGCCGTCATTGAGAAACGCCGCGTATTCCCATTCCTCCGCAGTCGGAATCGCAAACTCCGTACCTTCGGGTCGTGGATAGCCCGACTCGTCGTTTAACCAAGCGACGTAGGCCTCTACGGCGTAAAACGAGACGCCGGCCAATGGCGTTCGCGCGGTTGGATTCCAATCCGCGAGATAGTCGGATGTAACCTGACTCTGTTGGATGAGCCGCTCACGATTTGCCTCCTCCCACTCCGTGTTCTCCGCAACAAAACGGCCAAACTCGGCGTGACTCGTTTCGGAAACCTGCATCCAGAACGGTCGATCAAACCGCACGACTCGGCCGCCGATCTCCGCTTCACGGGCGGGGTATCCAATCACGTATGCCCCCGCGGGTACGCGAACAAACTCAATCGGACCCGCCGACAGTCGTTCGACTGACGGAAGCCGACCCTCGTCAAGGGCGACCGAGGAAACGAGGAGCGAGGTGCTATATCGTTCTTCAGCCTCACCGTACCAGCGATGAGTCCGAATCGTCGGATCATATACGTCGATAAGCCGATGGGACCCTGGCGATTCGTCCTCGATGCGTATGATATTTTGAACAAGACTCGCTATCGCGTCTGGACCGAGTAGTCCACCGCCGGATGCGAGCAAGAGTGATCCGCCGATAACGGACGTGCTGTGGGCTTCGTTCGAGTGTGGGGCCAACGCATCAAGGTACCGAGCAGTAACGCTTTCGCCGATTTCCTCATCGAGTGCGGTCACGAGATAACGCGAAAGATCGCGGGCCACGGGAGGGTGCTGAAACTGAACGCTTGGCTCGCCGGCTAACGACCAGGCGCCAAACTCACGTACGCCGGTAGCAAACGCATCGTCAAAATCGACGTCGCGAAAATGGACAACGAGAGTATCGCGGCGCGGGAAGAGTAAAGAAGCAAATCTTCGGCCGCTAATCGAGACTGTTTCCTCAATATCTGCATGATGAGGAATCTGAAGCGTTACGACCCGTTGACCGGACCCGACAAAGGCCTCTACCGGGCTGGTTCCGACGCGAACTCCATCGATGAGAACAGTCGCGCCCATCGGCGAACTCTCGACGTTTAGAAGCGTTCCGTATCGTCGCAGGCCCGGATAGAGCAAAAGGAGAAACAACGCGACTAGAAGGACGAGACCCCATATTACCGGGACATATGTCGTAGCTTTCACTCCCAAGACTGGCTGAAGGCGTACCTGGATACTCTCGACTTCCCGCTCGTCCTGTGGTGTTTCCTTGCGTGGGGCCATGAATAGGCGAGTGTACGGATCGATGCTCGCGCTTGTCAACGGATCACGGCCATGTTAGCCTCACGCCCTGTGAAACAGTTTGCAGTTTACCTCGTGCAATTCACCGAAGCGCTGCTAACGTTTCGAAAGCGTCGGCGTATGAAGAGACGGATTCGCCAACGCAGCAAAAACGTCGTTCTCGACTGGCTTGAAGCGTTTATTCAAGCCGCCCTTCTTGTGCTTCTGATCAATCAATACCTCCTTCAGGCGTATCAAATACCCTCTGGATCGATGATTCGGACGCTGTTACTCGGTGACCGGATTTTTGTCAATAAAATAGTGTACGGACCCGAGATCTTGCCGGGCATTGGCAAGCTGCCCGGTTTTACCTCGCCCCAAAGAAACGACGTGATCGTATTCGAGAATCCGTCGTACATCAGTCGCGGAACGGTGTTTACGGTCGTCCAACGTATCCTATACATGGTGACGCTCTCGCTCGTCGATATCGATCGCGACGAGAACGGGATGCCTCGCGCGCAGCTGTTGATCAAACGGGCCGTCGGAGCGGAAGGCGATCGAATACGCGTGCGCGACGGGGAGCTGTATATTCGACCCGCCGGTACGGACACGTATCTCGATGAATCCGCATTTCAGCAACTCTCGGGAGTCGATTATCCGGTTTCGCGATTGCTGGATCGTGATGATTACGCAGTCATTTATCACGGTGGGCGCGCGCTCGCCCGCGAGCAACTCGGTTTTACGCTTTCAAACGAAGAACAGTCCGAGATCGTCGCGCTCCGGAGTCTGGGATTTGGCGATCCGTTCGCACTTGAACATGCGCGGCAAGGGTACCGTTACGCCGCTCGTCCTCACGACCAGCGCGTACGGGAGCGAGTCCAGTACCTCCGTAACGGCTGGTACGTCCCGGTTGGCCGAATTATGCCGCTTGGCGATAACCGTGACAACTCGCGAGACGGCCGATACTTCGGTCCCGTACACAAAGACGACGTTCTCGGTCGTGCCATGATTATCTACTGGCCCATCCCGCGACTTGGAGCGATCCGATAGCGTGGCGCGATCCAAACATCGTGGGCGCCGATTTCTGATTTATCTTTTTACCTTGGCGTTGGCATTTCTTGGCGTACGTAGCCTGGGCCCGTCCGTTTTTGCGATACGCGGCGACGCGGTCGCGCCTTCGCTCCAACGCGGAGATTTGGTGTTCGCTCGATCGTTACGAGACCTTCCTGCGCGCGATGCTATCGTCCTCGTTGAAAACGAAGCTCGATGGGACGAGGAAACCGCATTGAGCCCGAGAATCGTGGTTGGGCTTCCCGGAGATACGGTGAGCTTCTCGATAAACGCCGTCGTGGTCTTCACCGATCAAGCAGTCCATCGCTACGACGTTACTCCGCTTTATCAGGGTATATCGGGAGAATCGCAAGAGATCGAGGTTTCCGCGGATGAAGTCTTTCTCATCGCGACCGATGCCGGGTATGTGGATTCCCGAATCGCCGGCGTTGTACAAATCACGGACCTTCAATATTACGTCACTACGATTCTCTGGCCGGCCGACCGACGACGATCGCTGTGAATCCGGCGCTATACGTACACGTACCGTTATGCCGCGCTCGCTGCGATTATTGCGACTTTTTTACCCGTACCGGACTCTCGATCGACGTTCAACGGAGTCTCATCGAACGGTCGATACAGCAGTACACCGCCCTTGCGACCGACTACATGATGTCGTCTCCATTTACGATCTACGTAGGTGGGGGAACCCCAAGTTCGCTTGAACCGTCGGTGCTCGATCGACTGCTGACGTTCCTCGCATCGATGGCGGAACCTGTGGAGTTTACCGTTGAGGTAAATCCGGAGAACGTTGAGATAGCGCTGCTCAATCGTTTACGCGACGCGGGGGTAAATCGTCTTTCAGTGGGCGTTCAATCGCTCGACCACCAGACGCTCGATGTTCTGGGTCGCCATACGAGCGTGTCCGAGACTAAACGTGGACTCGATCTTGTGGCAACGCATTGGGGATCGTCCTGGAACGCCGATATCATCGTTTCCATTCCGGGGATACCGTATCGATCGACTGCGGAGGATATCGCCGGAATCGTCGCCTATAACCCTGATCACCTCTCGATTTACGAACTCGATCTCGTCCCGACGACCGTTCTCGGGCAGAGATTGCGACGCTCCTCAGTTGCACCGATCACGGAAGATCTCGCCACCGCGGCACTTACCAACTCTGAGAATGCTATTACGGCTCGCGGTTATGAGCACTACGAGATATCGAACTTCGCGCGGCCGGGTCGCCGCAGTCGTCACAACGAGCACTACTGGCACCAACGCGCGTATTTGGGCGTCGGGCCCGGCGCTGTGGGCACGATCCCAGACAGCGACGGTGTCCCGATACGTCTTGAGGGAACGCGCGATTTTCATCGCTTTAAAACTGATTCCTCGTTTGGTTTGGAGATTGAGCGGCTGGACGCAACGACCTTTGCTCGCGAGTACTTTATGACGGCGTTACGAACAAGCGACGGAATCGACGATAAGACGTTTTTCTCGCGATACGGGTACCGCCCGCAAGACGCGATTCCCGACACGCTTGACGAGTGGCGGACCAGCTTTGTACGCGTCTCCGGGCGCACCAGGCTCACCGGGGACGGCCGGCGTATTCTCAACACGATACTACGCTCGGTATTTTTGGAACTCGATTCGCGACCGCCCCCCGTCCGCTACCCCCGATGGACGGCGTCGAATCTTGACAGCAGAAATTAGACAATGATAGCGTTTATCTCCTATCACAGAACGGTAAGAGGTACGAATGTCCGGCCACAGTAAATGGGCTACGATCCGACACAAAAAAGGTGCCGCGGACGCGAAACGCGGCAAGATGTTCTCCAAAATAATCAAGGAAATCACGATCGCTGCGCGCATGGGCGGCGGCGAGATTGAGGCAAATCCACGTTTACGCGCGGCAGTTACCAAGGCGCGCGGCGCAAATATGCCCAAGGACAACATAGAGCGCGCGATAAAGAAGGGCACGGGCGAGACAGGCGGCGCCGAGTATATGGAGCTCGGCTACGAAGGTTATGGACCCGGCGGCGTGGCGATTATGGTCGAGGCGCTCACGGATAATAAAAACCGTACGGCTGCCGACGTGCGCAGCATATTCAGCAAGCACGGTGGTAACCTCGGGGAGAACGGCTGCGTCGCCTACCTGTTCTCGCGCAAAGGGATCATCGCGTACGATGCCGAGAGATACGATGAGGACACCGTACTCGAGCCTGCCTTGGATGCCGGCGCCGAGAACGTCGAGAGTTCCGGCGGTACGATCGAAGTGAGTTGTGCACCGGAGGATTTTGAAGCTGTCCTCGAAGCGCTGGAGTCCGCAGGGCTCGAGCACTCCCACGCGGAAATCAGCAAAGTCGCCGAGACCACGGTAAGTCTCGACGAGGATGGAACTCGCAAAGCTCTCAAACTTATTGACCTACTCGACGATCACGACGACGTTCAGGAAGTTGCCACAAATCTTGATATCCCCGACGATTTTGACCCCGATGGGTGATGGTACGAGTATTAGGTATCGATCCGGGATTGGCCGCGACGGGATTCGGCGTTATTGAACGTGACGGCGATCGACTTCGTTGCGTCGATTTTGGCGCGATTACGACAGCGTCGGACCAATCGCCGGGTAAACGGCTTCGTGAGATCTATGAGGCGGTCTGCTCGATAATCGAACGTCTCCATCCGGAGTCGGCGGGCGTTGAGAGCTTGTATTTTACGAAGAATGTGAGTAGCGCGATCCCGGTTGCTCAAGCTCGCGGCGTAGTGCTTCTCGCGCTCGACCAAGCCGGTGTCGCTGCGCGGGAGTTTACGCCGCAGCAGATTAAGCAAGCAGTTGTTGGTTCGGGCTCGGCCAAGAAGGAGCAAGTATCCGATCTCGTGCGTTTAATACTCGGGATGCCAAACGCCCCTGCATCAAACCACGCGTCCGATGCCCTCGCCGCGGCGATTGCCCGGGCGCATTGGGTGGAGGTAGGGAGTGTTTAACAGTCTCAACGGTCGCATCAGCGATCTCGAGTTTCCGTTTGTGCACCTCACGACGGGGGGAGTTGAGTGGGAGTTGGAGGTGAGCGCGAACAGTTTTAGGTCCGTCGCGACCGCGATCGGATCAATACGGCGGTTTCTCGTTCACGTGTACGTTCGCGAAGACGTCCTGAAGCTCTACGGTTTCCTCGAGAAGACAGAACGCGAGGTGTTCCGTAACCTTCTTAAAGTCAACGGAATCGGGCCGCGACAGGCGATCAGGATATTGTCGGGAACCAGCGTCGATGCGCTCGTGCGCTCACTCGAGAGCGACGACATCGACGCCCTCACGACGATCCCCGGACTAGGTCGAAAAACGGCGCAGAAGATCCTCCTCCAGCTCAAGGGTCATCTCGTCCCGGACCGTATCGACGCGAACCAGCGAACGGCTAGCCCCGGTACTCAGGACGATCTGGTAGAAGCGCTCGTCCAAATGGGATTCGACCGGGCTGCCGCTACAACAACGCTCGACCAGCTCCGCGAAGGGAACGAGGAAGGAACCCCCGAAGAAGAGTTGTTTCGTCGAGCGATCGTCCATTTGAGTTCGCCCCGATAAGGTTCGCGTTGTATGGATGAGCATTTAGCCCGACCGGAATACTCAAAAAGCGACGCCCAGGAGCAATCGCTTCGTCCACGCACGCTCGACGAGTTTGTCGGCCAAGTGGAAATAAAGAAGAATCTGCGGATATTTATCGAGGCGGCGCGCCGCCGGGGCGATTCCCTCGACCATGTGTTTCTGTCGGGACCACCCGGTCTCGGAAAAACAACGCTTGCTGCGATTATGGCGGAGGAGATGGGTGCTGATTTG
This sequence comes from Alkalispirochaeta sp., assembly GCA_965601745.1. Taxonomy (GTDB): domain Bacteria; phylum Spirochaetota; class Spirochaetia; order DSM-27196; family Alkalispirochaetaceae. The sequence goes on from OZ271836.1 coordinate 1,310,634, forward strand.
CGGATGACCGCGGCACCAGCACTCGATAAGCCCAAGGACCTGGCCGGGATTCTCACGAGTCTCACCGAGGGATCCGTCTTTTTTATCGATGAGATTCACCGACTCAAGAGCTCGCTCGAAGAGATGCTCTACGTGGCGATGGAGGATTTCGAAATCGATTGGGTGATCGGCCAGGGTCCGTCGGCGCGGACATTGCGCGTTCCGCTGCCGCGATATACGCTCGTCGGCGCCACCACGCGCCCGGGGATGGTCGCTGCGCCGCTGTTCACCCGTTTTGGGATTCCGGTGCGCCTCGACTACTACACCGCCGATGACCTTTCCTCGATCGTGCGGCGCTCGGCATCGATCCTCGAGATTGAAATCGAGCCACACGCGGTGACCCGCCTTGTTGAAGGCTGCCGTGGTACGCCACGCGTCGCCAACCGTTTACTTAGGCGTATGCGTGATTTTGCCGAGATCGTGGGCGACGGTGTAATTACCGCACCGTTAGTCCGCGACTCCATGATTCGAATGCAAATCGACGAGTGGGGACTCGAGGAACAGGACCGCGCCATACTCCGGGCAATCGTTGAGATGTACGGCGGCGGCCCGGTCGGCGCGGAGACTCTCGCCATATCCGTGGGCGAGGAACTCGACAGCTTGGAACTCTTTTACGAGCCGTTTTTGATTCAGCAGGGTTTGATTCAGCGCACCGCCCGCGGAAGACTCGCAACAAGTCGGGCCTATCGCGTGCTCGGCCTCGAGCCGCCGCCGAGTCAACATCCGACGGAGGAGCAGGGTGGAGACCAAGGATCTCTTTTTTGACGTACCAGCGGAGTTAGTCGCCCAGACGCCGGCCGAGCGCCGCGGAGAGAGTAAACTGTTTGTTTACGATCGCCAGGATAAAACGCATCGACATTCATCGGTACGCGCTCTTGCCGACCACCTCGAACCGGGTTCAATTCTGGTCTTTAACGATTCACGCGTCCGCAAAGCGCGCGTTTTTGCTCAAGCCATCGATCGCGAGAGCGGTCGGCAGGAGTTTCTCCTCTTACGGCGCGTTACCCCCAATCGCTGGCTCGCCGTAGGACGGGGGACCAAGAAGCTTCGGCCCGGGCGGCGATTTTTATTTGAGGCCGACGTGGAAGGCGAAATCGTCGCGATTCGGGAGCCGTATCGCGAGATCGAGTTCTCGGAACCGGTCGATGATACTTGGCTCGACCGCTACGGTCACGTTCCTCTCCCGCCGTACATCGATCGTCCGGACTCGTCGAGCGATGATGAACGCTACCAAACGGTGTATGCCCGATCGACCGGCAGCGTCGCTGCGCCGACGGCCGGACTTCATTTCACCGACGAGATCCTCAGTGGTATCACCGACGCGGGGATTGAGATATGCCGTCTCACGCTTCACGTCGGAATCGGGACGTTTTTTCCGATTCGGACTTCGACCGTTGAAGACCATGAGATGCATAGCGAGGAGTTCTACATTTCTCCGGCTACCGCCGACCGTATCGAGCGGGCCAAATCCGAGGGGAGGAGAGTGGTCGCGATCGGTACGACTTCGGTACGTAGCCTGGAATCGGCCTGGAACGGTTCCGTTTTACGACGTGGTCATCAATCGACCAATTTGTACATCTATCCCGGATACAGCTACGGAATCGTCGACTCGATATTTACCAACTTTCATACGCCGGGGAGCACCCTTATCGCAATGATCAGCGCGTTTACCGGTCGAGAGACGCTGCTTAACTGTTACCGCGAAGCGATTCGCAACAAGTACCGATTTTTCTCGTACGGCGACGCCATGTTGATCCGTTAGGCGGGATCTAATAGCTGTCCTGATCCATCGCGGCAAACGCCGCGCGTACTTCGGCGACGCGGTCAAGATGACGGGCGATGATTCGACCGTAGTCGAGCTCTCCCGTTCGGATACGGAAGTGCTGATCCTCCCAGTACTGAATCTCCTCGAGGTTGATAAAACGCGTGGTTGCCGCCGTCTGACTCCACCGTTGAGCGGCATCCCAGTACAGCTCCGCATAGGCAAACAGTGCCTCGGCCCGATCCAGGCTCTCGAGGTTCTCGCGGCGCCAGGGAGCGTTGTAAAAGTAGGCATCAAACTTCATGTACTGCGCGCCCCACTGCAAGTAAAGATCAACGAGAAGCAGGTTTATATGCATCGTGAACATCGAGCGGTACCACTCCCACTCGCGTTCGTTCTCGATTCGGGCGAGGGCGTTGAGGGGATTCGCGAAATCACTCCTGAGCGCCTGTTCGAGCCAATAGACGTTCTCGGCGACGCGTTCCGGGTACATGTAGAAATGTCGATGATACAGCTCGTAGAGCTGTTCCCGGTAGGTAAGTCGATAGGCGTGCGCCGTAAGCCCGGGAATCAAAATAAAAGCGAGGATAATCGCTCGCGTCGTCAGTTTCATCCTAGTAGATGTATCGGTCCGAGCAACGCCTCGTTTTACCGGTTTTCGATCGCGGCACGGACAGAATCAAATACTCTATCCTTGCTCACGCGACCATCGATGTAGTGAACGCAGACGGCTGTGCGAGAGAAATCCTCAACGATACGACGATAGCTGGAGTGGACCGACTCCTGAATCGTTTTATGTTCAAACTGGTCACGTTTGGCGCGAAAACTCAGACGTCGATCGGCTTCTTCCACCGGTGTGTCGATAAAGAAAAGGTGTTGCGGGAGCGGGAATGCCGCGTTGAGTCGTTCGACAGTCTCAAAATCGTCAAACGTGCCCTGGTAGGCGAGCGAAGAAAAGATGTACCGATCGCAGACGACGTTCTCACCGCGTTCGAGCCGCGCTCGAATACCTGTTTCTTGTCGTTCGATATGCTCGAGTCGATCGGCGGCGTAAAGCAACGAAAACGTTCGAGGTTGCGTGTCGGGCGCGTTTACGAGCAGATCACGGATGACCGTCCCGATCGGTCCGTCGCTGGGCTCAAACGTAAATGTAGATCGGCGCGATTCTGCAAGATAGTCGGTCAGCAGTTGTGCCTGCGTCGTAGTTCCCGCACCGTCGATACCCTCGAATACAAAAAATCCAGGGAGGATAGCGTTGTCCCATGGCAGCGTCAACATCGTGAAAGAGGCACCTCCTCTGTGGTAGGCTACCGTATCATGAAGGGTGGCGCATGAACAGAAACCGAGCATCACGAGCGCCCCTCGTCCCGTGGATTTTTGTTCTTCTTGTGCTCACGACAGTCATCGGCTCTCGTATCGTATTGGCAGGAATCGAGCAACGCGCGCGCGTCGTTCGCGATACCGCTACCGCAGTGATTTACCGGGAATTCGGCGCCGAACTGTCGTGGGAGCGTATAACACCATCGTTGACGCGCGGCCTCTCGGTCGTCGGCGTTGAGATCGCCGGGATCGGAACCGCGGACCGGATAGACATCCGCATTCGATTTACAGATATCTTTCGTCGCAACATTGAGGAGGCGATACCGGAAATCGTGGTCGTCGATCCGGTTATTTCGATCGAATCGATCGAAAGCCGCGCCGCATTTGATCACCTCGCGGCGACGATCGCAAATCGCGAGTCGATCGCCATCGAGACGACCGTCACTATCCGCAATGGGCTCCTGCGATACGACGATGGCGACGCGACGCTCGTTTTTTATACGATCGACGGCACCGCAAGGCTATCCGCCGAGGAAATCGCTGTGACCGGCCGCGCTGACGCCGGTTTTTCGACAGCGATCGCCGACGACGCATTTACCGTCGGTAGCGACGTGAGCGTTGACCTCGTCGGAACTCGGAGCGGGGGTAGCCTTGCCGGTACCGTCGACATCGGCGAGGTCGCCGGCAGCCACGTGACTCTCGAAAGACAAAGCGCATTTCTGAGTCTTACCGACGGCATCCTCTCAGTTGAGCGGATTCGAAGTCGTGATCCGCTCGATCTTTCCGTCGACATCGATACGCTTGGCGGGAACGCGACAATTCTCGTGCGCAGCGATGAGTTTCGCCCCGGCGATATCATGGACCTTCGTGGTCCGTGGAGCGAGTACCGTCGATTTCTCGCCCTTCCGATTACGTCGCTTGGAGAACTGTCGTTTGCTTCCGGCTCACTCGACAGCGCGCAGGGATCTCTGACCACATTTCTGGATCTCGAAGAGCTCCCTGAGCCGCTCTACGTTGATGCTGAACTCTCGTACAGCGCACGGCGGATCAACATCGATCGTTCCGTAATCTCCGCTACCCGCGGCTCGGCCACGCTTGTGGGCAACTGGCAGATTGGAGATCTTGTACCATCGGGGATCGTCGACTTGAGGGCGTTTGCCTACGCCGGCGCGCCAGCGCTCAGCGGGAGACTATCCTTACGAGGTGGACCGAACTCCGCGCGCATCGCCGCTTCTCGTTTGTCGTTCGAAACTATCGACCTCGCCGACATTGAGGCGTCGTTCACGCGCGACGACAGGTTTTCGAGTATTCGCGTTTCCGGCACCGACGGAGCCGACGGTCGTTTTCGTGGACGTTTTCGATTATCCTCGCGCGACGAACTCAGCGGTGAGTTAACTCTCGACGATTTCTCTGTCGGCACACTGATTGATCTCTCCGAAACGGGAGGTTTCGCGGTATCGACGCCGCCACAAATCGATCGTTTTACGCTGGACGGTGCGTTCCGCCTCGATAGACGTAACGGCGCCGCCACGATACGCGTACCGAATCTCGCGCTTAGTGATCCCGAAAGCGACTTTAGAGCGCGAGTGGGAGGGACGTACCGGGAAGGCGCGGTGATTGTCGACCGGTACTTTGTCTCCGGCGGTGGGATCACGGTACTTGGCGAGGCATTAATCGCGTTTGCCAGCGGTGGGACCGTCGATTTTGACACGGCGCTGACCGTCAACCGCGTTCCATACTCATTCCGCGGAATTGTCGACCGACGGGGGAACATCACCGTCTCCGGCCCCTACGGGGTTGAGGTTCGTGTCACGCGTACCGCCGCAGGAGGATTGGCGCTCCAGGGTGTGATCGATGATCTCCCGCTCCCGTTGGGTCGCACAACGCTGTCCACGCGTATCGACGGTTTATTCCTTGGCGAAGACGATTGGTACATCGCCCTCAGCGATGTTCTGTTTGAAGACGTTCCGGCACCCGGGGGTACGACGGGTTCAATCGCGATGAGCGCGACAGTGCGCCCCGGAGCAATCGGTATAGCGTTACTCGAAGCGGGAGACTACCTCGGTGGTCTCGCCGGAACTATCGAAGCGGAGTATCGGCTCGGTCTCCGGCCGGAGGTAAACCTTGAAGGACGCTTTGGTTCGTTCGAGGGTAACGAGCAATACCGGATTCAGGCCCGCTATGCCGACGATCGTTTTGCGGTTGATACACGATTTCTCAATACACCGGTTTCCCGCCTACAACCTCAGATTCGCGATGGGACCATTTCCGGTGCAATTCAGGCCGCCGGCACGTTTGCCGACCCGCAACTCCGTGCGTTTATCGAAACCAGTGATGTCCGCTCCGGTGGCCGCGAGATCGGCGTACGCCTGTTTGCCTTTGGTGATCGAACCGAGCTCCGCGTGTTTAGTTCGGAGCTCAGTTTCGGATCGCTGCGCTTCTCGGTCGAAGAAGTAGCGATCGACAGGACCGATGGATCTATCGGCGGATCGATCGTGTTTGACGACGAAGACCGCGAGCAAACCGATCAGATCACCCTCATCGGCGCTACAGATCCTCTACCAAACCTCTCAACCGCGCTGTTAAGGTCGGTTCCCGTCCGCGCCCAGCTCGCGACCGCACCGGTCGAGAGCGATCGCCCCGAGCACATCATTTCGTTTGAACGAGATAACGGTGTGACCACGGTCCGACGAGGTGACGCCGCTTTCGAGGTGAGAATTGAGGACGAAGGACCGTTTTCGGTTGCGACCGCTGCGCCGCTACCGATCGTGATGCAGGCCGAGGGATTAATCTCAGCCGGTGAGATCGAGCTAACCGCCTCTGGTGTCGAGGTCGACCTCTCTGGAGTAACCGGTGCCATCGCCATACCCGGTGTCGAGGAGATCTCCGGAGTGGCCTCCGGTGCGATTCGAGTTATCGGCCGTCCGGGTGACCCGAGATTCTATGGGACGCTCCGAATTGAAGATTTCTCCGCAAGCACCTCGTTCTCGCCGCAACCGATAGGTCCGATTGAAACGGCGGTGATCTTAGAAGAAAATCTCGTTCGCCTTCGCCCGAGTACGGTGCTCGTCAACGGTTCCACCGTCCAACTTGACGGCGAGATATTGTTGAACCGCCTCAACCCGGAGGCATTTCGATTTGGTGTTACGATTGACGGCGACACCGGCGTGCCGATCAGTCGCCAGTTTGGTCCGATCAACGTTGACGGCTTTGGACTCGGTCGGCTGGAGATCGAAGGAACGCGCAGCCAGGTGACGATATCCGGCGATATCCGCGCCAACAGCACGCGCCTTACTCTGGCCGACGATTTTGAGCGTCGAGAGCGCGATACCAACCTCTTTGTCGATCTTAACCTCGTGACGGGGAGGGCCGTGCAGTTTATCTGGCCCGATAGCGACTTTCCGATCCTACGGGCAAGCTTTGTCACAGACCAGCAGATCTCACTCCAAAGCAACACGCTCGATCGTACGTTCGAGATACAGGGCGAAGCCGGCATCCAGAGCGGCGACATCTTCTATTTTGACCGCAGCTTTATTCTCCGCGACGGCGCGATCGTCTTTCGGGAAAACGAGGAGCGGTTTGATCCCCGGATCTCGGTTCGGGCCGAACTCCGTGAGGCAACCCCCGACGGACCTGTTCGCATCTTTCTCATAGCCGACAACCAGGCCCTTACCGAGTTTAGTCCCCGCTTTGAGTCAAATCCGCCCCTGCCGGGGATCGATATCATCGCCATACTCGGCGGTAACATCTATCGGCAAGGTGACGAGGCAATAAACGTATCGACGGCCCTGCTATCGACGAGCGATTTTGTCACCCAATTCGGGCTGTTTCGGGGGTTTGAAGACTCGATTCGCGACCAGTTTAACCTTGATCTGTTCGCGATTCGCACGAGCCTGATCCAAAACGCGCTTTTGACGGCAATCGACCCCGCAGACGAGGATGCACAAGAGATAACGCCGTCGCTCGGCACATATCTTAACAATACCTCCATTTTTATGGGTCGATACCTCGGCGATGCCGTATTTGGACAGGTCCTTCTTGAGCTCCGTTCGCAAGATTTTGAGGAAGAGAATCAGGACGAAGACGGATTTCAGGAGCTCGGCGGGGTATTGATTGATTCGGAGATTAGTTTAGAATGGCAAACGCCATTTTTCCTGCTGGAGTGGGCGATCGCTCCACAGAATCCCGAGGAGCTATTTGTCAGGGACAACACGTTTTCCTTCTTGTGGTCGTTCCGTTATTGACACGATAGGAGATTGAATGCTTCGGAAAGCGACGGCCATCCTGTTTCTGGGCGTGTCCGCCCTTGTATTTGCCCAATCCGACGCCGAGTGGTACCTCGACAAGCCGATTCGAGCGATCGAGTTTGTCGGACTCGAAGATATATCGGAAAACGAACTTGAGGCGATCGTCGAGCCGTTTGTCGGTGAGGATTTCTCGGAACAACGTTTCCTTGAGCTCCAGCGACGCCTGTACGCGCTCGATTATTTCGAGCAGATAATACCAAACGCCGTACGGGCGGACGGTTCTGAGAACGCCGTAATCATACGATTCGAGGTTGTTGAGCGACCGGTAATCACTGATATCGAGATCGAGGGAAACAACCGCCTCGGCCGCAACCGGATTCTCGACGTCACGCTTCTTAAACGTGGCGACATGGTTACGCGCAGCAAACTCCGGATCGACGAGGAAGCGATACGCACGCTCTACCTCGAACAGGGATTTCCCGACGTCATCGTCTCGTCTGAGTTTATCGAGAACGAGGAGGACGAAGAAAACATCGTCCGTTTTATCGTCGACGAGGGAAATCAGATATCGATCGAGTCGATCGTGTTTGTCGGCAACAACTTTGCTACTGATTCCACCCTGCAAGGCGAAATGCAGCTCCGGGAGCAAAACCTCTTTAACAAAGGGTTGTTTAACGCCGCTCGCCTCGAGCAGGATCGCAACCGTATCCGGCGCTACTACAATGAGTTTGGTTTTATCGACGCTGAAGTAGTCGAAACCGAGCAGACCCTTCGCGAAGATGAAGAGCGTGATCGTAGTTTTATGACAATTACGCTCTACATCGAGGAGGGGCAACAGTACAGCTACGGCGGGGTGACCTTTGATGGAAATACGATCTTTACCGACGAAGAACTCGCTGACCTTATTCGTCTCGAAGAAGGTGAAATACTCGACCTAAACACCTTTGACGCCGACTACCAGCGCGTTGCCGACCGATACTACGAAGACGGCTACATTTTCAACGAAATCAGGCGTAACGAGGTCCGCGACGAAGAAGAACGCGTCGTCTCGTTTGCCATCTCGATCGTCGAACGTAATCGAGCGCATATCGAGAACGTAATCTTTCGCGGAAACGAGAAAACGAGAGATTACGTAATTGAACGTGAAGTTCCACTCGAAGTTGGCGATGTCTTCAGCGCGACAAAAATTCGCGAGGGATTGCGCAACCTCGCCAACCTGCAGTACTTCTCGGCGATTACGCCGGAAACGCCGCCCGGGTCAGCCGACGGCCTGATGGACCTCATTATCAACCTTGAGGAGTCGAGTACTGCCGATATCACCTTTGGTCTGGCCTTTGGTGGCAACCAGGAGTACCCCGTTTCGGCGCAGATACAGTGGCAGGACCGCAACTTCCTTGGTCGTGGTCAGACCTTCGGCATCCAGGGTATCGCGTCGCCGATCAACCAGCAGATCTCCTTTAACTTTCTCGAACGGTGGCTGTTTGGTCGTCGGTGGTCCGGCGGACTCAACTTGTTGTTTGAGCGAAGTATCGTCGACAACGTCCCTCAAGACGCGATCGCGCCGATCTACGCCGACGAGGACGATGACGCCGTACCGGATCCGTTTTCGGCGGACGACTACGTTTTTACCGAGGACGGGACGATTCACGACGGACGTGAGTTTGATGCCGGGGACCGATTTCCCGGTATACCAACCTCCGATCAGATAAACGACTTAAACCTGCAGACCGAGTGGGACTACCTTGGTGGATCGAACGCCAATATCCCCGATGAGAACTTGATGAGCTACGAGGCGTACGCGATACGGCTCGCTGCCAACACCGGGTACACCTTTCGGACGCCCGTCGGACGCCTTATACCGCGGACGACAATAGCCACGAGTATCAACTACATAACCTATGACGACACCCTGTTTCGCCCCGCCGATTCGACGACCCGGGAAAACCTCGATACCTGGCGGTTCAAGAACAGCTGGACACTTGGAGCGGCGCTCGACAATCGCGATTTTATCTTCAGTCCCTCGAGCGGGTATCGTCTCGATCAGAGCATTACCTTTGTTGGTGGGTGGCTTTCCGGACAACGGCATTACTCGCAAACCAGAAGTCTCGCCGAGGTCTTTTTTACCCTTTGGGATGTTCCCGTCGGTGAGTGGAGCTGGAAGATGGTGCTGGGTATGCAGTCGGAGCTCTCGTTTATTCTTCCCAACTTCTATTTGAACGAACGGGACGACCGCTACTTTGATGCCGTCTCGGCGACGGATCTGTTACGTATCAACGGATTTTTTAACGCCCGCGGCTGGCCGTTTGAGAGCGGCGGTTCGGCACTGTGGAACAACTGGATTGAGCTCCGCATGCCGCTCGCCGAGCAGGTCATCTGGTGGGATACCTTCTTCGAAATGGCGACGTTGCGGGGTTTTGACAACGACGAGGTATGGAATACGCGCGAACGACTCAACGATCTCGAGTGGCAGGACTGGAAATTTACGATCGGATCGGGCATCCGCTTTGTGATACCGCAGTTTCCGATCCGCTTGTACCTCGCCAAACGATTCCAGGTCGGTCCGGACGGAGAGATCGACTGGCAGCAGGGTAATCTGTTTAGCGGCGACGACGAGAACGCCGGTCTCGATCTCGTTTTTTCGATCGGCGCGGAGTTCTTTTAAGGAGGTATCTGAGATGCACCTTTCACGATCCCTCAAATTCGTACTGGTATTCTCTATTGCTGTTGCCGCCGGAGTTTCCGCCGAACAACTTACGACGGTGGGAATCGTCGACATCAACCGCGTGTACAATTCGTTTTATCGCGATTCGCAGTCGGTCCGCGATCTCGAACGCCTGCGCGGTGAGTATCAGGAAGAGATAAACGAGTATATCCAGGAGCTGGAATCACTTCGCGATCGACGATTTCGTGCCGAGCAACTCAACAACACACGCCTGGCGGAGAATCTCGATGATGAAATCGCCCAGTTACAGACCTTTCTCGAGGACCTCACGCGCCGCAGACGGGCCCAACTCGAATCGCGACAAGGCGACCTTTTGTCGGACGAGTTCCTGCAACAGCTCCAGGAGGCGATTCAATTTGTCGCTGAGAGCGAGGGGTATACCGTCGTTCTACGAACCGACACCCCCGGGCTCCAGTGGTGGTCCTCTGAGGTGGAGATCAGCGACGTAGTCCTCGAGCGACTTATCGAGGTAGTTGAGCGGTAACGCGGTAGCGGAGGTTACGTGCCGCAATCGATGCTCGAACAGTATCACGAGATCAAGTCACAACACCGTGACGCAATTCTCTTCTTTCGACTCGGCGATTTCTATGAAATGTTCGGCGACGATGCACGCGAGGGATCCCGCCTTCTCGGATTGACGCTCACCAAACGCCAAAACACGCCGATGTGCGGCGTACCCCACCATGCCGCCCGAACCTATATCGGCCGCTTGCTCGACGCCGGTCGGAAGGTGGCGATTTGCGAACAGGTAGGGCAAGTCACCGGTAAGGGCCTTGCCCATCGCGAGGTCGTTGAGGTCGTTTCGCCCGGCGCGATATTCGATCCCGATTTTCTCGACCCAAAGCTTGATAACAACATCCTTGCCCTCGGTGAGGAGGAGGGCGCGCTCGCCCTCGCCTGGATCGATGCATCCGTAGGCGAACTCCAATTGGGTTCGGCGAGTTTCACGGATGAAGAGAGTCGCGAGGCGGCGATCCGATCCTATCTTTCGCGCCTGTCTCCACGGGAGATTCTCGTTCAGGAGTCTCTCCTGGAGCGTTCGACAACGCTCGCGGATATCTATCGGTCCGCCGACACACGTGTCGTAAATCGGATTCCCGATTGGGGATTTGACAAAACCGACTCGTTCCGACGCCTCTGTGCCCGGTTGGACGTCGTGAACCTACGCGGCTTTGGCATTGAGGAAGGAGAGGTCGTCCTCCTCGGCGCGGCGACGGTACTCGAATACCTCGAGGAGAACGCCCGTCACGTCCTTGAGCACCTCGGTGGCGTCCGCGTAGATCGCTCCGACGCCCATGTTCAAATGGACGAAGCGACAATCCGCAATCTGGAACTCGTTGCCAACATGCGCGACGGGGGACGGGACTACACCCTGGTCGATCTGCTCGACACGTGCCGGACGGCGATGGGATCTCGTTTGCTCCATCGCTGGATTCTTTCGCCGGAGAGAGACGTTGCCGAGATCGAAAACAGGCTGGACGCCGTTGAGCAATTCTATCGAGCCCAGTCGGACTTGCGCTCCTTGCGGTCGTTGCTCGCCGACGTATACGACCTCGAACGGCTCCTCGGAAGATTGGGTGTCTCGCGGGCCCACGCCAAAGATCTCAGCGCGATTTCGATGTCGATCCGTACGGCTCGTGAAATCGATCGACTTATTCCCGATTGGAGGTCCGGGCCGCAAACACCTGGTTTTATGGACGGCGCGGAGGAGTGGGCGGAACTTGAAAGCCTCAGCGAGCTCATCGATCAAACGCTCGCCGATGATCCTCCGATAAGTGTCACCGATGGCGGCGTGATCCGGGATGGTTTTGACCCCGATCTCGATCGACTTCGCCGACTACGGGACCATTCAAAGCAGATTCTCGACTCCTACCTGGAAGAACAGCGGGCTGCTACATCGATACCCGGTTTACGCATGCGCTACAACCGGGTTCTCGGCTACTTTTTCGAAGTTGCCAAGAGCCAGGCCGATAGGCTACCGGAGCGGTTTATACGGCGCCAATCACTGGCAAACGGCGAGCGTTTTACGACCGAACGCCTTGGAGAAATTGAGATAGAGATCTCCGGCGCTCGCGATAGCGCCATTGCCCGGGAAGAGGCGTTGTTTACGTCTCTTCGCGAGAACGTCGGCGATCACATTCCTGTCCTGTCAAAACTCGCCGGTCGACTCGGACGACTCGACGTACTCGCCGGTTTTGCGCAGCTCGCCACCGATCGGGCGTATACCCGGCCCGAGCTGAGCAATAAATCGGAGATCGCCATTGAGCGCGGTCGCCATCCGGTCGTCGAAGCTTATCTCCCTCCCGGTGGGTTTGTTCCAAACGATTTGACGCTCGGCGTTGATGCCCAGCGTTTCGCGCTCCTTACCGGACCCAACATGGCGGGCAAGTCTACCGTTCTCCGACAGACCGCCTTGATCGCGTTGATGACCCAAATCGGTTCGTTTGTTCCGGCGGAAACGGCGCAGATCGGATTGGTGGACAGAATTTTCTGTCGGGTTGGCGCGTCCGATAACATCGCCCGCGGAGAGTCGACCTTTCTTGTCGAGATGAACGAGACAAGCAACATCCTGCGCAACGCCGGACGGGAAAGTCTGGTAATCATGGATGAGGTAGGACGAGGTACCTCGACGCACGACGGACTCGCGATCGCGTGGGCGATCTGCGAGTTCCTACTCGAGAACGTCGCTGCGCGAACGTTGTTCGCGACCCATTATCACGAGCTTACCGCGATCGAACATATCTCATTTACCTCGCTGACGATGGCTGTTGAGCACGCCAAAGGTCGGATCGTATTCCTTAAACGTCTTATTGCGGGCTCGGCCGACCGATCCTACGGGGTCGACGTCGCGCGTCTCGCCGGAATACCGGAATTGGTGCTACAACGGGCAGCCGAAATACTCGACTCCTTTGAACGTGAACGACTCGAGGTCCCCGAGAGCGACAAGACGCCGACGACCGACGCGTCGCAATCCGAACTGTTTAGTGATCGAGACCTCGTCTTGACCGAGTTGGGCGCGCTCGATCCCGATTTAATTAGCCCTCGCGATGCCTTGGATATCATCTTTCGCTGGCGATCGATGCTTACTCAGAAAAAGTAGATCCACATCGCCGGAATCGCCGTTGCACCCATAGCCAGGAATCCAACGATCGCGCTCACCGGCATTTTCCAAAATACAAGGTGTCCGCCGAACTGCAGGATCCAATGCGTGAGAAACACGAGGATCAGCGGTTCGACGCGAAACGCACCGTTACCAAGAGCAAACGAGATCACAAACGACCAGATGAACCAACCAACAAAATTCACGATTGGGATTCCAACGTACGCACCGGGTTTTTGCCACCGCCAGTAATCCCACCCGACCATTTGCGGATCAAGGTAAAAGTCCCAGGCGGTAAACGCCAGAGCGGCGACAACTGCCCGAAGAACCGGAGGCCCATTCGGAACGATCACGGCAGCGATCGCCCAGGCGGGTGGCATCATCATCAACCACGCCAGAGGAATAGCAATTGGAACGCGACCGATCTGCGGTTGGAGCAGGTCGGTGTAATCGTACGTGCCAAAGGGTATACCGGTCCGCGAGCCGACAAACTCTGCGCTCCAACCCAGCAGCGGTACGAGAACGATGATCGTGACCGCGGTAACGGGGGGAAGCGAGGAAAGCAGGACAAATGACACGACGAGCGCTTGCGCGATGACCGCGACGGTGACCGTCGTCGCCCGATAGCGCGGCGCGACCATCGATACGATCGGGAGGGCGATCATCGCCAGACTCCACACCACAACAAGCGGCACCAAATACGGAGAGAAGAGAACGAGATCAAAAAACGCGTGGAGCTCGGGAACGTTCACGCCGGTTTACCCGTGACAAGTCGAAACCAAGCACCGATAAACAGCCCCCATTGAACGGTTTTCATGAGGGCGATGTTTTCGCCGAGCGATCCCTCCTCGTCGAGAAAACGCCATAAACGGGGGAGGGGATTCCGTTCGAATAGTCGGACAAATGCGTCTCTACCACCATCTGCGTCGCGCGCGAGTATCGAGAGCAGCATTGCGTCGTAGGTTCGGTATCGCCGGGGCGGTTCGATGTTATGAAACGGCGTCCCGTGCTCGCGCAACGAAGCAACGATCCGGGCGCCGTCCTGCTGCGTCCGATAAAACGCAAATCCCGTGGACGCTTTTACACGACCACCCTTTGTTCCCGTATACATAATTCGCTTACCGCCGCTGCGCGGAAACGGTTGCTCGGTCATCGGGATGATTCCTTCCTCCTCCTCGACGATCCGATACTGCACGCCGGGGTAATAGGTTTCCAGATAATCGCGGATTCCGGCGTCGTACTCGTCGCGACTGAGCAGCTTTTCGGAGAAAAACGTGTACTCCACCAGCGCACGCCGTTCCGATTCGGGAAGGATATACATAAAACGAAACGCACCGTCCTGCGGTAATCGGAAATCGAACATCGTCGCTGCATCGACATCAAAAACCGCTTGATCCGTCTCAATTACCCAACCGCGAAAGTGCTGTTTGAGAAAATGAAAACGAGTTTCATCAACGCGAAACTCTCGTGGGAGAAAAAGGCTGTCGAACACCCAGTCAGCCGAATACTCTCGTCCGTCCTCGAGTCTTACCGTCGCTACTCGATCGCCGTCCTCGATCGAGGACACCCGGGCGTTGAGAAACACGACGTTTTCTCGTGCCTCAAGGTCTTCTTTGGTAAGGCGATAGAAATCGATTCCACGGATCATTCGATACTCGTACGGATTTAACGCGAGTCGGTGGGATCGCTCCGGTCCGTGAAACCAGATGTGCGACCAGCGCTGAGAGACAATTGAATCAAACGGCATCGGTCGATCTGTCCAGAAACACCACGTACGGTCGTTTCTTGATTTGTTGTCGAGATCGATGATGAGGATTCGCCTATCTTCGAGTCCGCCGTGGACCATTTGATACGCGAGCGATAATCCCGCCGCTCCTCCCCCGGCACAGATATAGTCAAAATGCTCCATACGATGCCCCCAAATTACGTCGGTAAGTATGTTTACGGCAAGCAGCGCCCTTTGATCGGTGGTAGGAGATTTTGTGGACCGCTTAATGTCGTTACTCGATGCCTGTGGAACGGAGATCTGCGAGATCTGCGGAGCGGTACGCCCGTCCAGTTTACTAAGCAATGGTGTTTGCCTACGCTGCCGTCAGCGCATTGAGCTTCTCCCGGGACCGTACGCGATAGATTCGGACGGAGGAGAGGACACGTGGATTTACACCGCATTTGAGTACGGGGGCGCGGTTACGCGCCTCATCGAACGGATCAAGCTCTCGGGACAACGCGAGTTAGTCGGCCTGGTCGCGCGTCTTGTGGCAAAACGGATCTTTGAAAGAATAAAGGCGGAATCCGGCGAGATCGCCGTTACGCCGATCCCGGCCAGCCGACGTGGCGTTCGATGCCGCGGATTTGATCAATCATTGGTGCTTGCACGACACATCGCGAGCATATGTGGCGACTCATTCCAGTTAGCGCCAGTGATCGGGCGACGTCGCGGTCTTGATCAAAAACATCTCGAACGTGTCGATCGCTTTGCCAACATCTCGCGACAACTCGTACTACGTCGTGCTATACCACGCGTTGATACCGTTGTTCTAATCGACGATGTGGTCACAACCGGAGCTTCGATGCTCGCCGCCCGCGACCTCATTCGTTCGTCGGCGTGTATTAACTGCGTCGGAATCGCATTCGCGCTTCGGGCTTGACCAAACGGCGTCTATGGTTCTATCGTATTACCGACAGCATACGTTGGGAGTAGAAAGAGTCGCGGATGCCGACTCTTTTTTTTGCGCTCCCGGGGAGCACGGATGGACAACAAGAAACCTTCCGGCCCGGTGGCCGAGGAAGTAGAAGATACCCTTGCGGGGCTCGGATACGGGTTGGTCGAGTTTTCGGCGGAGTTCGTGAAGGGCCGCATGCACGTTCACAGTGTCGTTCATCACCCCGACGGAGTTAGCTTGGACCGATTGGGCGAGGTACATCGAGTACTCGAGCCGCGGCTGGAAATGCTTCTGGATGCCCGCGATCTTTACGTCGAGTTCAGCTCTCCCGGAATCGAGCGAAAGATTAAAAGTTTCCACGAGTTTGCGTTGTTTCGTGGTCGTCGCGTTTCCATACTTCCAATAAACGGGTCCGACCGCACCGTCGGTATGATAGATCGCGCCGACGACTTGATCGTGGCGGTTATAGACGATAGCGGCAAACCACACGAGTTTGCGCCTGGCAGCGTCAATAAAGCGCGGCTTCTGGATTGATACAAGGAGGACAAAAGAATGTCAGCGGGACTTGCGGAGGCAATCCGCGCCGTAGTTCAGGATAAGGGGATTCCCGAGGACCTGATCATCAACGTAATCGAGGAATTTCTCGTAGCTGCGTATAAGCGAAAGTACGGCCACGCCGATAACGCCGTGGTGCAGTTTTCCGACGACGAGTCCGAGGTCACCTTGTTTGCCCAGAAGCAGATCGTCGAAGAGGTCGAAGACGAAACGACGGAGATTGCGCTCAATGAGGCACTCGAACTCAACGAGGCCTGCGAGGTCGGCGACGAACTGCTCATCGAGATAAATCCCCAGGAGTTTGATCGCGTCGCGATTCAAAGCGCAAAGCAAAAGGCGAGGCAACGCCTCCGCGAGATCCAGAAGGATACGCTCTACTCGGAGTTCAGCGACAAAGTAGGTGAACTTGTTATCGGGTATGTGCAACGCGAACGCAACGGCAACATTTTTGTAGATCTGGGAAAGACCGAGGGCATCATGCCCAAGCGGTACCAATCGCCCCGTGAGATTTACCGCGCTAACGATCGAATCAAGGCGCTTATCGTTGACGTAGCCAAAGGGAACTCGGGCTTGCAGATCGTCCTGTCGCGGACGCATACGGAACTGGTAAAACGGATTTTCGAGCTTGAGGTACCTGAGATCTACGGTAAGACGGTAGAAATCGTTCGTATCGTACGAGAAGCGGGGTATCGGACCAAGATCGCCGTCGCGTCAAACCGAGAAGACGTAGATCCGGTCGGCGCTTGTGTCGGATTGCGCGGCGTACGCATCCAGGCGATCGTCCGAGAACTTGAAGGCGAGAAGATAGATATCCTCAAGTTCGACCCGGACCCACGAATTTTGATCAAAAATGCTCTGTCGCCGGCAGACGTCACGAGCGTTGTTATCCTCGACGAAACGCGCCGACAAGCGCTGGCGATCGTGCCTGAGGATCAACTTTCTCTTGCAATTGGTAAGCAGGGATTAAACGTACGGCTTGCCAATCGACTCGCCGACTGGAACATCGACGTCAAGACGATGGATCAGTTCGACGAGATGGATATCGCCGCTGAGAGCAAGCGCGCCGTATCGGCGCTGTTTGGCGGCGGCCAAAGCGTTGAAGATGAAATCTCAACGATCGGTGAACTACCGGGAGTTGATCAGGAGACCGTTCGCATTCTCGCCGAGAACGACATCTCCTATATCGAGGACGTCGTCGCAATGAGCGAGGAGGATCTGTCCGCCGTCGAGGGTATGACCGCGGATCGCGTCGCCGAGTTAAATCGCGTGATTGCCGAGAACGTGGAGATCGTCGAGCAGGATGAAGGCGCGGTCGATGAAACCTCTCCTGAGGAGCTGGAGACCAGCGAAGCCGAAGCAGCCGAGCACGCAGCGGAGCAAGCGGTACGCGAGCGCCGACCCCGACCCGCCGAAACCGATGAGGAAGTCGAAGAAGAGGAAGAGGACGAAGAAGAGGAGATCATCGAAGAGATATCCGATCTTCCGGGAATCACGCCCGCTATCGTCGAAAAACTCGCGGCAGCCGGCATCGGTGATTTGGAAGCTCTGATTTCGATGACAAAACGACAGATCGGCGATGTTGACGGGCTGACTGAAGAAGAGCGGACGACGATACTCACAATCCTGACCGAGTTTATTGAGGTCGTCGAAAGCGACGAGGAGTAGGCCGGTTTACAGAGCCCGTACTGAATCTGTACAATCAGCAAAAGGATGGATATGGCCGAGGAACAGGAAAAGCAAAAACCAAAAACGACTCTCATAAAACACGCAAAAACCGAGTCGGGTGATTCCGCGGATAAGAAAAAAGTTCGCGTCGTCGTCAAGCGAAAGTCCAAGCCCAAGGTGATTGTCCGCAAAACCGAAGAGACGAGTGGACAGGACGACGCTACCCGACCCGCGGAAAGCGAAGAGACTCGTGCTCCAGCAACTGAATCTCCCTCGGCGGTAAAAGAGAAGCCGGCTGCGCCGGAGACGCGTAGCCCCGAGGCAGGCGATACAGGTCGAACGCGACCAGTCGGCGACCGACCGACTCGGGAACGCCCGGTTGGTGATCGTCCCCCACGCGAGCGACCGCTTGGAGAACGACCGATGCGCGAACGACCGGTCGGCGAACGAGCGGTTCGTGGGCGCCCCGATAGCGGTCGCCCACCGCGACGACCCGACGGTGATCGAACCGGTCGTCCCGGCGGTCCACCGCGCGGTACGGGTGCGCCTCCGAGACAGAATCGCGGAGGTCGACCCGGCGGACCGGGGCGACCCGGCGGCCCGCCACGCCCGGACGGACGAAGACCCGGCGGCGCTCCCGGCGGTGGACAGCAACGTCGCGGACCGGGTGGAGAAACCGGCGCGCCGGCGCGACCCCAGGGTAAAAAGTTCTACAAAAGCAAGCGCGGAAGAGGTGGTTTCGAGCGGGACGAGCGTGCACAGGAAAGAGAGTTCTCTTTTAATCGCAAGAAGCCGCAACCAAAAGCGAATCCTATCCCAAAAGAGATCGATATTATGGAGGTCGTCACCGTCAGTGAGCTGGCGAGAAAGATGAACCTCAAAGCCAACGAGCTCATCGGCAAGCTGATGGGTATGGGTATGATGGTAACGATCAACCAGCAGATCGACGCCGAAACGGCAGAAATCCTCGCTGCAGAGTACGACTGCAAGGTCAATATCGTCTCTCTGTACGAAGAAACGCTCATTGAGACTGAGGAAGACAAGACGGAAGACCTTCGGTCACGCTCGCCGATCGTGACGGTGATGGGCCACGTCGACCACGGCAAGACAAAGCTACTCGATGCGATTCGCTCCACAAACGTCGTCGACGACGAACATGGTGGCATCACGCAGCATATCGGCGCGTATCAGGTCGGGGTCCACGACAGTAAGATCACCTTCCTCGACACTCCCGGTCATGAAGCGTTTACGATGATGCGGGCCCGCGGCGCGCAGGTAACCGATATCGTCGTTCTTGTCGTCGCCGCAAATGACGGCGTCATGCCGCAAACGGTGGAGGCGATCAGTCACGCGCGGGAAGCCAAAGTACCGATAATCGTCGCCATCAACAAAGTCGATCTTCCGGAAGCCAATGTCGACAACGTAAAACAGCAGCTTTCCAAGCACGAACTGATACCGCAGGACTGGGGTGGGGACATCGAGATGGTCGAGGTTTCTGCGTTAAAGCGGGAAGGTATCGACAGCCTTCTGGAAACGGTTATTCTTCACGCCGAGCTGCTTGAACTCAAGGCCAACTTTGATCGCAACGCCGAAGGGAAAGTCATCGAGAGCCGCATTGACCCCGGTCGCGGAACAGTGGCCTCCGTCCTTATCGAACGGGGGACGCTCGCCGTCGGCGATTCCTTTGTCGCGGGTATCTACCCGGGTAAGGTTCGAGCGATGTTTGACGATCGCGGTCGGCGGATCGAGAAGGCGACGCCATCGATGCCCGTAGAGATTCTCGGATTTGACGGTGTACCGGAATCGGGCGATCCATTCCAGGTTACCGATGACGAAAAGACGGCACGCCAGGTTGGATCCAAACGCCAGGAACTCAAGCGCGTTGAGGTCGCCAAGAACGTCAAGAAGATCACGCTCGACAACCTTTACGATTCGATCCAGGACGGGGAAGTCCAGGAACTCAAGGTGGTCATCAAGGGTGATGTCCACGGTTCCGTAGAGGCGTTGCAGAACGCCCTCGAGCGGCTCAGTACAAGTGAAATCCGACTCGCGGTTATTCACGCCTCCGCTGGCGCGATTAATGAGGGTGACGTCATGCTCGCCAGCGCATCCAATGCAATCGTCGTCGGCTTTCATGTTAGACCGACGCCACGAGCGCAGACGGCAGCCGAACGTGAAAAGGTTGAGATCAGGAAGTACAACATCATCTACGATGCGGTTGAAGATATCCGCTCGGCGATGGAAGGTATGCTGGCGCCTGACCTAAAAGAAGAGGTTATTGGCCTTGTTGAGGTTCGGGAAACGTTCAAAGTTCCGAAGATCGGGCTTATTGCGGGGTCGTACGTCACGGAAGGTAAGATCTCTCGCGACGCCAAAGTCCGCGTATATCGTGACGGCGTTCGAATCCACGAAGGTGAGATCGCCTCTCTCAGACGCTTTAAGGACGATGCGAAGGTCGTCGAAGCTGGGTATGAGTGCGGTATCGGTATTTCGAAGTTCACCGATATCCAGGTCGGCGATCAGTTAGAAGCCTACCTGGTCAAAGAGGTGGCTAAAAAGCTCTAGCGGCCGATGGACGAGACTCGACGTGCGCGTCTCGCACACCGCATTCAGATCGAGTTGAGCGAAATGCTCATGCGGGGCGAGATCAAAGATCACCGGGTGGATTCGCTCTACTCGTTTAGTTACGTAAAACTCGCAAAGGACGCCAGTGTTGCCCGAATAGGTGTGTCCGGTCTTTCCGGACACGCCGGCATCGAAAAAGCCGTCGAGGGTTTTAACTCCGCCGCGGGTTTCTTGCAGTCACGGATCGGTAGATCGATCCGCTTGCGGACAACGCCCAGACTGTACTTCGTTCCCGACCACAGCATCGAGGAAGGACAGGCAGTCCTGCAAACGCTCGACAACTTGCGACGAGAAGAGGATGAACGACGGGGTTCTCCTCCTCAATAAGCACTCCGGCCCGAGTTCCGCCCGCGTTCTTAATCCGATAAAGCGCGCCTATTCGGGCGCAAAGGTCGGACACACCGGGACTCTGGATCCATTTGCGTCCGGTTTACTCGTGATTCTCGTCGGTAGGGCGACGCGTTTAAGCCGCTGGTTTTTAAAGCTCGACAAAACCTACACCGCAGTCGTTCGATTTGGGATCGAAACGGACACCCTGGATCTAACCGGTAGCGTTGTGCGGCGCGCCGCCGTTCCTCAGCGAGACCAGATCGAAAATAGTCTCCCGCGATTAGTTGGGTCGATTTCCCAGGTTCCCCCCGCGTACTCCGCGATTAAGATCGGCGGGCGTCGCGCGTATGAACTTGCCCGCAACGGTCAGGAAGTGACGCCTCAGCCACGTGTAATCGAGGTATACGAAGCTCATGTGGGGCGATGTCTCGCCCAAACCGATGATTATACCGATTACGAACTAAGGGTTTCCTGTGGCAGTGGTACCTATATTCGCTCGATCGCGCGAGACTTGGGCACTCTGGCCGGTTCATGTGCCTCCCTTGCCGCGTTGGAGCGGACAAGTGTTGGTCCCTTTTCTCTCGACGAGACCAATCCGGACGGACAGATAGATCTTCTACCGACGCTCGCCGCCGTCGAACGACTTGGCTTTGCCACGATCGCCCGGACAGACGACGAAGAGATCGTTCGCAAGTTACGGAACGGCGCAAGATTTTCCGTGGAGGCGCTTCGTTCAATCGCCCCGACGACAGGCCAAACCTACGCATTTGCCGCTGACGACGAGATCGTCGCGATTGCAACTCGCCGGGGTTCGGAGCTGGTATACGAGACCGTCTTTCCCGCCATACGTCAATGATTCCGGTGATCGAGTGGCAAGCGCCCGACGACCAACCATCATCGTTTCCGGTCGGTAAACCGGTATCGCTGGCGATCGGCGTGTTCGATGGCGTACATCGCGGACATCAGGAACTCATCAAGCGCACGGTCGGCGCTTCGGAGAGATCAGCGGGCCAATCGTGGATCATAAGTTTTGATCCCAATCCGGCACGCTTAACCCGTCCCGCGTCTTACGTCGGCGACCTGACTACTCCGACGCAGCGTGCCCTCAGGTTTGGAGCGATGGGAGTAGACGCGATGCTTCTGATCCGGTTTTCACCTGAGTTTGCCCGCGTTTCCGGATATCGGTTTCTGGAATCACTTTGTCACTTTTTCCCGCGGCTCGAAACGGTCGTCGTCGGATACAATTTCCACTTGGGCTATCGGCGCGATGTACACGCCGAGGAGGCGTCCGTCTGGTTCTCTGAGCGCCGTGTCAGGGTTGACATCGTGGAAGCGCTTACAGATAATAGCGGGTCAATTAGCAGCTCCCGCATCCGTCGTGCCGTCGCGGCTGGGGATTTGGAGCAAGCGCACGAGTTGCTCGGTAGACCTTATTGTGTTGCCGTCGACGGACGTTTACCGTCGCATCGAAACAACTCTGAACAGGTTCTACCACCCGCCGGAACGTACCATTGTACGTATCACGGCCCGGACCACAGCCGCGAAGGCATGATGGGGATCCACAATGATGGGGTCCTCGTGTGGGAGCGAAGCGAGTTACCAATTTCGTTCGTAACCCTAAGGAGAAAATTAGATGGCTTTGACATCAGAACAGAAGCGAGAGATCATCGCTGAGTTCGGAACAGATGAGAAGGACAGCGGCAACCCCGAGGTGCAAATCGCGCTATTGACGCGCGAAATCGTCGAGCTCAACGAGCACCTTAAAGTACACAAAAAGGACCACCATTCCCGTCGAGGACTCCTCAAGATGGTCGGGAAGAGAAGACGACTTCTCCGCTACCTCAAGCGCACAAACCTCGAAGCGTATCGCCAGATACTCGCGAAACTCGGTTTGCGAAAGTAGATGCCGCAACTAGCGGGAAAGAAATAGTATGTATTCAGTCACAATCAAGATAGGCGAGCAAGAACTCTATCTGGAAACCGGCCGAATGGCCAAACAGGCCAATGGGTCTGTCTACGCAACCTACGCCGGTTCCGCCGTTCTCGCCACGGCGACCGCTTCCGATGACCCCCGAGAGGGAATAGATTTTGTTCCCCTCCAAGTCGAGTACAACGAAAAGTACTACGCTGCCGGTAAGATTCCCGGTGGTTTTCTCAAGCGAGAAGGACGCCCAAAAGACAAGGAAATTCTTGTCTCGCGTCTTATCGATCGCCCGATGCGTCCGCTTTTTTCCAAGCAGTTTGGACGTGAACTCCAGGTCGTTCCGACGGTGCTCTCGACCGATCAAGTCAATCCGCCCGACGTCGTTGCGATGGTAGCGGCAAGCGCGGCGGTCCACGTGAGCGATATTCCTTTTGACGGACCGGTCGGCGCCGTCCGCGTCGCCGCCGTCGGCGATACCTTGTACGTAAATCCAACTTTTGAGCAGATCCAAGCTTCTCACCTCGAAATTATCGTTGCTGGTACCAAAGAAGGCATCACGATGGTCGAAGGTGGAGCAAAACAGGTTTCGGAAGAGCTCATGCTTGAAGCGATCGAGCTGGCCCGCGAGCCCATCGCCGAGTTGTGCCGCGTCCAGGAAGAGATGCGGGCTGCGGTCGGACTCGAAAAGCTACCGTTGATCGAAGATCCTACACAACTCGCGATCGCCGACGACCTGCGCGGCTTTGCGTATGCAAAACTTGAAGAGGCGTGTTTTCTCCCTGGCAAACACAACCGGGCCGCCCGTATCAAAGCGATCAATCGAGAGGCGATCGATCAGTTTGCGACCGCGCTCGAAGACGAAAAGCAGCTCGCCCTCGCCAAGTCCGCCTTACACGATATGGAACAGGAAATCGTGCGGGCCTCAATACTGGAGAAGGGCATCCGTACCGACGGTCGCGGTTTGACCGATATCCGCCCGATTTCCTGTGAGATCGACGTTCTTCCGCGCACCCATGGAAGCGCCCTCTTTACGCGGGGTGAAACCCAGGCACTCGCCGTTGTCACGCTCGGTACGATGCGGGACGAGCAGATCATGGACGATATCGATGGAGATCGTCGTGAGAACTTTATGCTCCACTACAACTTCCCGCCGTTCTCGGTTGGTGAGACCGGGCGTCTCGGAACGGGAAGGCGCGAAATCGGGCATGGCCACCTGGCGCTACGCGCTCTCCAGACGGTTATTCCGGAAAAGGACAAATTTCCGTACACCTTGAGAGTCGTTTCCGAGGTTTTAGAATCAAACGGGTCCTCGTCGATGGCTACCGTGTGTGGAGGTTCGCTGGCAATGATGGCGGCGGGCGTCCCGACCGACTCGCCGGTCGCCGGAATCGCGATGGGATTGGTCACGGACGGCGATCGTACCGCCGTGCTTAGCGACATCCTCGGTGAAGAAGATCATTTAGGCGATATGGATTTCAAGGTCGCCGGGACATCAGAGGGCATCACGGCGTTCCAGATGGATATCAAAATCAAGAACGTTTCACCCGAAATCATGAGCAACGCCCTCGGGCAAGCCAAGGCCGGCCGGATGCACATCCTCGGTAAAATGGCCGAAGCGATCGGGAAACCCCAAGAAGAGCTATCCGAGTTTGCGCCACGAATCCTCGCGTTTAAAGTCGATCCCGATGAAATCGGTCTGCTTATCGGCAGCGGCGGAAAAACCGTTAAAGCGATATCCGAGAAACACGGCGTTGAGGTCAACTTTGACGACGACGGAACGGTTACGATCTACTCAAAAGATAAAGCCGCCTCCGACGCAGCAAAGGCAAGCTTCATGCAGTTGCTCGAGGAACCGGAAATCGGAGCGACCTACCAGGGTGTTGTAAAGCGAATTACTGATTTTGGTGCGTTTATCGAGTTCCTACCGGGTCGCGAAGGTCTGTGTCACATCAGCAAGATGGCGGCCCACCGCATCGACAAAGTAGAAGATGTGCTTAGTTTTGGTCAGGAAATCGAGGTCAAGATCATCGAGATCGACAAGATGGGACGCGTTAATCTGAGCCTGATATACGAAGGTTCGGACTCGCAACCACCACGTACTCATGGCGGCCAAGACCGCTCATCCGATCGTCGCTCCGGCGGCGGACGGGGCGACCGTGGGCGACGACCGCGTTCCTGAAATAGCGACTCGCGGCGAAGTTTCCGTTGGAATCATCGCCGAGCCCGATTACGTTCCAACCTACGCCTCCGCCGGCGCGGCGGGGGCTGATTTACGTGCCTGTGTAGACGCAGCGATTGTACTCGCTCCCGGTGAACGCCGCGCCGTCGCAACGGGGGTGCGGGCCGCGATACCGTCCGGCTACGAGGGTCAGGTTCGTCCGCGATCGGGACTCTCCGTGCGTAACGGCATCACGGTACTAAACTCGCCCGGAACGATAGATAGCGACTATCGCGGCGAGATTTTGGTACCGTTGATAAACCTTGGTCAGGAACCGATCGAGATCACACGGGGAATGCGTATCGCCCAGCTTGTCATCGCGCCGGTGGTTACGGCTCGATTTGTTGCCCGGGATAATCTTGAACAGACAAGCCGCGGGGATGGCGGTTTTGGGTCAACTGGGAATAGATAGCGGTCCACGCCTACCGGGTATTAGACGGAGATTGCCGAAGACCGTCTTTGGTTACGTGAGCTCGGAGTTTGGCGTATCGTTTCTCGTTTCATTCTCGTTTTTCTTCTTTGTTTTTTTTATAAACCAGCTCTTGCTTCTCGCCGAGGAGATTCTGCAAAAGGATGTTCCTTTCTGGGATGTCGCTCGCCTGATCGTGTTCTCATTGCCGTCGATAATCGCACTCTCGGTGCCGTTCGGGACTCTCGTCGGAACGTTGATGGTCGCCGGTCGCCTCTCCTCCGACAACGAAATAGTTGCAATGCGAGCCTGCGGTATTCCATTTCGTTCGTTTTTCGCGCCGGTCGTCGGTTTGGCGATCGCGCTTTCGGTCATCTCTTTTTTTGTAAATGACTACCTGCTTCCCCTCGGAACGCTTAACTTTGGACGTCTCTACCGTGAGCTTCTCTACGCCAATCCCGCGCTCGAACTCGAACCGTACTCGGTAAAGCGATATCAGGACGACGTCCTGATCACCGGAGGGGTGGAACCTGGTCGACTCGATGAGTTTGTGATCATCGACACCGACGGTCAGGGATATCCGCGAGTGATTGTTGCCGAGGAAGCTCGTCTACAACGGGAGGGCGATCCAACGGCAATCGGACTCGAGCTGCAGAACGTCGTGACGCATAGCGCCGTTAACGGTCAGGAGCACAACTTCAGTACCGCCGAGCGAATGGTGTATAACATTCTCCTGCAGGACATCACGGTCGCAATTCGCTCTCCCGGTCCTCGCGAGATGAGCGCGCGGGACGTCCGCCGGGCGATCGAGGACAAAGAGAGCGAGTATGACCCTCGTTTTGAGGTCTGGGCCGTGGATCTGGCGGCGCGACATATCGGGGCCGGCTTGGCCCTCGTCGATGGTTTGGCCGGAGATATCGCGATGCTCGAGCGCAGTCGCCTTCTGGCGCAGGAATCGGTCGAGCGGGCCCGGCAACGACCGTACGACAGATCGCTCCAGGTTTTCCGGATCGAGTACCATAAGAAATTCAGCATACCGTTCGCCGCGCTCTCCTTTGTCGTCCTTGCGTTTCCCCTTGGTTTGTTTAGTAAGCGAAGTGGTCGGGGCGTCGGATTTGGTATCGGTCTCCTGATTTCAACCCTCTACTGGGCGATGTTGATCGGCGGTCAAACATTTGGCACGCAACGTATGTTTTTTCCGCCGGCGCTGGCGATGTGGGCGCCCAACGTCCTGTTTTTTCTCAGCGGCGTTGGAATCATCGTGTGGAGGGCACGGCGGTGAGAACGTTTACCACCCTGTTGCTCCGTGGATTTGTTCCGGTACTCTTTCTTGGATTGGCGATGTTCGTGATGATCATCCAGCTCGTCGATCTGTTTGGTAATCTTGTCCGATATCTGAATCTCGGAGTACCAATCGCCGACATATTTCGCGTCCAACTCCTGTTTATGCCGCGAGCTATCGCCTACGCGCTTCCGATCGCTTTATTGTTTGCCGTCGGATTCACCCTCGGAACGCTTTACGCAAACAACGAGCTGATCGCCGTGTTTGGCTCGGGTTATCCACTTTATCGTTTTGTCGCGCCGCTTTGGATCGTCGGTATTCTACTAAGTATCTTCTCGTTTTTTTTTCAGGAGTACCTCGTCATCGACACCTTCAAGGAAAAGAACGAGCTGTCGCGAGAACTCCTCAACATCACCCGATCGTTTAGCAATACAAATGTCACCGTGCGCAGTCCCGGCGGGCGGATTATCTACTCGGCCGAGTACTACAATGACGTTAATCAACGCCTTTCTCGGGTGATATTGATCGAGAGGGATGAGAACGGCGGATTTCGCCGCAGAATCGACGCGAACATCGGTGAGTGGGATGGAGACAGTTGGATCTGGCGCAACGGCACGGTGTACAGCTATGGTTCCTCCGAGGAGGATTCAGCCGAGATTCACGCGGCTTCCTTTACCGAGATCGACGAGGATCTCTTCTCTCTCGCTCCGCTGAGTTTTCAGCGAAGTGCGCGAACTGTCGACGAAATGCGCTACACCGAGGCTCGACAATGGATTGCCAGTCTGCGCTCCGCCGGTCAACCGTACCGGGCGACGCTGACCGATTACTATTCGCGCTTTTCGCTCAGTCTCACGCCGTTTATCGTTGTGTTCTTGTCTAGTAGTCTGGGCGGCCGTTTTCGTAAGAATATTCTCCTTATGAGTCTTCTTTTGTCTCTGCTGGCCGCGGTCGTTTATTACGTTTCCGGAATGATCGCCGGGATCGTCGCCAGCGACGGTTTGATTCCGCCGTTTGTCGGTGCCTGGATCGGCGTCGTCCTCTTCACCGCCCTCGGCGTCGCTTTGTTTCGATCGGCACGAACATGAGTACCGGTATTTTTGAAGAGCGAGACCGCTCAACGGAGTCAGACGCGCGGACCGGGGTCCTATCGTTGCCCCATGGTCAGGTTCTGACGCCCGCGTTTATGCCTGTCGGTACCGTCGGTACCGTTAAAGCGCTCTCTCCGGATACCGTTCACTCGATCGGCTATCGCCTGATCTTGGCAAATACATATCACTTGTATCTCCGCCCCGGCGTCGAAACGATCGCCGATTTTGACGGCTTACACCGCTTTATGTCGTGGCCCCACAACATATTGACCGATTCCGGCGGCTACCAGGTATTTAGTCTGGCGCAACGACGCACGATATCGACTGAGGGTGTACGGTTTCGCTCACATCTCGACGGAAGTTTTCACGATCTGACCCCGGAAACGGTTGTCGATATTCAGCGACACTTGAACAGTGACGTCCAGATGGCGTTAGACGTTTGTACCGGTCCCGGGGTCGGCAGGCCCGAGGCAACGGAGGCCCTGGAGATAACCAACCTCTGGGCCCGGCGAGCCCGCGATCGGTGGATCGGGCACCGAGATAGTTATCGGGGACAGCTGTTCGGAATCGTTCAGGGTAATTTTTTCGCCGATCTTCGTCGCCAGGCGGCTGAGCAACTGCAAGAACTCGATTTCCCGGGTTACGCAATCGGCGGGCTGTCCGTTGGAGAACCATTTCCCGAGTTTGAACGCGTATTGGCGATTACCGCGCCGCTGTTACCACGAGACAAACCGCGCTACGTCATGGGAATCGGCACTCCAGAGTACATACTTTCGGCGATAGAGCACGGAATCGACATGTTTGACTGCGTCTTTCCGACGCGTGCGGGACGCACGGGGACGTTGTTTACCTCGCGGGGAAGAATAAACATCAAGAACGCAAAGTATGCCCGCGATCCAAATCCGCCGGATCCCGAAATCCCTTCCTTTGGCGGTCAGGAGTATAGCCGAGCCTACCTGCGCCATCTTTTTAACGCGGGAGAGATTCTCGGTTCGATGTTGGCTACCGAGCACAATTTGCGTTTCCTTGCCCATCTCGTGGAGCAGGCGAGGACCGCGATAGCCGAAGATCGATTTCTCGATTTTAAACGATCGATCATGGAGGTGTATCCGGCGTGACGCGACGGGACGGGACGGTTGTTTCGACGATAATCGTTATGGCTTCGACGTTTCTTTCGCGTATTCTCGGATTTGTCAGGATCGCTGCAATCGGGGCCATTTTTGGCGCGAGCGGAGAGGCCGACGTCCTCAACCTTGTGTTTAATATTCCTAACAACCTGAGAAAACTTCTCGCCGAAGGTGCGCTCTCCTCCGCGTTTTTACCGGTTCTCACCCGAGCCCACGTTGAGGATCCGCGCGGTGATACCAGTCGTAATCTGGTTCGGCGACTCGTTGGATTCCAGTTTATGGTGCTCGTGCCGGTGTTGCTGGTGTCAGTGTTTTTCGCCCAATCTATCGTAAACGTGATCCTCGATTTCCCCGAGCCAAGTCGTCAGGCACTCGCTGCGGATCTGTTCCAGTGGATTATCATCTACGTCTTATTTATCTCGGTTGCTGCGGTCTTTATGGGTACGCTCAATTCCCACGGTAAGTTTCGCGTTGCCTCTCTGGCGCCGCTCCTTTTCTCGGTCGCCGTAATATCGTCCGTCCTACTGTTCAACCGTTCGCTGGGGATCTTTTCAATCGTTGTCGGCGTCCTCGTCGGTGGTGCTGGCCAGGTTTTGATCCAAATGCCGGCAATAATTCGTCTCGGCTATAATCCAATCCCGCGCTTTGATCTAAAGACAGAGCGATTCCGCCTCGTGATGCGCCAGTGGTTACCGGTTGTATCGACGGCAGCGGTTTTTACGATCAACCAACAGATCGCGATCTACTTCGCCAGTGGACTGGCCGACGGTAGTGGTTCGGCATTGAGCAACGCACTTGTATTCTGGCAGTTGCCGTTTGGTATCTTTAGCGCCTCGATTACGACCGTTCTCTTTCCGGCGATGAGTCGGCAGCACGCCCAAGGCGACGATAGCGGTCTTCAAGCGAGTGTTTCGGGCGGCCTTCGGGCGCTCATGCTCCTCCTGATTCCGTCCGGAGCAGGTCTCGCGATCCTCGGCGAACCACTCATCGCCGTCGCCCTGCAGCGTGGCGTGTTTACGCTGGTTGACACTCTACAGGCCGCGCGCGTATTGCGATTCTACTCGATCGGGCTATTTAGCGTTGGTGTGTATACGTTTCTGCAGCGTTATTACTACGCGCGTGGCGATTACCGGACACCGTTGGTCGTCGCGTTATGTACCGTTGTCATCGATGTCGTCCTCAGTTTGTACCTGAAGGAGACAGCGCTCGGGGTTGCCGGCCTGGCAGCGGCTAACAGCATCGCGTTTACGGTCGGCGCACTTGCGTTTATCCTCCGTTGTCACCAACAGATCGGTGCCCCCGATCGGTACGCGCTTGTTCCGCTCATCGATGCCGTCGTCGCCAGTGGCTGCGCGGCCGGTATCGTTTTTTTGCTCTCTCCGATCGTCGTCCGTCTTGCTGGTGACGACTGGTGGTCGAAGGGTAGTACATTTGTTGGATTCCTCGTACTGATAGCCATTGGATCGATCGCGCTCGGTGTTATTATTCTCGTGTACCGCGTACGCGGTATCTCGCTAATTGCTCTCGTACGGAGAGCGAATGAGATTGATGGAGCGATCTAAAGCGGTCGATATTTGTAAGGTGTTGAGAATACGTTTCCCGCTTGTTTTTTTTACAATCATCTCGTTGTTTGTCGCGCGCATAGATGCGCAAGAAGCAGATCGTGGTTCCGAGACGGTCGATCGCTCGGCGGGCGAAACCGCGGCACGTTCGGAACTTCTTGAATGGCGGGATACTCTTAGATTTGGGATAAACTCAGAAATCAAGGACCTGCTGCCGGTTCTCCGCCAAAACCAGGTTGACGAGTTGTCGGACGAAATCGCGGCATTGGCCGAGCAAACCGAAAACAGCGCTTTGCTCGGTGAGGTATTGGCTTTTTTTATAGCGGTCGAAGAGTATCCAATCGATCGACGAGTTCTCGAATTACTCGGTCAGTACCGTGATCGCCCACCCGAGTTTACCGGAGAGCTTATCGCGTATCTGATCGCCGCGGAGGTACGACCCTCCGCAGAGGAGAGGGCGGTTTTGTTCGAAATTGCCGAGGACACAAACGCGCTTCGCTCGACCGCCGCGGTCCGATACCTCGGGATCGTCCTCAACGAGACCTCCGCCCTAATCGATCTCTACCGGGAGGGCGACGTATCCGAGGAAACGCGCGGGGCAATTCTGGTTGCCCTCGGCGAGCGCGGGGATCCCGATGCCTATGATTTTGTCGTCGAGCTCATCGGCGAGGACGAGGAGGCCATGTCTACGATCCAGCGCTACGCGATCGACACTCTCGGAAAGCTCGGCGATGAACGGGCAATTCCGATTATCCTGCGTCAGTTGGACAGCAACAACGCGACGACGCGAGCGTATGCGGTAAACGCCCTCCGCGGTTTTGATACCGAGGAGGCGACCCAAGCTATCGTCAACGCGCTCCGCGACGATTTCTGGCGGGTTCGCGTCGCCGCGTTAGAGACGATCGCCGAACGCCGGATCACCGGAGCGGGCGACGCCGTCATCTACAAGGCGCGCCGTGATCCAGAACAACGTGTTCGCCTTGAAGCGATACAAACGATGAGTGCGCTCGCGGTCGGTTGGGATGAAATGCGTCTTCTCGCCGAGCGATCAAATACGGCTATGGCCGAACGCCGAGTCATCGTCCAGACGCTCATCGAGAGCGACTATCGCGCTAGTGAAGAGACGATTCTTCGGATCATCGAAAACGAGTGGGATACGCCCAATAGTCCGCTCCTTGATGCGATCGGACGGGCGATATCTATCCATGACAGTCCGGAAATCACACCGATCGTTGAGCAGTTTCTTGGACATCCTAACTACATACTGCAGATCTACGCCATTCGTGCCGTAGGGAGCGCACGTATCGTTTCGCTCAGGGAGCGCGTCACCGCGTTTACGGCCGAGGGGGTACACAGAACTCTCAGCTCGGCCGCCCTCCGCGCGCTGGAACAATTCTCCGGATCTTAGCAATTACTCGAAGTCGGCAACTTCGATCGCGTCTATCCGTAGCGCGTAGGAGGTTTCGTTGATCTCGAAACTCAACTCCTGCCCGGGAGTCGACTTGAGAAGTCGATTTCCGAGCGGCGATTGATAGTTGATGATGCCCTTGTTCGGGTCAGACTCCCATGGACCGAGAATCGTGTACGTCACCGGCTGATCGGCGTTGAGGTCGTGCAAACTTACCTTTGTCCCGTACGCGACCTTCGCCGGATCGACCTCACTCTTCTTGACGATCCGGGCCGCCTCGAGCTCGGTCTTGAGCCGCGCGGCGCGGGTGTTAAGCGAATCCTGGCGTTCCATCGCCGCCTTGTACTCGGCGTTCTCCCGCAAGTCTCCGTATGATCGCGCAACCTCGATCTCTTTGGAGTTCTGCGGCACCTCTACCTGTTGGAGATAGGTATACTCTTCCTGTTTGGCGTTGTAACTCGCGTTTGTACAGTAGAGAATCTTCCGCGACGTAATCTCCGGCGTTGCTTCGTCGCCGTAAAAATGAAAATCCGGAAATCGATCGAGAATCTGCTGTTTGAGGTCAAGGAGCATCTTGGGCTCCATGTCCTTTACGTCGGAGATCAAGGTATAAATCCGAGAGATCGATTCCTCGTCGGCATTTTTCACAAAGTCGGCAAGAACCGCATCCTTAAAGAGATAGGTTTGAACCTGCTTGTTGATCTTCCGATTCGCACTGACGTCTTTACGGTTGTCGATGTCGCGAAAGGTGAGATCAAAGATATGAATCATCGCGATGAGGCGCTTTTCTTCCGAAACACCGATCTCTTCGAACCACGGATCGTCCGGACAGTTTTTGACGAGCCACACAAAGGTTTCACGCATTTCGCGATAGTTCTCGTATACGCGCGATACAAAACCGAGAATCAAATCGCGTTTACCGTGTTTCTCGAGGTCGACAAGGACGTCCCTGGTGAGATGATAGGGGAGGAGACGCGCGTAAACCTCGCCCCATTGCTTATCAAGACCACGTACGTTGGCGAGAAAGCGTTTTCTCAGCTCCGACGAGTTGATCCTCGAAAACACCGTTTCGACGTCTTCGATCTGGCCATACATACGCTGGAAATCGAGATCGACATCAGCCTTCAAGAACGGAAAGCGACTCACAACCTTGTTGAGGACGAGCTCGGAAGAAACGACGTACTCGTCGACCTGCGACGCCGTGCGGACAAAGTTGGCAAAAAAGTCGAACATCTCGCGAAAAAACTCGCTGTCGATGCCGTCACCGCCTTCTTTTTCGACGTACTCGAGGAACTCCTCGATCGTTTTTACACGGTCAAAGTAGTCTTTCTCAGCGCGGAACTTGTTGTATATCTTCTCTTCGAAGGTGATCGGCTGGTCACGGACAACAAAGTGATCTGCTTTGTCCGTGAGCGTCCCGAAATCGGGATTTGTCTTGAGGATCTTGCGCGCTTTGGTGCTCCATGATGACCACTCGCCTTGCGTGAGTATGGCCGGAACGAGCTCCGCCTTGATCTTCTTCATGTCCGCGGTATTGCCGAGACTGCGAATCACCGTTTTGAGGGCCCATTCGATGTTCTTCTTGACCAGGGTATGGAGCTTGTCCTTTTTCCAGACCGCCCGTAGGACCCAGATATGATCCTTTGGCAGAACGTCGAGGGCGTTTACCGCCATTTTCAACGACATCGTGTGGCCACGCTTGTTGGCAAAATCGATCGTAATCTCGTCTCCGGCGATCGCGCGAATCCGCCCGATTCCCCAGCTACGATGGAATACAAAGTTCCCCGTATCAAAGGCGATATGTTTTTCAAAATCGGCGATCGCCTCGTGAACGGGGCGCCAGTTCTGTCCGATGTTACTGATCTGGACGTACTCGTCGAGGTTGCTGTGATCCGCGTGCCTGCTCTTAAAACACTGCACGATCTCGTCTCGCGCCCAGATGTTTTTGGGATCGTGGTTGAGAACGCGCTTGAGTAGCTCGATCGCTCGATCCCAGTCGCCCGACTCCTTAAAATGTGGGTACAGCAGCTCGAGAAGTTGTACGGCTCTTTCGCCGGAGATCGTTTTGGCTATCTTGGCCTCGGCGTGATAGAAAAACTCGTTCTCGGACGGAGCTAACTCAACCAGCTTGCCCCATACGTCTTTGACGTTGGCAAAGCTCTTCTTTGTGATGTAGCGATGGAGTGCTTTTTTGTAGTAGACGACCGCCTGGTCGGTTTCGCCTTGATTCTCGCGAATCTCGGCAAGATGCCGGACGATATCGGCCTCTTCGTAATCGACACGAATCAAGCGCTCCCAGACCTCGTGGAGCTTGTCTTCTTCGTTTTCGTTGTTATGAACGTCGGCAAGAATACGCAGTGCAAATCGATTCTCACCAAAACTGAGAATACTGTTGGCCAGGTACTCGACGATGCCCCATTTATGGTTATCCGAGAAGATCCGTGTAAGATGAATGAGGTTTGCGTCGTCAACGCTCTGTCTCGCCAAGTCAAGAAGGCCGGAGATGTAGAGCGCGATTATGCTGTTTTTTGTGTGATGGAGATGCTCTTCGCACAATTCACGGACTTCGGGTTCCATACCGGCATCGCGGACCTCGGCGACGATCGCGTCCAATTCCTCAAAATTGGCGACCGTGTAGTTGTTAAGCGTCGCGCGCGTCCATTTCTCTTCGTTGAGCAGCTCAGTTACTTTTTGGACCAAGTCAGCCGTTGAACTGGTGGTAGACATCGATATCAACACTCCGTATTTTTATCAGCACTTCGTCGATCTTACCTTGAGGCTCTTTAGACGCCACATAGTGATCGATCAGCCAAAAATAACGATTGATGAGCCGCGGCTTTACCAGCGCTTCATCGCCCGTCCCTTCACGCAATTCTCGCTCCAGCTCGTAGATCGACTGCTTGAGGCGACCGACCTCGATCGAACGAAGTTCTCGCTTGACGTTAAGCACGCCGTAGAGAAATCCGTACACCGGAATCCACTCGAGCAGGGCGGCTCCGTCATAGCCGTGCTCGCGCACCGCTTGAAGCAAGCGTCTTATCAGCTCGGACTCAAGACGCGCGGGATTTATCCGCTGGGCGTCTACAAAAAAGGCCTCTCGAAAAAACGCCTTCGCCTGCGCAATCTCATCGGATAACGCAAGAACGTCGGCGAGTTCAGAGAGGATCTCAGCGTCGTTGGGCCGTTCCGTCGACGCGCTCTTGAGAAACCGCGTGCTCTTGTCGAACTCGCCGGTACCCTTGTAGCAACGCGCGATCCGAACCAACAAGTCGGCATCTCGGTTGTCGCGCTCCTGGTAGATTCTACGGTAATAGCCGAGCGCTTCGCGAAAGACGAACAAGCGCAGTGCGTTAACCGCCGACTCTACTGGCGATCCGATTCGATCTACAAAATCGACGAACGTTCGCCATTGACCGAGAAGATACTCGCCTCGCTCAAAATCATCGGCGAGGGACTCGACGTGTTTTTGACGATCATTCCAGAAGTTGCTGTATTTCAGCGTCGTTACGACGTCTTCGTTTTCAAAGTCGACCGATAACGCTCGCTCCAACTCCTCGGTTGCAGCCGGTAGATCGTGCGATGCGATGAGCGCGGTTGCACGATGAACATGGTCGAACACCGACTCAACTTGTCTGTCCAAACTAACCGCGTCCCCTGTACGACGTTTGCAACATTATAGCATGCTCACCAAAAAGGTCAACGAACCCTCCTTGGCTCGCCCGCGCGCCTTGGAGTAGTATTCCCCGATATGGCTTCCCCGACGTTTGTAGCGCCGTCGATTCTTTCCGCTGATTTTGCCGATATCGGTGGCGCGATTTCGATCATCGAGAGTTCTGGTGCCGATTGGATTCATCTCGATGTCATGGATGGGCAGTTTGTCCCCAACATCACCTTCGGCGCCAAAATGGTACGGGATATTCGTTCCCGAACTAAGATGCCGTTGGACGTACATCTCATGATTGAGGCGCCGGAACGTTATATAACGGAGTTCGCCGACGCGGGTGCGGACTACATCACCGTTCATTTGGAAGCCAGCGTGCACGTTCATCGTGTGGTCCAGCAGATTCGGTCGTGTGGTGTGCGTCCCGGCGTAGCGATCGTTCCCTCGACGCCCGCCTCGGCGCTTGAGGAACTTCTTCCCGACATCGATCTCGCCCTTGTTATGACCGTAAACCCGGGTTTCGGCGGCCAGTCACTCGTTCCCCGGACGATCGAGAAACTCGCTCAGCTCGCGGCTCGGCGCCGGGAGCTGGGCCTGGCGTTTCTTTTAGAAGTCGACGGCGGTATTAACGAGAACTCCGCCGAAATGGTGCGCCGCAACGGAGCGGAGGTTCTCGTTTCCGGTTCGTCGTTTTTTAGTGCGGAGTCGCCCGGGCTCTACTGCCAACTCCTCAGAGGTACGCAGATCGCGTAGGCGTTATATGAGGCTCAATCGTGAAGGCGAGGCGGTCGAAAATATAAACGGGAGAACATACATGAATACTATCGCCCGTTCCGGCATCGGATTGTTATTGATCGTCACTTTTGTACTTGTCGCGGGGCCGGCCGCAGCTCAAGACGAGGTCATTCAAGGCGGGATCGATGCTTTTCGCCGGAGCGACTACACATCGGCCATCCTCCGATTTCGGGAAGCACTTCTCGAGGCTTCCGATTTTGACGTCGAGGCAACGGCGTACTTCTGGCTGGCGAAATCAGCTTTGGCGCTGAATCGTCTCGGAGAAGCAGAACGAAACCTCGAATACTACCTGCAGACCTTTCCCGATCATGAGTTTTCCGTCGAGGCACGCTACCAACGTGGTCGCCTGCTGTACCTCCAGGAGGACTATCAGGCGGCGATCCAGGCGCTGTCGCAGTTTGTCGATCGATATCCCGAATCGCCATTTGTCGCCAACGCGATATACTGGAGCGGCGAGAGCTTGTTCAAGCTCGGCCGATTGGACGAAGCGCGCGAATTGTTCGAGACCGTTGTGAGGGACTTTTCGACAAGCTTTCGGGTAGAGGCGGCGCGTTATCGGGTTGCGATCATCGACCTCAGTTTTAGAGAACGCGAGCTCCTTCGGCTTCTTCAGTGGAGTCACGAAGAGTACCTGCAGGCGGTAGAACAATTTGAGCGTCGGGAACGCGCCTATCGAGAAACGATAGCCTCTTATCAGGACAGACTGCAAAACGCAGCGACGGAGGATTTTCGTGAGGAGATCGTCCGACTGTCGACTCAGGTGAGAACACTACAGGAAACACTGCGCAGCCGTGACGCCGAGATTCGTCGTCTGGAAGAACAAGTGGAGTCGATTGAGCCAACGCCCGAAACCAGATAGCGCCAACGTGCCGTGGTCCGGAGAGATCGGTGACGCGAAATAACCGCAAACGACTCAAACGCGCGGAGCGGATGTACCGCCGGCGCGAGTTTCCTCGCTTGATATCGTTTCTCGAGCCACAGGTTTTTATGTTTCGGGAAAGCTATCGGTACTATTACTTGCTTGGGATGAGCTGCCTCCACACCGGAGACTACGCAGGAGCGTACTCCTACTTGCAGCGCGCCGTGAATCTCGAATCGGAGCCGGCGGCGCGACTCGGACTTGCCGCCGTGTTCCTTCGTCGACGCCAAACGGATGAAGCACTGCGTGTCTATCTCGACATTCTCGAGCAACATGAGAACAACCAACGAGCAAAACGGGCCCTTGAATGGTTACGCGAGGTGGAATCGCCCGAAGAAACGTTCGACTGGTTTGATTCCGGCCGAATAAAGCGCATCCTCCCGCCGATCGGCCCATTTGTCCCGCGTCGTGTTGTTCTTGTCGTTTTTGTACTCGCCGCCGCCATTTTGTTATTTATCAATCGCGAAAGTTTGATGCGGATACCGGAGCTCGTGTTACGACAGGATTCCCGTTCGGGGAGCGAGTTTACGCAGATCTCTCCAGACACCCCGATCGTCGACGACGAGAGTACCTCGCGATACGTCCTCTCGGAGCGCGAAATCGAAGCGCTCTTTGCCGATATGCGCCGTGATTTTGACGACCGGCGCGATAACCGCGTTCGCCTGTCAATTAATCGAATCGTCTTATCTAACGCGACCGAACAGGTCAAAGCGCGTGCGCGTTACCTGCTCGACTTTCTCGAGCAACCGACATTCACGAGTTTTGGCGATGGATTTGAGTTCCAGGAAGTCGCCGCCGATCCACCGTTATTTGACGGTGTATACGTCAGATGGCGCGGACGCGTGGCTAACCTCGTTATCGGTGAGGAAACCATATCCTTTGATTTGCTTGTCGGATACGAATCGGGTCAGGTTCTCCTCGGGACGATCCCGTCGCGACTCGACTTTACGGTTCTGCTCCGTAATAACGATCCGGTCGAGTTGATCGGCCGCGTACGTTCAGACCTTGATCCGTTTTCACTTGAAACTGTGTCTATCCGAGTGCTCTCTCCGGGAGAAATAGCCA
The DNA here is from genome assembly GCA_965601745.1 of Alkalispirochaeta sp. Lineage (GTDB taxonomy): Bacteria > Spirochaetota > Spirochaetia > DSM-27196 > Alkalispirochaetaceae. The sequence continues at coordinate 1,349,120 of OZ271836.1, forward strand.
ATTGAGAGCTGTCGTCCAACGCACCGCGGGCGCGGAAGTGCGCGTCGACGGCAAGCTCATCGGTTCGATCCAACATGGGCTCGTAGTTCTTCTGGGGATCACCCATGACGACGGTCCCGCCGAGGTTGAGTATCTGTCCAGAAAGATCCTCGGGCTCCGTATTTTTCGGGACGCCGAAGGTCGTATGAACCGATCTATCGTCGACGACGGTGGGGCGGTTCTTCTCGTCTCGCAGTTCACCCTTTACGGCGACATACGCAAGGGTCGCCGTCCTGGATTCGACAAGGCGGCCAAGCCCGAACAGGCAGAACGTCTGTATCAGCTACTTTCCGAACGCCTGCGGGCAGAACTGGCGGTCGAAACCGGCGTATTCGGCGCCTACATGCAGGTATCACTGGTAAACGACGGGCCTGTCACGTTTATCATAGACTCCGCCGAAAGATAGTTTTTTGCGTCGCGCTGCCGTACTGCGTGACTTCGCCGCGTTACAGAAAAAGCTTTAAATTGGACAGGTAGTGCTGGGGATCGAACTCGTCGAAAAACGGCGAGAGCGATTGCTCTTCGTGCATGCGCATAACGATTTCGGCGCTGAGTCGCGCCGATGAGACAACGTGCAGAAAGTGGAGATCCTCTCGCATCTCCTCGGGACACTCGAGCGTATCACTGACGATCAGACGATCGAGCATTCCCTCGTCGTGAAGCGCCCGGAGGCGTTCTATCGCCGGAGCAGAAAACACCGGGTGTATCACGGCGATGTTCGTTTTTCCGACCCCGCGTTTCTTTAACTCCTGCGCAAGCGTAAAGACGCTCCCGGCGGTGTCGATCATATCGTCGACGATCCACACTTCTTTGCTCTCAATTTCGGTGTCGGTGAGGAGGTTTATCGACTCGACGGTATTGGTTCGATCGTAATTTCGTTGCTTGTGCGCGATCATCAGCTTGGTCCTGAAGGCGCGGGCGTACTGACGCGCTGCGTTTTCACCGCCGGCGTCGACCGAACAAAACAGCCATTCCTCCCGTACCGTTGAATCGAGAACGCTCGGCTTGCGGATAAAGTTGTCCGTGATGTACTCCATGATGAGCGGGCTGCCCGGGACATCGTCAATCGCGCACACCGAGGGGTCGACAACCGTCTTCGATTTATCGGAATGAAGCTGGTAGGTTATGATGTGGTCAACGCCGAGACTGGTGAGCGTCTTGTAGTGGACCCAGAACCCGACGCTGTTCCGGCGGGTCGTTCGATCAGATCGCGAGCTCGTACAAAACGGTTCGAAGAGCGTGATACGCGCCGGTTGAGCACGACGGAGGGCATCAATCGCGTGATAGAGCTCCATCTTGTTTTGCTCGACGCTCAGGCCCTGGCTGTTACGCCCGGACGAGGAAAACAGAAATACATCTTTACCGCGTATCGAGGTATGAACTTCGACCTCGATCTCTCCGTCGGCAAAACTGACGGTCTTGAGGACTCCCCGAATGTGCTTGTTATAGCCTTTGCCGTAGAAATCGGGAAAGGTCTGCATCTCGTACGCCACACGCTCGGCGTACTCTTCCATGCTACGCGTCGCAAAGATAACCAGCTCGCCCCGCATATCCACAGTGTATACTACGGAACGTCGGGACAGGTCAAAAGCGGTTTTACGGGTCTAGAAAAAGCGATATACTCGCTCACGCCGGTTAGTAAGTGTATCGAAAAAAGAGGGGAACGAGATGGCAACACCTACCGCACCAAGCCAAAGTGATAAAAGTAAAGCGATAGAAGCCGCGCGGTTACAGATCGAAAAACAATTTGGGAAAGGATCCCTGATGAAGCTTGGCGAGGATCAGGGCCTTCCCGATATAGAGACGATTCCAAGCGGCTCGATTCTTCTCGACGAAGCGCTTGGCATCGGGGGATATCCAAAAGGGCGAATCGTCGAGATTTACGGTCCCGAGTCGTCGGGAAAGACGACGTTGGCCCTCCACGCGATCGCCGAGGCACAACGGATTGGCGGAGTAGCCGCATTTATCGACGCCGAACACGCGCTTGATCCGACGTATGCTCGCGGATTAGGAGTCGATACCGATTCTCTTTGGGTATCCCAGCCGGACAACGGGGAACAGGCGCTTGAGATCGCCGAAGCGTTGGTTCGCAGCAAGGCGGTCGACATCATAGTCGTCGACTCGGTCGCTGCGCTCACGCCGCAGGCGGAGATCGAGGGCGACATGGGTGACAGCCACGTTGGCCTCCAGGCGCGTCTTATGAGCCAGGCGCTGCGGAAATTGACCGGAATAATCTCCAAGTCATCCACGGTTCTCGTGTTTATCAACCAGATTCGGATGAAAATTGGCGTGATGTTCGGAAATCCCGAAACCACGACCGGCGGTAACGCGTTGAAATTCTACTGTTCGGTACGGCTCGAGGTGAGACGAATTGAGACGATAAACAAGAGCTCTGATGAGGCGATAGGTAATAGGGTCCGGGTCACAGTAAAAAAGAACAAAGTCGCGCCGCCGTTTCGCAAGGTCGAGCTCGAGATTATCTTTGGGAAAGGGATATCTGCCCAGGCAAGTCTCCTCGACGCGGCGCTCAAACACGACCTCGTCCAGAAGAGTGGATCGTGGTACTCCTACGGAGAAGAACGAATCGGTCAGGGTCGGGAGAACGCAAAGCAGTTTTTGACCGACAATCCCGATATCGCTACGACGCTTGAAACAAAAATACGAGGAATCATGTTTCCGAATAAAGCGGAAGTAGCACCTCCACCTGCCGACTCCGCAGCAACGGAAGAGTCAAAAAAGGCAAAGAAAGCCGGAAACGGATCAAAAAAAGTCGCCGCGGCAGAAGACGAGGAGTTGTTCTGAACCGCTTTGCGGCGATCAAAAGGTAGACCGCGTCACGGCTAAGGCCTATAATCGTGCCGATGGAGCCCGAGAGTAGGCGCGGACATACGGTCCAGTTGGACCAGTTTGAAGGTCCGCTTGACCTGCTGATTTTTCTCATCCGCAAGAATGAGGTCAACATCTACGATATACCGATCGCGCGAATCACCGAGCAGTACCTCGAGTACCTCGAGTACGCCGCGCGAATCGACCTCGATCTTATTACGGATTTTTATGCGATGGCCGCGACGTTGATCTACATCAAATCGCGGATGCTGCTGCCGGCGCGCGAACTCGACGACGAGGACGATGAAGGCGATCCGCGCCAACAACTCGTCGACAAGCTGATCGAGTACCAGAAGTTTCGGAAGCTCAGCGAGCTGATCCTCGAACGTGAGGACGATCTTGACTACACGGTCGAACGAAAACAGGGACAAACGACCCTCCCGTTCACCGATGACGCCTCACTCTGGGAAGAAATTGACGTCTGGCAACTCGTTTATACGTTTTCCCAGCTGATCAGAAACGTTACGACCGATCGTCTCGTCGATCTGTACGAGGAGGTCACCGTCAACGAGAAGCTCACGCTGATCATGGAGCTTGTCGAGACGAGTAACGAGTTCTCGTTTACCGATTTGATCGGTCGCCGGGGCTCGATTATGGAGTTTGTGTGCGCGTTTATCGCCATACTTGAAGCGGCACGACAGAAAGACATCATGATTTATCAGAACCGGATGTTTGGAGACATACGCCTTGCCCGACGAAAGTCGTGATATCAATCAGGATCGAGCGCTCGTCGAGGCAATCCTCTTTCTCGAGAACGATGCGATCGAGATGCGCGAAATCGCCAAGGCGCTCTCAATTTCTCGTGAGCGCGTAGAAGAAGTCCTGAGCACCTTGCGGATAGATCTCTCCGAGAACGACCGCGGGATCGAGCTTTTGACGGTCGCCGGGACGGTTCAGCTTATGCCCAAGCGTTCGCTCTGGCCCTCACTCCGCTCGCGATACGGCCGCAGTCGCGACGCCCGTTTGTCCCGGGCGGCCCTTGAAACGCTTTCGATCGTTGCCTATTCCCAGCCGATTACTCGCGGGGAGATCGAAAGTCTGCGCGGCGTTTCGGCGGACGCGATGATCGCTCGCTTGCTCGAACTTGGGCTGGTGCGCGAGTTGGGTCGCAAGGAGGCGCCTGGGCGTCCCGTTCAATATGGGACAACCCGCGATTTTCTTCGTCGATTTGGACTTGCAAGTATCGGTGATCTCCCAAAACTTGACGAACTCGAAGAGGAACGGTTCCGGGAATGACCGATCGCCCGCGCATCAATCGTTTTCTCTCCCAGGCCGGACTCGGGTCTCGGCGGGCGTGTGAGCAGTACGTCCGGGAAGGGCGCGTACAGATTGACGGCGAGGTCGTCGATAACCTGTCGCGCCGCGTCGAAACGGGAGAGACCGTTCGCGTCGACGGTCGCGTTGTGCGGGCGTCGGTTCGCAGCGCCGTCTTCGCCCTCAACAAACCGTACCGCGTATTGTCGAGTACCAGTGATCCGGAGGGCCGTAGCTTGGCGATTGACCTCGTACGACCGCAGTTCTCGGGGCGTTTGTTCTCCGTCGGTCGACTCGACTACCTCAGCACCGGCTTGCTCCTTTTTACCAACGACGGCGATCTCGCCCAGACACTTATGCGCCCGCAGTTCCATATCGAACGCGAGTACGTCGTCGAGACCAAGGAACCGATTTCCGATCAAATCCTCGATCAGTTTCGACGGGGGATACGCATCGAAAACGTTAACTATCGAGGGGTGCGCTATGCGCGCAAATCCGCACGTCGAATCACCGTTGTACTCGCCGAAGGAAAAAACCGCGAGTTGCGTAAGGTTTTTGCTCATTTTCGGGTAGTCGTTAAGCGCATCCACCGCGTCCGATACGGTCCAATTCGCCTTGGTGAGCTGCCTTCGGGAGGCGTTCGGAAGCTATCGGATCGCGAGGTAGCGCAGCTGGTATCTGTCACGGAGAAAAGTAAGCGATGATTGTAGCAATCGACGGTCCGGCGGGAAGCGGAAAAAGCACGGTTAGCCGGACTATCGCCGAGCAAACCGGATTTCTCTATCTCAACTCAGGTCGATATTACCGCGCAATCACCTGGAAAGCGATCGATCTCGGAATCGACGTGGAGGACGCCGAGAGACTTGAAGCCCTCTCCTCGGAAATAGTAATCGAGGTTTCTCCGGGAAGCTTCCTCGTCGACGGCATACCCCGCGAACAGGAGCTTCATGCAAGCGAGATTGATCGCGCGACCGCGATCGTGTCGCGCGTACCGGGGGTCCGACGCGAGGTAAATCGACGCCTCATTGCGGTTGCCGCAAATCGGGACGTCGTCGTCGAAGGCCGCGACATGAGTACGGTCGTTTTTCCCGGTGCCGAGGTAAAGGTGTATCTCGACGCCGACGTCAGATCGCGTGCCCGTCGCCGCCGGAGAGAACACGGCGAAAAAGCATCACTTGAGGCGGTCGAGCGTGCTATTCGCGAGCGTGACGAAATAGATCGAACCAAGTCTCACGGCGCGCTTACTCGCGCCGCGGACGCGGTTTACGTCGACACGACGCACTTGACCCTCGACCAAGTATGTGAGAAAGTTATCGCCATTATTCAGAAAAAAAATCAATCACAATCGGGAGCAATAACGTAGTCATGGCAGATAAGGACGCACAATTCGCCGACTCTTCTTCGGATGAGTCCCAGACTCAGGAGATGCAAATGCAGTTTCTTGAGCAGTTGGACGAACTCGAGGAAGGGCAACTCGTCGACGGTACGATCATCCAGATCGGAGGCGACGAGGTCTTCGTCGATATCGGGTATAAGGCCGAAGGACGAATTCCGATGGCCGAGTTTGAAGAAGCACCCATTGTCGGCGATACGGTAGAAGTAGTGCTTCTGCGAAAAGATATCCGCAACGGCGGCGTGGCCGTTTCCAAGCGTAAAGCCGACGAAAAGCGGTTCTGGAAGACGCTCAAGGATGCCTTTCACGACCGCATTCCGGTTAAGGGTAAAGTGGTTCGCGCGATAAAAGGCGGTTTTGAGATTCGCCTCCACGCCAACGTTCGGGGATTCAACCCGATCTCAAAGATGGACGTTCGGCGCGTAGAAGAACCGGAAGAGTACGTTGGTATTGAGGATAATTTTTTTGTCGAGCGCATCTACAGCGACAACCGGGTAAACATAGTACTGTCCCGGCGCGCGTGGCTTGAGCAAGAAACCGAAAAGAACCGCGAACAGTTTTTCGGACAGGTTCAGATCGGCGACGAGGTTACCGGCGTCGTCAAAAGTTTTACCTCGTTTGGCGCGTTTATCGATCTCGGTGGATTTGACGGCCTCTTGCACGTCAACGACATGAGCTGGGGCCATGTAACGCGACCCAAGGATTACGTTAAGAAGGGTGAGGAGATCGCCCTCAAAGTGATCAAAATGGACGAGGAGAATCAGAAGATCAATCTGAGTCTCCGCCATATGACGCCGGATCCGTGGGAGACGTTTGAGGATCGTTACTGGATCGACCAGGTCGTAAACGGGACCGTGACAAAACTCACCGATTTTGGCGCATTCGTCGAGTTGGAAGAGGGCATCGAGGGTCTTGTACATATCTCCGAGATGTCATGGGTACAACGCATCAGTCATCCGCGCGAAGTCTTGCAACCGGGTCAGGAAGTCGAGACCAAAATCCTCGATTACGATATCCAGGCGGGCCGCGTGTCTCTCGGTCTCAAACAGGTCCTGGCAAATCCTTGGGATGAAATCGACGTCCGTCATCCGGTCGGAACGCGTCTGAACACGACCGTAAAGAAGATTACGGCGACCGGCGCGTTTGTCGAAATAGAGGAGGGGATCGATGCCTTCCTCCACGTAGATGACATCAGTTGGACAAAACGATTTAAAAACCCGGGAGCTTTCCTCAGTGAAGGGCAGGAAATCGAAGTCGTCGTTATCCTCGCGGATTCCGACAATCAGAACATTCGCGTTGGGATTAAGCAGCTCGAGGATGATCCGTGGCAGCAGCTTCGCGATACGCATCCGCCCAAGAGCATCGTCGACGGCGAGATAACTAATATCACCGATTTCGGTATCTTTGTGCGGATTTCCGGCGGTATCGAAGGGTTGATCAACAAGATGAACCTCACCGATCCCCGTAACGAGGCGTATGAAGACGCTATCGCGCGTTACAAGGTCGGAGACGCGATCCGCGCCGTCGTCACAGAGATCAACGCCAACCGGCAACGGCTCTCGCTTTCCGTACGGGAACTGCACCGACAGGAACAGCGACAGGAACTCGAGAAGTACATCCACGACGAGGACGAGAGTTCCACCGTTACGCTGGGAGATATGCTCAAAGAAAAACAGGATACCGAATGAGGATAGGCGTTGAACGCCGATGGCACTAGCAAAGGTTGATCTCGATCGCTTTCAAACACTGATCGAGATCAACGCGCTGATAAACTCGGATTTTTCTGACCTCAGCGCGGTCCTTCATCGTATCGTCGAGTCCGCGACGCGTCTTACCGAGGGAGAGGCGTCTTCGCTCCTCCTGGTAAACTCCGAAAACAACAAACTCTATTTTGAAGTCGCTCTTGGTTCCAAGGGCGATCAGGTACAACAGTTTTCGTTAGAGATGGGCGAGGGTGTCGCCGGTTGGGTCGCGAAGAATAACCGCTCGCTCATCGTCAACGATACGGACTCCGATCCACGCCATCAACGCGATATCGGTCAAAAAATCGGCTACACAACGAACTCGATACTCGCCGTGCCAATGCGCGTCAAGGACGCCTGTATCGGTGTTATCGAGATTCTCAACAAAACAGAAAACCGCCCCTTTAGCGACGACGACCTACAATGGCTCGAGATTTTTGCCAATCAGGCGGCTATCGCGGTTCAGAACGCCCGCACCTTTCAGCGGGTGCGCACCGAAGTCGATCTTCTCAAAGACAAGGTAAACGCGGATCAAGGCTACCACACGCTCATCTGGTCCAGCCCGGTGATGGAAGAGCTCCTCGGCCTCATCGATCGTATCGCCCCAACCGATTCGACAGTTCTCATTCAAGGAGAAAGTGGCGTCGGAAAAGAGCTGATTGCCGAGCAGATCCATCTGCGTTCACCGCGCTCCAACGGTGCCTTTGTCCGCGTCAACTGTGCGGCTTTGCCGGCAACGCTTCTCGAGAGCGAGCTTTTTGGCCACGTAAAAGGCGCCTTCACCGATGCCGTTGCCGACCGACGGGGTCGGTTTGAGTTGGCCGACGGCGGGACGATCTTCCTCGACGAGATCGGCGATCTCCCGCTTGCCCTGCAGGCAAAAATGCTGCGTGTCATCCAGGAAAAAACGTTTGAGCGCCTGGGATCGAGCGATCCAATCACCGTCGACATACGAATTGTAACGGCGACAAATAAGAGTATGGATAAACTTGTGGAGCAGGGCGAGTTTCGAAGCGATTTGTACTATCGCCTCAACGTCCTGCCTCTCATGATTCCACCGCTTCGCCGGCGAAGAGACGACATCCCGGAGCTAGCGGGGTTTTTTCTCAAGCGATTTGCGCGCGAGACAAACAAACGTATCATCGGATTTTCCGATGAAGCGATGGAGTCACTTTTGGCGTACGAGTGGCCCGGGAACGTTCGGGAGCTCGAGAACGCCGTAGAACGCGCCGTCGTCATCGCCTCCCATGATCGGATTTTTCCTGAAGATCTCTTACTCCATCCCGGAGATACGGCGCAGGAAGCTCGCTATCAGGGGCGAACGCTAAAAGAGAGTATTCGTTCATTCAAGCGCCAGTTTATCCGTGGCGCGCTGCAACGCCATAGTTGGAACCACACCGAGACCGCCGAAGAGCTTGAGATTCAGCGTTCCTACCTTTCCAAGCTCGTTAAGGATCTCAACATCACCCGAAAAGGAGACCAGTCGGAATGAACAGTTCGACGATCGAAAAAACAACAACAGCCCAACGAGTCATGGGCTTTCTCGCCGCAAATCGCAAACTAATGATCGGTTTTGGCGCTTTTCTCCTCGTGGCCATCGTTCTTGCCGTCGGTATCTACCAGTTTCTTGAGCGGCGAGCCGAGAGCGCGACACGCGCCGCCGAATTGCTGGATAATCAGTGGCAGGCGTTTGCCGAACTGTCGGACGAAGAACGAGAGGCAAGTCCGATCATCGAGGATCTCCGGTCCGAGATCGCCGCAATCAGCGAACAGTACACCGGATCCTACGGAGACTTGCGGGCGCGATTTATTCTCGCGTCACTCGAATGGGAACTCAACAACTACGAAGCGGCTCAGTCGGCTTATCTATCGATCGTCAATGATTTTCCCGATAGCCACTTAGTCGGCGTATCTCTCGGTGCGGCCGCCGCCGCGTCCGAAATGCTCGGCCAAGCCGATCGGGCGCGTGAGTTGCTGCTCCGTCTTGCCGATGGCGAAGGCTTGCCTAATACCGAAAAACCACGCGCATTGTTTAACCTCGGCCGACTCGCCGAAAGTTCCGAAGACTACGATCTTGCCCTCGATTATTACAACCGTCTCCTCGACGAGCACGGCGAAAGCAGTTGGACAAACCTAGGGCGAGACCGTATAATTTGGCTCCAAAGTCAAGGCCTCGCGGCAGACGGTTAGAGCGTCAGGGGAGGAAATCGATGGCCGAAAAACGATCAAAGTTTTTTGAGACCCGCACCTTTGGCTTCGTCATCGCTTTGATGGTAATCGGCGTTTTTGTGCTCCTCACGGTTTTTACCGCGATTCCCGAACGCCTTGAGCTGACGATGCTCGACGTTCACTTTAACCTCAAGAACGTGTTTCGGGCGGAAACGGTCCAAGAGGGCGTAACCTTTGTCGAGCGCAACCCCAATATCTCGGAAGACATCCTCATCGTCGGAATCGACTCGACGACTCTTTCCCGATTTGGCCGCTGGCCGTTTGAACGGTATCGACACGCCGACTTGATCAACTCGTTTGCGCGCGTTTCCGACCCGAACAACCGTGAACGCTCGTTATTTCTCGATCTGTTTTTTATTGAACCGAGCGAGAACGCGGTTAACGACGCCTTGCTGGTCGAGTCGATCCAGCGTAACGATCGCGTTTTTCTCGAGACGATTCTCGAGTACAGCGAACCGTCACCGCCGATATACGACGAGTTTTTTGAACGCCACGAGCGTCTGTTTGATGCCGCCGGGCGAATAGACAACGTCAGTGGGGATTGGCGAACGTTGCCGTCGTTTTTTGGACTCCAGCCGCCGCTCCAGCCGATGGGAAGCGTCGTTGGCGGATACGGGCACGCAAACGTCTGGGACGACTTTGACAGCGTTTTTCGACGACAGCCGATGGTCGCGCGTATATCGGAACTGCGACAGGAGTACTTATTTGAGGAGCTTACTCCCGGTTTAGCGATAGACGACGCCAACTATGAGCGCTTGGTCTGGTTTGATCGCGATGGATTTGATCGCGACATACCGTTACCGCTCACGACGGAGTCTATTGCCGATCTGCGCGAGACGCTCGAGGCGGAATCGCCGCAACTACCGATTGACGAAGACGGTGACGGCACGGCCGATTCGTATACATTTCTGATTCGTCACTACCAAGAACAGTTTATTCCTTCGATAACACTCGCGCTCGCCGCCGACTATTTTAACAAAACGCTCGAAGACCTTGAGGTTGTCATCGGCGAGAGCGTGACGATTCGTGAACCGCAGTATTTCGACGTACAGCAAGGTTCTTGGGTGCCGTACCGCATCATCGAAACTCCGGCGGTCATCGACGCCGAGGGCAACGTCGAAGAAGAGGCGACCTACCGGACGCTCGATGAGATCGTTATCCCTATCGACCAATACGGAACGATGCTTATCAACTATATGGGGGCCCGCTCGAGTCCCGCTCGTGATGGCTATCAGACATTTCCCGTGAGGCCGTATTTTGGCTACGCCGCGCGCGTTCCCGGTCCCGACCCGGCCACCTGGCCACCAACGCGCGCCGTGGAAAACAAGATCGTCATGGTCGGCGCATTTGCCCAAGGGATGGCCGATGATGAGAAGCTCACGCCGTACGGCTTGATGTACGGGGTTGAGGTCCACGCCAACGCCTTAAACACGATCCTGATGGATCAGTTTATTCATTACGCGCCGAGCTGGCTCGACTATCTGTTGCTCGCCGGCTTAAGTCTTCTCGTCGCGTTGATGAGTTCGCGGCTATCGACGATCTGGTCGATGGTTATCACGTTTATCTCGATCATCGTCTTCTTCTTTGTTGTAACGATGATTTTTGACGATCAAGCGTTGATGATTAACTTCTCCAGTCCGGCGCTCTCGATGATTCTTACCTTTGTCAGTATCGTCGTTTACCGGGTCGTTACCGAGGAGAAGGACAAGCGACGCATCCGAGAGATGTTTGGCAAGTACGTGAGCCCTGCCGTTGTCAGTGAAATTCTCGAAAATCCTCCTGAGCTTGGAGGCATCGACAAGGACCTGACCGTTTTCTTTTCCGACATCCGCGGTTTTACGACTCTTTCTGAATCGATGACGCCCCAGGAACTCGTCAACCATTTGAACATCTATCTCACGGCGATGACCGATACGATTCTCGAATACCGCGGCACGCTCGATAAGTACGTAGGCGACGAGATCATGTGCTTCTGGGGCGCTCCGCTGCCGCAGGAGGATCACGCCATTCTGGCCTGCAAGAGCGCGCTTAAGCAGATGCGGGTCCTCAACGAACTCAACGACGCATGGCCGCCGGAACGGCGGATCAACATCGGTATTGGACTCAATTCCGGGATCATGACGGTCGGAAATATGGGTAGTCTTGGTCGAATGAACTACACGCTCATGGGCGACAACGTAAACCTCGGCGCTCGGCTCGAAGGCACCAACAAACAGTACGGTACCAACGTCATAATAAGCGAGAACACGTACGGTCTTGTAAAGGATCGGATCGTCGCTCGGGAGCTTGATAACATACGCGTAAAAGGGAAAAACAAGCCGGTCGTGATTTACGAACTGTTGGACGTTCCCGAAGGACTCGCGCCGTAGCGACCAGGATCGACGGGGAGGGTGGTCGTTCGTTTTTTTAGCTTGGGCGTCGTAGTTTTATCGACGCTCGTCGTTCTCTCATGTGGATTACCTTCTATCTCTTTTCTTGCGCCGCCGGAAGCGCTGTCGCCAAGCGGTAGCAACGAGGAGAACTACATCCTCCGTTTCCGCCACGACGGAGATAATGACGGGGACGATTTTCGGGGTTATGAGCTCTACTACAAACTGTACTACCCAGACGATTCGGCGATTTCCAGCGACGAGTCGTCGATAGAGGCGACACCGCGCGATGTAGGACCGGGCCGGCTCGAGGCGCGGGGGTTTATCCGCGTGGCGCCGACTCGTCTGTCGGTAAACGGCGGATCGTTTTCTACCGTCACCGATGACTCCGCGCCGTTGTTGCCACTTGCGCCGACCGGTTCCGGGGTTGAGTTTCGCATCGACCTTCGATCCCCCGACGCCCGCGGTTTAAGCGACGAGGACACCCACATGCTCGTTTCCTGGGACGACGGCGGCAACTCCAATCTTCTCGAGATGCGCCGTCGCTCAACTGCCGATGCCGCCGTCGGAGATCCACTCAACGATTACGAGGGATTTTGGGATTCGTCCGAGTACGTTTCCGGAGATTTCGACGTTGGCGAGATGCTCTCTCTACCGTTACCGAGCCCGATTGGTAACCTCACGATCGTTTGTTACGTGCTCACGTATGGCATCGACGCGTCCAACTTTAATCCGTATTACAGCGAGCCGGTTCGTCTTGAACCGGCAACTTTAGTGACAGGGTAAGAATAAATGACGACAACATATCTCGCCGTAGGACTCAGTTACGCACTTATCGGATTCGCCCTCGCGGCGTTCTACGTATTTGTACTCCATAGAAGGTTTACCGGCGATTACTGGGGTGCATCCTTAATCGCGACCGGCGCCGCTTTTCTCGGTGGACTAATCGACTTTTTTCTCGCCGATATCATCGCGGCGTTACGTTCGATCAACGGTGTACTCAACATATTTCCGCCCTTGATAGCCGCCGCAATCGCGTTGTCCGTTTTTGCGTTTTTAAGCGAAAAAAAGGATCCCTATGATTGAGCCGGCCAAGGATCGCGCTGCCGACATCGGCACGACTATTACTTCCGATAATGGATATTCTGTCTACTAAGTAATTCCTATAATACAAGGATTAGCACGAGGATTAGTAATGGAGCACACGCAAGATCAATCCTTACCTCTCGACGAGGCAACCGAATCGCACCGGCGGCCCAATGAATCGCGGGTTTTTGAAGAATACGCCGCTATTATCCGCCGGCTACGCGCGCCTGACGGCTGTCCCTGGGACCGCAAACAGACGCTGGATTCGCTCCGAAATCATATCGTCGAGGAGTCGTTTGAGATGGTTGCGGCCATTAACGACGCTTCCGGGGCCTCAAGGGCGCCAGACGCGTCGCGATACGGCGAAGTCGCGGACGAACTCGGCGACGTGTTTCTTGTGGCTATGCTCCTTTCTGATGCGCTCGATAAGGAATCAGGAATCTCTTTTGTCGACGTCTTACGCGAAAACGGACGCAAGCTTTTGCGAAGGCATCCGCACGTTTTTTCGGACACATCAGTGAAAAACGCGGAAGAAGTTGCGTTTAACTGGCACACCATAAAAACCGAAATCGAAGGGAAAAACCCCGGACCGTCGGGCGTAAGCGCCGGTCTTCCGCCTCTTGAACGCGCATTTGAGATTCAAAAGAAGGCTTCTAAGCTTGGCTTCGACTGGGACGACGCGAAACCGGCGATCGACAAAATTCATGAAGAGGCGGCCGAACTGGCCCAGGCGGCGGATGATCCCGACAGTTCTTCCACGATAATTGAGAGCGAGATCGGCGACCTGCTCTTCTCCGTCGTCAACGTCGCCCGCAAACTCAAAGTCGATCCAACGGTTGCGCTCGATCAGACCAATCGTAAGTTTCTTTCCCGATTTGCATACATCGAAAAGGCACTTGAGGCACGCGGTATGGACGTTTCGTCGGCCAGTCTGGCGGAAATGGACGAGCTCTGGGACGAATCAAAACGTGGTAACTAAGAACGACTCGCGTAGCGGATATCGATTGCGCGCGGGCGATACCACTCAAACAGGTCACCAGCGTCTTCTTTGTTCCACATTCCGATTCGAGTGATTTTCGAGACCGTTGTACGCCGGCGCTCACCAAGCAGCCTTCCGAGACCTGGAGCCTCGGCGCTAATCTCAACGATCGACGATTGATCTGGTCCTTCGATGATCCGGATTCCCGGTCCGGCAACGTTACGAAACGTACCGATTACGTCATGCGCGACTTCGTATCGCGACCCGCCGTATTGCGTCATCGGCGCCGGTATTTTGGGAGAATTATTCTCATGGTGTAACAGAGCTGCGCCGGTTAACCGTATCCCATTCGGTGCGCTGGTCTGAAATGCCTGAAAAATGTTATCAAGTTGTATAGTATTTTGTACCGCGACAGAGACAATCTCGTATCGACTTTCCACGCCGAGCGGGAGCGGTTGCCCAAAACTCATTTTTATTTTTGGAGCGTATCCCTCACTAAGCTCGAGTGGGATATCAACGCGATTCCAAATCCGCTCAAGCGTGCGAATGACCGAAAGATGAGATAGATAGGCCGCTGAACGCGTCTTTTCAAATTGTGCGAGAAGGATGTACGCCCTACCCTGCTGTAAATCGACCTGCGGCGTTGACGGAATAGGTTGATCCGCTTCGTCGTCACGCTTGCCGATTAGATCAGATTCCTGTTCGACCGGTCGAACGTCGCGGTTACAGACGCCACACGGCTTTTTACACTCCGGCGCACAGCGCTCGGTGAGCAACCCTCGATTACTCCGATCTAACTCCGTCAGCAACGCTCGGCTGGTCACACCAATGCGTACGCCGTCCCAGGGAAGGGGTGCGTCATGAGCGAAACCGGACAAACCGCTTTCGGATCCGACGACCTCCGAAACGGCGCGTTGCCACGCGCTTTTGTCGAGGTACTCGCTCCAGGCGTCGAGTCGCGCTCCATAGTCATGCGCCTTTACGATCGCATCGGCTGTTCGCTCATCGCCTCGACAAATCACGCCTTCGAGCCACGACAACCACGGATCATGCCATTTTACCGTCACGCCACGCGGGACAGCGTCCGCTATTCCGCGCAGGCGCTCGTGAGCGGTGTCGGGATCGAGCTGTGGTTGCCATTGAAAAGCTGTGTGCGGCTTAGGAATAAACGTCCCGATATTGGCCACATAATCGAGGCGGACGCGACGGCGGAGGGTATAGAGATACTCGACGATCTGCTCAGCCTCTGATTCCGACTCTGGGCCAGGCAGACCGATCATGAAGTAAAGCTTTGCGTGTTTCCAGCCACTCTCTTTTGCGGATCGCAGAATTTCGGCCACCTGGTCGATCGGCACCATCTTGTTTACCCCACGTTGCGCGTATTCGTCCGGTGATTCTACGGCGAACGTCAGGGAGGATTTTTTAACCGCGGACATCTGCTCAAGGAGCGGGAGGGTAAACGAGTCGACACGCAATGAAGGAAGTTGAAAACTTACACCGAGGTGTCGGTAGCGCGTGTTTACCTCGTTCATAAGAGCGTAGATCGCCCGATAATCGCCGGAACTCAACGACGAAAGCGTTATCTGGCGATAGCCGAGTTTGTGCACGAGCCAGTCAACTTCGTCCAAGACAACGTCAACCGGTTTCATCCGATACGGTCGGTAGTAGTTTCCGGCGTGGCAGAACCGACAACCTTGCGGACACCCGCGCATAATCTCGGTCACGCCGTGGTCCTGGACCACTCGCATCGACGGAACCGGAAATCCGGCCCCGTAAGATCGTGGGATTCCGCCTTGTTGCTCGGATCGGTCGGCGAAACGATGCCAGATTGCGCGATACGCGGGACGGTCCACGTAGGTCGACCACACTGAACGGTGGGCGCAGATCTCATCAAGAATATCCGACCGCGACGCGCCGCATGTCTTTAGCTGCGCGGCCTTTTCCATCAGCATTGCCAACTCTTCCTCGGCTTCGCCGATAAAAAATCCGTCGATAAATGGGGCAAGTGGCATTGGATTGGTGATACCTGGTCCGCCGGCAATGACAATTGGATCGCCGGCGCCCCGTTTGTTCTTCTCCAGAGCGATACCGCTGCACTTCAAAAGCGTTATGACGTTTGTCGCGAGTAACTCATACCCGAACGATATCGCCAGAACGTCGCATGCGCCGACCGGTGTTCCCGTTTCCAGCGTGTACAGCGGCGTCCCCGTGCGTTGAAGGGCCTCCTCAAAGTCGGGCGCCGGAACAAAGACTCGCTCGGCGGCGATCATGTCGGACAGATTTAAACTACCGTAGAGGAGTTTGATTGCCAGATTGGACATACCGATCTCGTACAGATCCGGAAAAGTCAGAGCGACGCGAAACAAGGAAGAGTCTTCTCTAACGATCTGTCCAAACTCGCCGCCGAGATACCGTGACGGCATCTCGACGACAGATAACTCGTCGGCAAGATCCCTGATTGGATCGACTTTACTCGTACGCAAATCCATTAATCAGTATTGATACCGATGTTGGTACACGCTCATTACAAGTCCGAGTCCGGCCATAGCTGTCCACAAGGACGAGCCGCCGTAGGATAGAAAGAGAAGCGGAATCCCGGTTATCGGCATAATTCCGACCGCCATCCCGACGTTGACTGCAAAATGAAACACCAGCATTCCGAGTACGCCGGCAACGAGGATCGCGGCGAATCGGTCGCGAGCACTCACCATGATGTACACCGCGCGACCAAACATGACGCCAAAGAGCGAGAAAACGCCTAACACGCCGAGAAATCCCCACTCCTCGGCGAGAATGGAGAAGATAAAGTCGGTGCTCTGCTGCGGTAAATACTGATAATGACTTTGCGTTCCGCGCAGAAATCCCTTTCCGAACGGACCTCCCGAACCTACCGCGGTTGTCGATTGAATGATATTCCAGCCAGCCCCACGTGGATCGACGTACGGATCCAGGAACACGATAAGTCGCATTATCTGATAGTCCTGCAAAACTGAACGCGCGAGATACGCGGTTGGAAGCGCGAGGAGAAGTATCGCGAGAACATACGCGGTCCAAAAGAACATACGCCTCCTCGTCGCCAGAAGACCGACAAGGGAAAGCGCGAATGCGACGGCGACTCCAAGAATCGCAAAGCGGAGGTACTCCGCCGTTGTCAGGATGCGCAGCAACGCATTACCGCTGTCGCCCTGGTAGGTATGCCAAACGGGGACGACGGTAAAAAGAGCGACGAACGCGCCATAGCCGATGATAAACCCGATAAAGACCAGAGGTACGCCGGCAACAAACGCGACAAACAGAAAAATTGGTATGTAGACCATCGCGGTACCGAGATCCGGTTGCAGGAGCACGAGACCAACGGGAACAAACGTTATCCCGAGCCCGGCGATAAATCCCCCAAACGTCCGTGAGCGATTCTCGTCGGCGGCGTAGTAGCGGGCAAGTATTATAATAAGGGCGATTTTGGCAAACTCCGACGGTTGGCCGCCCAATTCGCCGATGCCGATCCAACTTCGAGCCCCGTTCACCACACGCCCAAACGCGAGTGTGATGAGCAGAAGGAGTAAAGCCCCACCAAAGATCGCGATCGCCGGGCGTTGAAACACGCGATAGTCGATGAAGGTCAGGGCCAGCATAATACCGATACCACCGGTAGCCCAGGCGATTTGGCGGAGATACTCTCTGCTTATTATCTGCCCGGTAGCAGTGACGCCGCTCGAATAGATAAAAAGGATTCCGATGATAACGAGCACGACCGCTGAGAGGGCGGTGTAAAGATCGATTTCGAAAACCGAGCGTGACCGTATCTGCATCACATGTACCACAACGGCCGCGACCCGCGGCGTAAGTCGGCGACGGCCTCGTCAAAATCTAAATCACGAAAGTAGCCGTGTAGGACGATGTTGGCCGCCTTCGGCGCCCACCACTCCCATTCGTTCATCGCGTCGACCATAACGGCAACGACAATTTGGTCCTCTGCGGGTACGTCCTCCCCGTACGGGGCGTAGGCGACAAACCAACTCGTCCAGTTTGTCTCCGAACCAACCTGCCCCGTTCCCGTCTTTGCGGCCGATTCCACTGCGTCGGTCGTGATGACTACGTTTGCGGTACCATCCGTGATTACACCGCGCATAGCCTCGCGAACGCGTCGCAAGGTCGTCGCGCTGATCTCAGCGTCGCGCACGACCTCGGGCGTCGTGCGGCGGATAACTGCACCGCTTATCGGATCGCGCACTTCCCGCAGAACAAACGGTCTCATCATTTGTCCGTCGTTGACGATCGTCGCTACCATCATCGCCAACTGTATCGGAGTTACCTGAAGGTACCCCTCGCCGATGGACATATTTACGGTATCTCCCCCAACCCACCGCGCGTTGAGCGTTTGTTCTTTCCACAGCGGCGACGGCACCAATCCGGCGGTCTCACCCGGTAAGTCGATGCCTGTGGGACGACCCAGCCCGAGACGCGAGGCGTAATCGATGATTTGGTCTACGTCGAGATAGCTGCTGCCGATCGTCCAGAAGTACACGTTACACGACTGCGCGAGAGCATCGTTGAGATTGACCGATCCGTGCCCATATTCGAGCCAATCGTTAAAAACACGATCTCCGTAAGCAAAGCGACCGGTGCACGATACGGCGCGATCGGCGGGAAACGCGTCTTCTTCGAGAATTGCCGCGGTCATGAGAATCTTAAACGTGGAAGCGGGTGCAGCGACTGACTGGATCGGGCGGTTTAGGAACGGCGAACGCTGGTCGAGCGCGAGCCGCCGAAAAAGCTCTTCTCCTCCGGGTCGGACGATAGAGTTGGGATCATATCGAGGATAGCCCACGAGGGCGAGAACCTCGCCGGTATGCGGACGAACAACCACAACTGAACCAATTCGTGGACCAAGCGCCTCCTGGGCGAGCCGCTGCAAGTCTCGGTCGATCGTGAGGACGAGGTTTCCCCCCGCAATCGGCGGTACTATCGCACCGTCCTCACCTACCTCCCGACCCGTGGCGTCTACTGTCCGGACGCGGCTTCCGTCGGACCCACGGAGCTCGCCGTCGTAGCGCCGTTCGATCCCGCTTTTTCCGAGAACACTTGTCGCGCTGTATCCCTGATTAAAGAGGACCTGCAGTTCTTCAGGCGTTATGTCGCCGACGTATCCAACAACGTGGGCGAGAAGATCGTCGTAAGGGTAAACGCGCTGCGGTCGCCCATACCAGCGGACACCCGGGAGGTACGGCGCGCGTTCGGCGACCAATGCAAGCTCGGCGAGCGACAGCCCACGCAGGACTTCTACCGCTTGAAACGCCCCACCCCGGCCTTGCCGAAACCGTTCGCTCAGGACCTCGACGTCCCGATCGAGAAGCTGGGCGATCTCAGCCAGAATGCGATCGATCTCTCCCTGTGGCACTTCGCCGGGCGTAACGGTAATAGCAAACGAGTTTTCATTGCGCGCGACCGGGGTATCGTAATTGCGATCGAATATCTGGCCTCGTTGGGCGTAGATCGGTTCGTTGCGTGACGCCGTGAGCCGAGCCCGATTTAGGTAGATGTAACCATCAAGCACCTGCATGCGAAAAAGGTGGAGCGAGTAGGCGAACAATATTAAGAACACAAGCGCTGCGATCGACCAGGCACGGCCGGGACGTACCACATCGCGTCGTCGCACTTCGCTCATCAGTAACGCTCCGTGCTGGTTCGGTCCATTATCGCTCCGAGGGCGGCAAAGACGATAGGAGAGACAACAACCATAAATCCAATGTCGACGAGCGAAGCGAGGGAGAAGAGATTTTCCCGAACGCTCGGGAGACCGAGGATAAGCGATAAGAAAAGCGCGGCGATTCCTCGCCCGATCATCACGATCAACGCGAGCATCGGCGGGGCAATTATCGAGTCACTTCGGAATGCGCCACGCGTGGAGCCGGCTATGGCGCCGGCGACCAATCCGAGTACCGCGTAGAATCCAAGGGGTGCGGATCCGAGCGCGTCTTGAAGGAGGCCCACCGCAAAACCAGCAACCTGGCCGCGCTGAACACCGGCGCGATGGCCGTACAGCATGATGAGAAATAGCGAAAGGTTCGGTTGAGCGCCGGCGATAGACAGGTTACCCAACCAGGTAACCTGTACAAATACGAGTAGGCCGGCGACGATCGGAAGAACAAAGGCGCTCATCGTGATCCCTGGTCATCGTAAACAAACACGTATTCGACCCGGGAGAAATCCACGACCGGATCGATCTCCATCACAAGAGACGGCGCGTACGCCGGAGACTGTACCCGACGTACCGAGCCAATTGGTAGCTCCGCCGGAAATACGGAGTTAAGCCCTGAGGTTACGACGACGTCACCGTAGGAGATATCGTCGCGGGCCGAGCGAGGAACGTAGCGCATGACGACGTTACCCTCCTCCACACCGAGGCCGGTAAGTAGACCATCGTGACGCGAATCCTCAAGCCGAGCGGCGACGAATGAATCGGTCGCGTATATCGGGAGTACCGTCGCCGTTCCACTCGTAACCGTTGTCACTCGTCCGACCAGACCGGCGCGACCGTCAACGTAGGCGACAACCGCCTGTTGCGGTGCGACGTTGTGACGCGAGCCCCGGTTTATCGTAAGGGAATGGAACAGCGGTCCGCCCTCCTTCGCGATAACCTGAGCGGTTACGACCGGCGACTCAACGCGCGCGGTAAACTCGAGTTGCTCCCTGAGTCTTCGGTTCTCCGACTCGAGTTGCTCGACGGTTCCCTGTAAGCGTTGGTAGGTCTCCATCTGTATGAGCACCGCTTCGTAATCCTGTCGAAGTCGTCGCAACTCACCCACGGATCGAACGGTGTTGGAAAAACCGTTTCCGACGCCCGCAAACAGTCTCTGGACTCCGCTCACTGCACCACTAAACGTCCCCCGAACGCCGAGATTGACTGTCCGGCCGGACGTTATCGCGCCAAGCGTAAGACCGGTGACCAAGAGAAACAAACCGGTCAACAGCGTGCGGCGAGATTCACTCATTCCCTATAAGTTGCGGTAGATTGCGTTCTCTTGCTTGAGACCCTTTTTCTCGAACTCGAAGTACATCCCGGCGCCGAGGGCGACGCAGTTCATGGGATCCTCGGCTCGAAAGACCGGGACACCGGTTTCATTACCGATGAGCGTATCAAAGCCCTTGAGAAGCGATCCTCCGCCCGTGAGGACGATTCCTCGTTCTACGACGTCCGCGGCCAACTCCGGTGGGGTTTGCCCAAGTGTCCGTTTTATCTCTTCTATAATCGCGGTCAACGGCTCCTGAAGTGCGTCGCGGACCTCGACGGAATCGATCTCGAGTCGCCTCGGCAATCCGGTAATTGCGTCGGTACCTTTGATCTCCATCTTTTCGATTTTCTTATCGGCGGTCGCGTTACCGATTCTCTTCTTGAGCTCTTCAGCGGTTCCTTCACCTATTATCAGGTTGTGAATGTTTCTCACGTGTTTGATTATCGATTCATCAAACTTATCGCCGCCAAGGCGTATCGCGTTGGTGACGACCATTCCGCCGAGCGATATAACCGAGATTTCACTGGTTCCACCGCCGATGTCACAAACCATGTGACCGGCCGGTTCGAAAATCGGAATGGTAGCGCCGATCGCCGCGGCGAGGCTCTCGGCGATGACTTTTACCTCGCGCGCACCCGCTTTCTCTGCGCTCTCGATAACCGCGCGCTTCTCAACGTCGGTTATACAGGACGGAACGCCGATGACCATTCGTGGCTTCACAAACCAACGTCGCTGCAAAACGCGAGAGATAAAGTAGCGAATCATCTTTTCGGTCGTTTCCAGATCGGCAATAACGCCGTCGCGGAGCGGGCGTATCGCGATGATATCGCCTGGGGTCTTCCACAACATTCGTTTGGCTTCCTGTCCAACCGCCACGACTTTTTTCGTTCCGCGCTCGACGGCGACAACGGAGGGTTCACTGGCAACGATACCTTTTCCGCGTATATATACTAATGTGTTGCAGGTTCCTAAATCGATGCCGATATCCGATGAAAAGGCATTGATGACAGTCTTGACGCCCATGAGACATCTCCCTTCTGAGTCCGTTAATATTCCTGTAAACGTTGCAAAGATTCAATATGGTTAGGGTCGAGGCGGATCGCCTCCCGCCAATAAAAACGCGCTCGCTCATTCTCACCCAAGATCAGCCAGGTCTCCCCGAGCCCGTAGTGCGCCTCGGCCGAGCTGGCGTTTATCTCAAGTAACTGCCCGTACGACTCTATCGCTTCCTCGGTGCGATTCTGGCCGCGTAACGACTGCCCAAGACTCAAGTAGGCATGCTGGAGCAGGGTGCTATCGTCGGTATCGTCGATCACGCGGCGCAACAGCCGGTCGCCTTCAGGATTGCGCTGGATACCGATCAGCAGATCCGCGAGGGCGAGGCGGTGGACGATCTCGTTATTGCGTTCGATCGCAGCCTCAAAGTACCCGATTGAGTCATCATATCTGCCCAACTCTCTATTGGAGAGGGCGAGATACTCAAGTAAATCCAGCTGATCGATTCCAAGGGTAAGGGCCTGCTCCAACTCAACGATCGCTTGATCGTAGAAAAACGTCCCGAGCGTAAAGTACGCCTTGCCGAGAACGTAGTGGATCTCCGGAAGGAGGGTATCGGGTTCCGTAAGGAGCGTGCGCCGGAGATCACGAACGGCCCCGATCAGGAGCTCTTGCCTGGTCTCGGCATCAACAATTTCAACGGCTCGATAGAAACGCGCAAATCCACGTAACGCGAGAGCGGTCCCGTCGATCGGATACTCAGCCAAATGGGCGCTGGTTACCTCAATCACCGATTCGTACTCGGCACGGTTCCATAGCTCGAGTGAGTCTTCAATACGTGCCGTTTCGGGTATCGGGACGAGCGGAGTTCGCATCCTTACGACGAGGAGGACCGCGCCGGTGATCAGCGCGGCCCCAAAGGCGATAACAACAACCGCGAGGAGTCCCCGCCCTCGACGACGGGAGCTGGATGTACTGAATCGGGATTCTGGAAGTCTCATCGATACCTCGCCGCCACATTTGTAGGGAGACCCGTAAGCCGGATTCTGTCGTGGGTCGTCATTTATCTTAGGCCGGTTGTCTCCAACAGGCTCATGCAGCCTACCCGCGGATATGGGCGAGCCACCCGTCCGCTGCTTGGCTTTGCTCCCGGTAAGGTTTACCGCGCACGTCGCCTTGCGGCGCCGTCGGTGGGCTCTTACCCCACCATTTCACCCTTACCGCATTACCATTCACGCGGAATAGTAACCCGGCGGTGTCCTTTCTGTTGCACTATCTCGTCCGACCACGCGTACGCGTTGGCCGGAGCCGGTAATTAGCCGGTACCGTGCTCTCCGGAGTCCGGACTTTCCTCCACCGATACGGTGGCGACGACCGGATCTCCCCGCAAATGCGGCGCTTACTCCTCGAGTTCCTCTTCGTCTAGGTCATCGTCCTCCAATTCCTCGTCCTCTTCGCCGTCAAGAAGGTCGTCGCCGTCGGAATCCTCTTCGTCCTCGTCTTCGTCGCCGACTTCCTCTTCTTCCTCATCGTCGAGGCTTTCGTCGTCGCTCTCGAGGCTGGCGGTAATCGGATCATCAAGACCGATCAGACTTTCGTCTACAAAAATCTCATCGTCAAAATCGTCGTCGACCAGATCCGCAAGCCCTTCTTCATCAGACTCAGAAAATCCAACGTCGTCGATCTCGTCGTCTGAGTCGGTGTAAAAAACGATCTTGGAGCAATAAGGGCAAAAGAGAATACCGCCGCCGGCGCGGACATCGTTGACAAACTGATTTGGCAAAATCATCTGACACCCGATACAGACCCCGTTTTTGATCGGGACGATACCCTCTCCGGCCTTGCTGCGAATGATTCGCTCAAACTTGAACATCAGCTCCTCGTCGAGCCCCGGGACGATCTGTTCCTCTTGCGTCTGAAGGTCACCGAGCTTACCGCGCCGGTCCTCCGTTTCGCTGTCGATCTTGGCCCGCTCCTCGTCGAGCTCCGTCTCCTGAGTTTTGATCATCGCCTCTTCGCGTTCCAAACGCGTTTTCTGCTCTGCGAACTCCTTCTCCTCGCGTTGCAGGTCGCGACGATACTGCTGTTCGCGCTCGGAGGCATCGCGGATCTCTTTCTCCAGCGCGTCGTATTCGCGCGCCGTCGTGATCTGATCCATCTGTGATTCGTATTTCTCGCGATCGGATTCAGCTTCCTGAAGGCGAATACGAATCTCGGCGACATGACGGCGCGTCTCTTCGTACCTCTCGTTCTTCTCGATAAACGACTTTTTGAGGCGACTAACCAGTTCCTTTTTAGTCGCCAGAGTACGTGGAAGGTTTTCGATCTCTTGCTCAATTTCGAATTTCTTTGAAAGAATATCCTGTAGAACCTTTAGCTTTTCGATCGTGTCCTGAATCTTCTCCATCATTCCCCTCAGTTATCGAGATAGTCTTTTAGGCGACGGCTACGTTTTGGGTGGCGCAGGCGGCGAAGCGCCTTGGCCTCTATCTGACGTATCCGTTCGCGCGTAACGTTAAAGTACAACCCTACTTCTTCAAGAGTTAGAGAATAGCCGTCCTCCAACCCAAACCTCATCTTGAGAACTTCCTGTTCCCGCGGCGGAAGTGTATCCAATACACTCCGAAGCTGTTCCTGCAAAAGCGTAAACGCCGTCTGGTGCGCCGGGTTTTCGACATCTTTGTCTTCGATGAAGTCTCCGAGGAGCGAATCCTCTTCCTCACCGATCGGCGTTTCCAGCGAAATAGGCTCCCGAGCGACGTTCTTAACCGATTTTACGCGCGACACGGTCCACCCGAGCCGTTCCGCTATCTCTTCGTCACTTGGTTCTCGCCCCAACACCTGCATCAGCTGGCGCGACTCACGAACAACCTTGTTGATTTGCTCGATCATGTGCACCGGAACGCGAATCGTTCGTGCTTGATCGGATATCGACCGCGTTATCGCCTGCCGAATCCACCAGGTCGCATAGGTCGAAAACTTATAGCCTTTACGGTATTCGAACTTCTCGACAGCCTTAATCAGACCGATATTACCTTCCTGAACGAGGTCAAAAAAGTGCAATCCGCGATTTGTGTACTTTTTGGCTATGCTGACAACGAGTCTCAGGTTAGCCTGGATGAGTTTGTCCTTCGCCGTTTGCATCATAACGCGCCCGCGCTCGATCTCCTCGGACATCTCGAGAATGTTGTCTATCCCGTTTTCGAAGGTGTATTCGAGTTCGCGTAAACGTTTCTCAGTGACCTGTATCTCACGGATTTTCTCTTTTATCTGATCCGCCGAAAGGCCTAGCTCGTCCTCGATCTCGTTCCTTCGATCCGCTACGGCCAAACCGCGTCCGAGGCCACGGAGCTCGCGCAGGTTCGAGACACGAAGGCGCTTCTCCACGCGATTCTGCTCGCGTCGAAACCGCTGAATCTGTCGCGACGCTCGAGAAAAACGATCGCTGAATCGAAGAATCTCGTCCTGATGGATCTCGACCTTGGCGAGCTTTGACAACAGCGTCTTTCGCCGCCGCGCCAACGAGTTATCGTCAAGAATATCAACGCCTTTGTCGTAAATGCGTTGTTTGAAGTCCATGTATGACTTGAGGTCCGGCATGAGCTCCCGCAACGACTCGCGATAAAAGTGGTTGAGCCGTCGACGTTCGGCGAGGTATTCCGAGATTTCTTTCTTGGACAGACCCAGCTCGCGAGGATCCTCTTTTTTAAACGTCTTATCGGCCAGTTTACTGAACTCGGGGATAATCATCCCGCTGCCGCGGATCATGTCTTTGATTATTAACTCGCCCTCTTCCATTCGCTTCGACAGCTCGACTTCCTGCTCCGCAGTGAGCAGATTTTCTTTGCCGATCTCTCGAAGATAAAGACGAATCGGATCGTCGACGGCGGCGTCCTTGTCTCCAACGACGATCCGCTTGGTGCGGTCGGTCGTCGAGCTCCGTTCGCGCCCGCGGAACTCCTGCACTTCCTGCCCCTCTTCCTCTTCGTTCTCCTCGGAAGATTCGGAATCGGAGCGTCCGTCGCGCGAGTTCTCTTCCTCATCGGTTCCTTCTTCCAACACAACGTTATGTTGAGAGAGGAGCGTGAGTACGTCGTCTATCTTTTCCGTATTGACGATCCACTCCGGAAGAAAGTCATGGACTTCATCGTAGCTGATCGTCGTTTTCTTTTTGGCATAGTCAAGCAAACGTGCGATTGCAGGATCATTCTGCAACTCTGTCATCTACCCTCACCTTTAAATCCGCAAGCTCCCGATCTAGCGCGATCTTTCGTTCGAGGAGATCTCTGGTCAGCCGATCATCCGGATTCGTTCTGAGTCGTGCGTCGATTGAACGCTGCTCTTTCTCGATCCCGGTCATCTTGATGTTCACGACTGCCCGATCTAGATCTTCGGTTTTCCAGCGCTCAAATTCCGCCGACAGGATACGATCGAGAATCTGCGATCGCTCAGTCTCGTCTCCGATACGATCGACGAGCCCGTGCGGCAACGAATCACCATGACGAAACGCGTCTTCCATCGTCACAAATATATACCGCGCGTGGTCGTCCTCAAGATCCTCGGCGTGAAGCTTTGTCCTGAGATACGCAAAAAGCTCGTCTTCTCGTGCGGAAGCGAGCATTAGGGACAATTCGCGGCTGCTCTGTTTTTGTGACGTGTTGGCAACGTTCGTGTCCGTCCTATCCGGTCTTTCTCCTTCACGCCATCTTTTAAAGTCGTTGATTACCGCTCGCATCGATACACCGAGTTGCGACGCTACTTCTTCGAGCATCGTCTCCCGGCGAATCTCGGAGCCGACTACGTTAATATACGGTAAAACCTTGTGCAATATCAACTCTCGCGAATCCGTCCGGTCGGGGTCCACCATATCCGACGCATATTGCAAAAGTGCCGAAAACGCCGGTCGAGGTTCGCGCACAACCCCGGCAACCGCGTCTTCACCGCCATCAATAAGAAGGTCGGCGGCATCCTTACCGGCTGTTATCGTGGCGACCGCGACGTTTGATCCTTGCCGCTCCAAAATCGACGCAGCGCGGAAACTTGCTTCGATTCCGGCGCTATCGGCGTCAAACAGTAGGACGACCTCGTCGGTCCAACGTTTGAGCAATCGGGCCTGTTCCTCGGTAAACGCCGTCCCGAGGGGCGCAACGGCACTTTTAACGCCGGACTGGTGCAGAGCGATAACGTCAAAGTAGCCCTCGGCGATGATCGCTTGTCGAGACTTCCGAATCGCCGGTAACGCCTCAGCGAGCCCGTACAGGGCGCGTTTTTTGTTGTAGATCAACGTCTCCGGACTGTTGATGTACTTGGCGCGATCCTCGGCGTCGAGGGAACGTCCGCCAAACGCGATCACGTGTCCGCGTTCGTCACGAATCGGAAATAGAACCCGGTTACGAAAAAGCGCCGACTCCGGATAATTGCGCGAGAACAACCCGCTTCGCGACAATAGTTCCGGGCTGTACGACTTAGAACGAAGAAATCGAAACAACCAACGACCGTCTTGCGGGGCATAGCCAAGTCCAAACTCCTTGGTCGACGCCTCCGTGATCTGACGATCGGACAAGTACTCGCGCGCGACGTACCCGGCCTTGTCGTCCAGAAGATAGGTAAATGTCTTGGCAACTCGATCATAGAGCTCTCGCAAGGAACGCCGTTCTCTGTCCTGCGGCGAGTCTTCCTGGGTTGTCTGTAGTTCGACCCCCGTTTGCTCCGCGAGTCTCTCGACAGCCTCCGGAAACGACAATCCTTCCATCTGGGAGACAAACTTAAAAACGTCGCCGCCCTGCTGGGTCGCAAAACAGTAGTAAAAGCCTTTTTCCGGTTGAACGGTGAACGACGGCGTTTTCTCCGTCTTGAACGGGCTCAAACCCCACCACCGGTCACCGCGCCGTTCGAGCCTCGTATAACCACCGACGATTTCGAGCATATCGGCGCGGTCACGGATACGCTGTAGCGTTTCTCGAGAAAACTGCACGGCTACCTCAGCAAAAGAAACTCAACTCGTCGATTCTTCCAACGATTTTCAACGTCGTTATGAGCGACAAGTGGGACGCTGCCGCCGCGCCCGGCGGTTTCGAGCCGACGCGCGGGTACACCACGCTCGATCAGTTGATCCTGAACGCTCTCCGCTCGACTCGTCGAGAGAGGTACCAGCTCGGCTTGCTCCTCTCGATCGGTTCCGCTGACGTTGACCGCGTGACCCTCGATCAAAACACGGTACTCGGGGAATCTCGCCAATATCTCCGCGACGCGGTCGAGCACCGCGCTGTTATCGGGCGTCACCTCCAATTGAGCCGAGTTTGGGAAAAAGCTGATCCCCGGTATGCGAACTCGGTATCCTCGCTCCGTACGCTCAACCAAAACGTCGGTGTCAAAAGCTCCCTCAACAACAGTCGTGTTTCCCAGGCGATCGGCTGTCTCCATTTTCCACGTATAGGTCTCGGCCGATACAACGGTTTCGCCGTTTCGTGCGTACCCGTCCCATAGGATCTGCGTCGGCGGTTCTCCCTCACCGCCGACGTCGTAGAAGAATCGACCGCGTGGATCGAGGATTTCTAAGTACCAATATCCGGCTTCGGTGAGTTCAACGTACTCTATATCGAACACGAGTTGATCGTTGATCTCATCGCCGTCGGGTGAAAAACGCTCGGGCGAAACCCGAATCGCCATCTGCGGTCCGGAACTGTCGAGCGCAAACGGAACACTTTCGGTCGACACCGCTGCGCCCCACTCCCATTCGGCGGCAAAGTGGACAACAAAGGTCCCGTCGGCTGCCTCCCGGCCATCGTCTCTCGTACCGTCCCAATCAAACACCGGCACCGGATCGGTGGCGTCGCCGATCAGTCGAACCACCCGAGCACCTGACTGCTCGTCCCTAATCTCGAGAATCCATTCCCGTAAGCCGGATCGATCCGGAACGACCGTCCGAACAGTCATCTCCTCTCCCCGTATCGGAGAAAATGCCGGGCGAGATACCGAGACGTACGCCGAAACGGGTCGGGTTATTATTTCGAAATACGCGGGCTCGGCGGTCGCGGTGTTCCCGACCCGATCGCTTACCCTGAGCTCCACCGAGTGGACACCGTCAACGAGGTTAGCGATCGCACTCCCGATCGATTGCCATCCGTTTACGGAGGAGATCATTTCCGGTCGTTCAAAGACCACACGGCGAGATTCATCTCTGATAACAAGAAACGCCTGATCAACGTCGTCGTCCAGCGATCCAATTTGGTAACGGAGATCATCCAGGCGTCCGTCACCATCTGGCGACACAAGCGCGGAATCCACCGCTAAAACCGGGGCACTCACCGTGGTGTCAACCGTAAGAACTACGTTGCCGGACCTGACCTCGGTCCCATCGCTGTAGACCGCTGCGAGAACAGCACGATAGCGCCCGTCCTCTACCTGAACGCCCGTACCGTCGCGTCCATCCCAGGTGAGCGATGCAGGAGGAGCTCCGCTCCCGCTTTGCGTGAGCCGCGCTATGCCACCCTCGTCATAAATTGTCATTTGATGCCGAGTCGCGTTGTCGGGATCACCGACAGCAACAAACAAAGTTGCGGTATCGTGTATTTGGTCGCCGTTCGGACTCAAGGTATCGCGAGCCGCCCCTATTCTCGCGCCGACTTCCCCGGTCAGGATCTCGATCGATACAGGCTCACTTAACGCTTGGTTACCATAGCGATCGGCAACTAACGCCTCGAGGAGGTAGATACCGGGCTCGAGGAATTGGCCCGCGTCGTCCACCAGGGCGTAGTTTATCGTCGCGTTGAGCTCGCGCGTTGTAACTGAGCGAAGTACTTCGCCGCGTGCCGTGAGACGGACCTCAGATCGTGCGGTGTCCCCGCCGTTCTCCAAAAAGACATCCACCGAATCGTCGGTCCCCTGGCGCAGGCGTGTCCGACCAACCGCGAGACGAGCCTCCGGCGGTGTTCGATCGACGACGATCGCTACGCTTTCGGCCGAAACCGTGCGACCATCAAGGTATTCGGCCTCCGCATGTACAAAATAGGAGCCGTCACGGAGGAACTCATGCAGCTCGAAACCTATCTCCTCCGGCAATAGATCAATTCCGCTCCACGACGCGTATACGCCGCCGGTTCGGTCCAACAAGCGCACGCGCCAGTCTCGCAATCCAAGTAAAGGATCGAGCGCCGTGCGAATCGTAAATTGCTCTGACTGTTCGCCCGCCGACAACACGATCGGCGAAACCTCGATCTCAAGTTCCGCCGCCCTTCCACGGGTCGTAAGCGGTATGGATCTCCAATTGCTTTGATTCCCGGCCTGATCGATGGCAATCCCGCGAAGATGGTATACCCCGTGGGATACCCAGTGGCCCTCGTGGTCGGTTCCGTTCCAACTCAATAAATATCGTCCATCGATATCGATATCGGGTACCAAAGAGCGGACCACCCGGTCGGCCTCATCGACAACGGCAAAATCAACGCTCGCCGCTCCGCTTACTCCGACACTCGCTCGTGCGCTTCCGCCCGGGGTAACAACGCCGTCGGAACGGAGACTTCCGTCAGCGTCGACGAGCTCAATTTCGCTTTCAATCGAGGGCGGCGTTCCGTCGATTCGAATCGTCGCAACCTCTTTGGTCGTCGAGTTTCCGGCGTCGTCGGTCGCGCGCGCGATGATTCTGACGGTTCCGTCGCTCGTGTCCGGACCGCCATTCCACGTTAGAGCGCCGGTTACGTTTGGTCGCCGCAATGGGCTCACCAAGCGCTCCGTATAGCTCAGTGAACCCCAAGACAACGAGGCCGGGTAAAAATGCCGCCGTTGGACAAGGTCGCCGTCGTCCTCGCGCACTTCAATGTCAAGACTGGCGATCGCCCTGTCGTCGCGTGCCTGCAACGAGAGATCGTAATTATCCCGCCCGAGAACGGACGAGTACAACACGCTTTCGGGGATAACCGTTCCTGGAGCGAAAATTTCCGGAGGCGTTTCATCGCGAGATCCAACAGCGGTATCGACATCAACGGCCATAACCGTTCCGGAGTCATCCGAGAGGCCGACATAACTACCACCGGCGACGCCGCCGCGCCCGCCGAGGCGTATCGTCACAAAAAACGAAGATCCCGCGCTCAACCACGCCTCGTCGGCGTAGATAGGCAGCGAAGCGGATATCGATATACCACGCCCGACGAGCACGGTAGCCGCAGCCGAGAGGGCGTATGTCTCGCTCCGACGATTCTGAAACGCCACGGCCGCGTTCGTACGCAACGCGTCGGTGCTCCAGACCGGGAACGCAAGCCCGATAAACGGACTAAACGTCTCGTCCGTTGTTTCCGGTCCTATTTCAAGAAGCGCTGCGTGCAGCGTTGCCGAACGATCAGCGAACGCAAGGCCAAATCGGTGAGAGACACCGACATCAAGGTTGACACCGGGATCGCTTATCCCACCGCCGGTGGCGTGTATCGTAGCGCCGAGAAGTGTTGCGGTTCCAACGGGTCTGCCCGCGACGATACTCCCCCGTCCGGCTGAATCACTACCGTTTCCATATGCCGCACCGGCGACGCCCCAGACAAATCGTTCGGCCAAACCGGCGACCGCAAGCGACGCTCCGCCCGCTGCATCTTGCCTTTGGTCCGGCCCGTCGACGATCGCGCCGCCACCGACCCCGAGATGGAGTTCGCCGGGGACGAGCCGGTCCCACATCTGAGCGCCAACATGGGGAAGCACAAAAAACTCTCGAGTCGATAACCGTTCAAAGGCGCGCGAAATCGTTACGACCGGCGGTGCGGAATGCCATATACCATCTTGGGTTATTGCCGACGACTGCGCGTCTAGGATGGGCCAAGCAAAAACAACGAGAATTACCGCTATGGCAACTGGTACTTTGCTACACATTGCCTGTCCCCGCTAGATATATCACGAGAACGATCGATTTTCGTCCTCGACGGAGGCGACCAACGCCTCCATCTCGTCGATCGACAAACGATGGTAGAGCTGTTGCTCGATCCGGTCACGGAGTCCTGTCAATCCGGCGGTTAGCCGGTCTTCCGGCACGATCGAAAGGATGACGTACAACTCCTGAGCTTCCTCGAGCGACATCGCCACGGAAAGGTCTTTAGACATCGATCGTCTCGCCCTCCCGGGCAAGATAGACCTCCAAGGTGCTGCCACCGATTCGGTTCGCATACCATCGCGCGCTCTGGAGGTTATGCTCGATCTTCTTGTCGTCGTACTGCGGTTCGTGATGAAACATATACAGTCGTTCCGTTGCCCAGGCTACTGCAAAATCAACACCGAGACTAAATGAGCTATGCCCCCATGAGTACTTTTCTATCGCCTCGTCGAGTGTGTACTGAGTATCCAAAATCATCGCGTTTATCCCGTCGAAGAAGACCGCGTTGTCCCGCGATTTGGCGAAATCTTCCTCCAGAAGCTCGACATCGGTAACGTAGGCAAATACCCGATTTCCAGATTCGACTCGATATCCAAACGCTCGCCCGGGATGATTGAGCTCTCGCCACCGCACTGTCGCTCCATGAATTTCGATTTCCGATCCTTCGAGGCGATGAAACTCGAAATTTCCCGACATCTTGTCTTCCATCGTAATTGGGAAATAGGGCGATTGCATTTGCCCGGAGAGGACCTCGCGTAGCCCTTCGAGCGGACTGTAGAAGTGAATTCGTACACCCGGATTAAACGCGTGAATAAAAAACGGAAGGCCCTGGATATGATCGTAGTGAAAATGAGTAAAGAGGATATGGTATTCGGTTGGCGCCGGATCTCGTTGCGCCTGTCGAAAACCGAAGTTTATAATCCCGCTTCCCGCGTCAAAAACGATCTGATTTCGTTCGTCAAGTTCGAGTTGAACACACGCTGTGTTTCCGCCGGTCGTGCCGAACAACCACGCCGGTAATGAAGCCAAAAAACGCTCACGCGACGCGGCATCTTCTATATCGGTCGGGCGAATTCGTTGTACGACGGTACTGATTTTGCTGCGGACAGCAGCCGGGGTAAGCGACATCGGATGCGAACCGCGACTGCCCCAGACGGTAAACTTCACGCATGGCCTCCCGGAGATCTCGTTACCGGCGGAAGCGCTCGGCGTCGAGCGAGCATCTCCGCGATAGCCTCGCCGTCTATCGTTTCACCGAGACCTATTCCCGGGCACGACCGGGCTTCACGTTCCCATTCACTTTCGCGCTCGACCACGTGGGCCCAGAACGGATAGGTACGACACTGAACGGGACGCGATTGGTATACCGAACAACCACCGTCAAGCCAAAAAACGCAGTCTTTGTTCTCCTTTTCCTGAAGCGACAGCTGCTCAAACGAGCCAAACGGCACCCACCGGGCGTGCTCTTTGATAAAACTTTGGTCGGAGACTCCGAAATGACGACACAACGCGTCGAGATCTTCGCGATTTATAAAGACGTACCCGCTTTCGTGACGGCAACAGTGCGAACAGCGCGTGCAGCTAAAGCGAAGTCCGGAGGACCAAAACTCAGGCAGATCCATCTCCCGTATCATAACATAAAAAAAAAGCGTCCTCCGCACATACAGAGGACGCTATGGGGAGTGAAGGATTCGAACCTTCGAAGGCGTACGCCAACAGATTTACAGTCTGCCCCCTTTGGCCACTCGGGAAACTCCCCAGAACGGCGCAAAAACTAACACGCGTGCGTACCGTTGTCAATGCCGTTACAGCCAACTGTCGGACTCGAACCGACGACCCCGAGATTACAAGTCACGTGCTCTACCAGCTGAGCTAAGTTGGCGTTTTCTGTATTGTGTACCGTTGCAAACCGGCGTTGTCAACACCGCCTAATCCGTGAGATAGCCAAACGGGACTTCTTTTGGAACACTGTTAATCCAGGCGCCGTCCCACTGCAAGACCCGCGGACCGTTTCCGTTAATCTCGACGGTGAGCTCAAAATGAACCGTTGACGCGCGATCACTCGTGGCGATCGCCCACCCGTCGTCAAGCTTAATGATCTCGCCGGAACCATCGGTGTAAACCGGCTCGATGTTGAGCACCATTCCCTCGGCCAACAAAATGTCGTCGGCCGCCGTTCCACTACTTGGGACAAAAGAGAGGACGGGCTGCTCATGAATCGACTTACCAATTCCGTGACCTAACAGACTTGGGACGATGGCAACACCCTGTCCGTGTGCGGCCGTACTCGCCGCGTCCGCAAGCGCTGCAAGAGACATTCCGATCCGGATCGACGCGAGAAGTTCACGGTACGCCGCCCACGAGCGACGATAGAGGTCGATCGCACGGCGGGACGCGCCGGGCATCACGTACGTCCACGCGGTGTCGCTGACGTACCCTCCCGCACTTGCCGCGACGTCAACGGTAAACAGGTCGCCGCGAGAAAACGGTCTATCCGACGGCAGGCCGTGAACGGCGGTCGCGTTTATACTGATGCTCGATCGGTATTCGTAGGAACGATACCCCTCAAGCGCGCTCTCGAGGCCGCGACGTTGCAGGTATCGAGCGACGAAGCGGTCAAGCTCGAGACCGCTGCGATCTACCCACACCTCGTCGGCGATCTCCGAGAATAGCGGAAACAACGTTCGTGCCGCCGATGCGAGCCGAAGAATCTCCAGATCGGATTTAACCGCGCCGGTCACCTGGTACCTTCAAAAAAAACGAGAGCTCCGGTCGCTCCGATTGCAGCGATTCCGAATAGTGTCGCCAAAACAATAAGAACAAAACAGCGCGGAATCCGTCGAAACTGCCGACGCGCAATCGCTATGACCAACTCAAAAAGCGAGGATATCGCGCTGCCGATCGCCCCGATCGCCGAGGTTGACTGCAGGGCAAACAGAAGCTGCCCCTGAGTTCGAGCGGCAAATCCTTGTACCGTACCGGCTACAAAGAGGAATGCAAGTACGGTCGATACCAATAGAATGAGAAATACCGCACGCTCAAAGTGCCCGAGCGTTCCGGTTAGCGCGGTTTCTTGATCTTGCATCGCCCTTATCGTAATATCCCAATGCTCATGGAACGCCTGGTCGAACTCATCCGTTGCAGGCTCGCGCCGAAACCGCCTTCTCCGACCGAGATCGAGCCTCGCCTGTCCCCGATACCAAATCTACGGATGATCGCGTTTGATGTCTACGGTACGCTCCTTACATCCTCGGCGGGTGAAATCGGTATCGAAAGTACCTCCGATTCCGCGTTTGAAGATGCCGCGCAACGGCTCGGTCTAGCGCGCGACGCGGGAGAGACCGTTTCAGCATGTTTCTACGAAACGATCGCCAGCATGCACAGCCGCGATCGATCAGTTGACCACCCGTTTCCTGAGGTCGACATTCGTAAGGTATGGCAAGCCGTCGCTGAACGACTTCTCGACCGAGATCGGTTTTTTGATCTCGCCCGTATTCCGGAGATATGGGAACGTTTCTCGATCGAACACGAGCTGACGGTGAATCCCGTCTGGATAATGCCCGGTGCCCCGGATGTCGTTGCGAGCATCGCCGCGAGTAACGTTCGACTGGCGTTAGTCTCAAATGCCCAGTTTTATACGCCGCTCACGATTGCATCGCTATTTGGCGCTACCCCGGAGATGTTAGGATTTGGTCCGTGCATCTACTCTTTCGAGGAGCGCTATGCCAAACCCGACAGTTTTTTGTTTGAACGATTAATTGATGAAGCGAAGGATCTGAAGGCCGAGAGTATTCTCTATGTCGGAAACGACATGCGCAACGACGTAGCTGCCGCGGCGGCGGTCGGCATGCGTACGGCGCTTTTTGCGGGCGACGCACGATCGCTTCGACTGCGGGAAGACGATTCGACGGTTGGCGAGATGCAACCGGATCTTGTTCTTACTGATCTGAGACAGATCGAGGCGACGATCCTCGAGCCACAAGGAAGTACCCCATGAAGCGCCTACTTGTCTTTATCATCGTGTTGGTTTTGCTGGCCGCCACCGCATTTGCGTTCGGCTACGTTCAACTCCGAATTGACGCGGGTCAAACCGCCGTTCTCTTCTCGAGAACGAGTGGTTGGGATCCGACCGTCCACCGGGCCGGCGACCTCGCTTGGCGTTGGCAGCTTCTGATTCCGCGGAACGCTACGGTGTTTCTATTCCCGTTGGAAAATCGCCGCGTCCAGGTAGAGAGTCGCGCCTTTCTTCCTTCGGCTGACCTTTATGCGCAGGTCCTGGAGGGCGCTCCGTCGCTTGATCACGAGGTCGATTTGTCTGTGGTGTATCGCCCGCGACCGGAGGCACCTTCGTCACTGGCCCCTCACGGAATCACGCCGGATGAGTTTGACGATTGGCTCGCGGACCAGGACGAAGTCATAGCGAGCTCGGCGATTGACGCGATCACCAACGCCGCCAACCGCGGAATACACGGCCCGAGCGGGCTCGCCGGCGAGGTCGAGTCAACTCTCGGCGCCCGTCATCCCCAACTCGAGGTCATCTCCGTGCGTGTCGTCCGTTATTCTGCACCCGATCTCGCGCTTTACGAACAAGCTCGCGAAACCTATCTCGATATCGAATCCGCGCGGCGCGATGCCCTGGCGACACAGGCGTCGGTTCGAGCGCTCGAGGAGTCGCGAACAGAATCACAAGTCGACTTGCTACGTCGCTACGGCGCCATTCTCGACGAGTATCCCGTGCTCCTGGAGTATGTTCGGATAAGCGCTGAGACGGGAGTCGATCCCCTCGAGATCGGTTTTCCCGATGATCTTCCGGTAACGACGCCGTAGCTCTACGCTTCGGCCTCGACAACTTTCATGTGAAAGAGAATCTTCTCGGTTGTGATGAGGATGCGGACGTAGTCCGCAATACGATCCTCAAAACTCATACCACCCAAGCTGGGAGGCGCCGCCGCGCGGTATCGTTCGTTGAGACCGGCCCGATTTCCACCTTTAATTATCCTCAAACCGGTCGCGATTCCACGGATCTGATCGGTAAACTTGTCGATGATGGACCGAGCGTCTCGTTCTTTTTGCACAACGAGCGCCTTGTACGCGCCGAGATACGTAGCGTCACGTTCACTCGCGCTGTACCTGTACCGAAAAAACGTCTTGCCTTCATCGGAATCCGGCGAGAACGACTGATCGAACACGCGGATCCGATCGCCGACATCCTCGAGTCCGGCGATATACAGCGTCATGTCCGCCCCTACTTCCCGGCCTCGCGCCGGGATAAGTCTGCCGAGTAAGCGGAGAAACTCGACAAAACCGACTTGATACACGTCACGAACAAAGGTTTCGATAATCTGAAGCGATCGAAAAACGTTGAGTTGCCCGACGCCGGCGCGCTTGACGCCCGACTGAACTTCGGGATGAAAGAACTCGAAATCTCGCAAGCCTTTTGGAAAGACCTCACCGATCATCTGACCCAGAACTCCCATGCGCAGGTCATCGAATCGGCGGTCGAGATCCGCAAGCAGCTCCATCTTTAAGTTGTTGTAGTAGAACTCCCCAAGTCTGAGCTGAGGCGAGTACGCGATAAAGCGGTAGTAAGGATCGCCGGCGAAGTAACGTATCACGTCCGCAAGCGGTAGATCCTTCCAGACTGCTCGCGTCTTTTTTACCGCAGAGAGAATAGAACGTCGGAGCGACAACGCTTCTTCGGAATCCTCATAGGGAGGTTCCGGCGGCTCGTCCTCTGCGGCGTCACGATGAGCGATGAAATAGTTGAGTGTTTCTTTGTAAAGATTCGGTTCTCCCGGTATCTGAACAGCGTTGTACAAGGCGAGATACAACGCCTCAACGTACTCAAGCGTTCGATGGACGGCGGCACCGTGAAACTCGATAACGTCGTTCGAAACCGCTTGTTGTTCCGAGGACTGGAATTGAATAAAAAAGCCTTCGAAATCGTAAAGCGATAGGTCCTTGAGGTGGTACAACGGACGTAACCCGGCTTCCAGCTCTTCCATGACACTTGGCGGAATCCGGTCGACGTACTCGGATAGGCGATCAAGGACTAATTGCTTGAGCTGCGATCGTGATTCGTTCTGACGAAAGGTATCGAGAAGTTCTTGCGTTGTACAAAACTGATTAAGCGAGGTTTTTGAATCGGGAATTTTAGTGGCAATTAGGTAGTCGAGCATGCGTCGCAAGGAATCGGTGTCGGTCCAGAGAAAGACAAAAAAGGAGCGTATAGGAAGTATGGCGCGACACAACGGGCGCACACCTTCGGCAAACTCAGCGAGGAGCACCCGGTTCTCAAAATCGGCTAAATGCTCATTTCGAAGTTTAACCCGGTTCTTAGCCTGGTCCAGTCGAAACTGAATAAAGACGTCCTCGTCCGATCCCTTGGTAAACAAACGCTTAAACCAGAGTTTTATTCGGTCCCAGAATCGAAGAGAGCGCAGGTCCGCCTCGATCAGCTCCGCCCGTCGCTCCTGGCGTATCTCCGAGTGGATGATGCGCTCTTTCTCCTGCTGTTCTATGCTGAGGCTCTGCTTGATCTTCTGGAGAAGCGAGCGCCGCTCCTCTTCGCTCAACGCGCGGGCGAGATCTTGGATCTGTATATGTGAACTCATGGCGTCCTCATAGTTCTATTTCGGCCGGTAAGCTTCGGATCAGTATCAAACGACCGCATTCCATGTCGATTCGAATCTGCTCCGCGGTACACTCGTTGCTAATGCCGATGTCGCCGACCGTCCATTCTATCGAATCCAACGCCCACCGTAGCCCTCGGCTCCTCATGCGGCACAGCTCTTGTCCTACCGGGAGTAAAGAAATGGTTTCTCCCGGACGTCCGCTCAGAACGATCGAATCGTCGACGGCGAGCACTTCTTCGCGATGCGTGAGCCACCGTCGCGGATGAAGAACTCTATGGAACAAGTACGACACGGCCAGCAGGTGGTCCAGACGCCCACCGCCGCCGCCGACGATCGTGATTGAGTCTATCCCGATATCCCGGATATAGCGACAGGCGATCTCGGTATCGGTAAAGTCCTTTGCGCGCGGATACCGCTCGACCACGGCGTCCGGATACTCGTCGATCAACGAGACGTCACGAAGGGAGTCCATATCGCCAACGATCGCGTCCGGAATCACACCCGCTTCCGCCGCCATTTCGAGACCAGAATCCGCCGCTACGACAAACCACTTCGCCCGATCTACGACGTGTATCGGAACTGCGGGGGCGCGCCCGCCGGTAAAAACTAATCCTTGTCGAGCGTTCACCAAGGCATCCTATGCCGACCTTAGTTTTCTCTCAAGTCCGCGGATTGGCCTGCCGATCCTCTTAGCGAGGACATGGATGTCCTCAGACAGCATTCATCAAGGAGGATGAAATGATCATCAACCACAACATGAGCGCTATGTTCGCTCATCGTCAACAGCGGTTTAACAGCTACGAGATCGGTGGAAACATCGAAAAACTCTCGAGTGGCTACCGCATTAACCGTGCTGGTGACGACGCTAGTGGTCTGGCGGTCAGCGAGAAAATGCGTTCCCAAATCCGTGGTCTGCAGCAGGCTGAACGGAATGCGGCGGACGGTATTTCGCTGATCCAAACGTCGGAAGGGTACTTGCAGGAAACCCAGGACATCCTGCAGCGACTACGCGAACTCGCCGTTCAGGCTTCCAACGGTATCTACACCACCGAGGATCGCATGCAGATCCAGGTAGAGGTATCGAGCCTCGTTGACGAGGTCAACCGCGTCGCGTCACACGCCCAGTTTAACGGCATGAACCTCCTCACCGGTCGTTTTGCCCAGGAAACCGGGCTCAACGTTGTCGGCGCCAGCATGTGGCTGCATATCGGCGCCAACATGGACCAGCGCGAGCGCGTCTACATCGGTACGATGACCGCCCAGGGACTTGGTATCCAAGGCCCGTCCGGTATGCCGCACACCGCAAGCTTTATCAGTCTTTCTACGCCTGACGGAGCAAACTCGGCTATTGCGCTTATCGACGCCGCTTTGACCAAGGTCAGCAAACAGCGCGCCGATCTCGGTGCCTATCAGAACCGACTCGACATGGCTCGCATGGGTCTGAGCGTTGGTGCGGAGAACCTTCAGGCGTCCGAGAGTCAAATCCGTGACGTCGACATGGCGGGCGAGGTCGTTGACTTTACGAAGAATCAGATTCTCGTTCAATCGTCGACCGCGATGCTCGCCCAGGCCAACCAGACACCGCAGTCCGTCTTGCAGCTCCTGCAATAGACGACATCGGTTAGGTAAAACGCCGTCCTTCGGGACGGCGTTTTTTATTGACATCGTGCCGTACCCCGCCCTACCGTCAACGTAATGCTCAAGCTACCTCGCGTTGTACGTACCTTTGCCGAGGTCTACAACGCGGCGGGATACGAACTGTACCTCGTCGGCGGCGCTGTCCGCGACGCCCTACTCGGCGTCACGGTTTCGGATTTTGATTTTGCGTCCTCGGCGACACCAGAAGAGACTAAGGCGCTGTTTAAACGCGTCATTCCCACCGGAATAAAGCACGGAACGGTATCCGTACCCTACAAGGGGCGTCTTTTTGAAGTAACTACCTACCGCGTCGACGGTGACTACTCCGACTCACGGCGTCCGGATCAGGTCGAGTACACCAGCTCACTCGCCGAGGATCTGTCCCGAAGAGATTTTACGATTAACGCTATCGCCTTTAACCCCGTTGATCGCTCGATCGTCGATCCGTACAACGGTCGGAAGGACCTCGAAGGCAGAATCATCCGGACCGTCGGTCGCGCCGAAGAACGATTTAGCGAAGACGCTCTCCGAATGCTTCGGGCGATACGTTTCGCCGCTCAGCTCGAGTTTTCGATCGAGGCGAACGTCGTTGAAGCGATCGAACGCCTCGGGAACCGCGTCGAACGGGTGGCTGCGGAACGGGTCGCCAATGAGTTGCGCAAGATGATTCTCGCTGCACGCCCGTCGATCGGATGGCAGATCGCCCGCGATACAGGCCTGCTCGCGTTTCTCATCCCCGAACTTATCGCCGATGATTCGATACCGGTCGACGTTTTTTCCCACTTGCTCCGCAGTTGTGACTGCACACCGTCGAGCGACGAGATCCTTCGGTGGGCGGCACTTTTCCACGATATCGCCAAACCGGAGTGCTATAGTCTCGACGAAAAAGGCGTCCACTTTCACGGCCACGACGAACGATCGGCCGAGATCGCTACAACGATACTGACACGGCTTCGATTTCCGACAAGGTTTACTTTGTCCGTGAGCCATCTCATCCGACATCACATGATCGGTTATACCGACGAGTGGAGCGATGCGGCGGTTCGTCGTCTCATCGCGCGAGTCGGGCGCGCCGAGATCGGGCGGCTCATCGCCCTTTCGCAAGCCGACGCATGCGGTAAGGGAGCGCCCGCCACGGGTTTACCGATACACGCAGAACTGGCGCGTCGAGTTGAGGTCGAACTTGCGGCGGCACCGCCGCTCGACCGGCGCGATCTGGCCGTAAACGGGCGAGTACTGATGGATCATCTCGGGATATCGGGTGGTCCCGTGCTTGGCGTGATAATCGAGGAACTGTATCAGACCGTCCTGAATGATCCGGAAACCAACAACGCCGACACCCTACTGGCGATTGCCCGGAGATTTGTCGAACAACGCTTGAGCATCAGCGAGGACGGGTCGACGTCGAATCAGCGGTAAGCGATTCATACGCTTGCGCGGCGGCGGCCTGTTCGGCTTCCTTTTTGTTTTTACCGCGTCCCGGACCGTAGGAACGTCCCTCAACATCAACGTTGATCCAAAATGTTTTGTCGTGATCCGGACCGGTTTTGCGATCGAGGGAATAGCGTGGGTACGTTTTAAAACGTTTTTGAACGAGCTCCTGGAGGAGCGTCTTGTAGTCCCGCTGGTGTTTGCCCTCGCGAACCGTCGTAATCTCGGGCACGAGGTACCGCAACACAAACTTTTTCGCTTTGGCAAACCCGGAGTCGAGAAAGTAGGCCCCAATTATCGCTTCCATCGCATCGGCGAGAATCGCTTTTTTTTGCCGTCCGCCCGAGTACTCCTCGCCTTTACCGATAAGGACAAAGTTATCGACTCGCAGTGAACGTGCTATCCGATTGAGACTTTCTTCGCTTACGACAAAACTCTTTATGCGGGCAAGATCACCCTCGGGGCGATCGGCGAGTTCAGAGTACAGATATTCGGAAACGACAAGACCGAGAACCGAATCTCCGAGAAACTCCAGCCGCTCATTGTTTTCGATCTCGCTACCATGCTCGTTTGCATAGGAGCGGTGGCAAAACGCCTGGTCAAGCAGCTCGAGCTTCCGGAAGCGCAGTCCGGCGTGACTTTCGAAGAGCTGTAGCTCCTTCTTTCGCTCGCCGGATATTGGCCGTGTCGCGTTTCGTAGAAACGCCATATAGTTAGCCCGTCCCGGCTATCCGGGACGGGTATACGTTCTATTTTTGCTGTTCCTTCAAAAAGTCGAGCGCGTCCCGCACCGTCTCAAACTCGTTGGCTTTTTCGTCGGGGATGGAAATACCCATCTCCTCTTCAATCGCATATACCAACTCGTACGTGTCGAGGCTGTCGGCACCGAGGTCCTGGCGAAATGAGGAGTCGATCGAGATCTTTTCCTCGTCAATCTCCAGTTTCTCGGCGATAAGTTTCTTCATCTTCTCGAACAGTTCGTCCATTTGACGCTCCTTCTCGTTAACTCAGGTCTTCCGTATCAACTACTCGCTTGCCGCGGTAGAATCCGGAGGTAAGGTCTACGCGATGTCGTCGGACGAGTTCACCTGACTCGGGCGAGGTCACGAGCGTAGGCGCCCCAAGCTTTCCATTGATTTTGCGGCGACGCCGCGTTCTTGATTTTGAATGTTTTCCTTTTGGTACTGCCATATCGGTATCCTTGTTGGTAATCAGTATAACTCTTTGCGAAGCTGAGCGATGATAGACGTCACATTTCTCTTTTGTCAACCTCGGTCGCCAACCGAAAGTCGTTCGCGGAGCATCTCCTCGACGATCGGCGGTACCATGGCGCTGACATCGCCGCGCAGGCGAACAAGCTCCTTGATCGCCGACGAACGCAAAACAAAGTACTGCGCGGATGTCGGCATAAATAGCGTTTCTATATCCGGGTCCAGGCCCTTGTTGAGCATCGATAACTCGAACTCGTAAGAGAAATCGGAGAGTGCTCGCACTCCCCTGATCATCAGGGACGCACCTATCGAACGGGCAAACTCCACAATCATCTTATCCCACACATGGAGTTCGACCGAATCCCAGCGCCGACACAACTCGCGCATCATGTACAGCCGCTCATCCGCGGTAAATGTGTACTGTTTGTACGCGTTGTGGGCGATGACCACGTCTATGCGGTCGAATATGCGCACCGCCCGTTCGATCAGATCGAGGTGTCCGTTGGTCGGTGGATCAAACGACCCAGGCAAGATAACTCTCATCACCCCAAGTGTAGACGCCCCTTTGCACAATTGACAAGCAACTCGAGTGCGCGCAGGCTTCTACTATGCGGACGTCGGCCTTTGTTGGTGTGCTCGTCTACTCGTTTTTTACAGCGACCGCACTCTATCCACAAGACGTCGAGACAAACGCCGATTGGATACCGGTCGGGTCCGTTCCTCCAGCACTTGTACAGTCCGCGGTAGAGGCACGCGCCCGCTTTGAGACCGCCAACCTCGAGCTGCAACGAGGAGCTCTTAATCTTATCCGGGCGGAACGCGAGAGACATGGCGCGGCAGCCTTACGAATAGCGGTCGTACCCGTGCTGGCCGATCTCCTTGCTATCGAGTATCAGATTCTCGAAATGCCGGCAGATGTCAACGTCGATCCGGCGCTTCGGATCGATGCCATCTCGCTCCTCACCGAAATCGGCGGAGATATAGCTACGGCTCAGGTTCGTCAGAGTATTCGGCTTGATCGCGACGAAATCGTGCGCGTTGCCGCCGCACGGCATCTCGCGGCGTTGCCATCAGATGATCCCGATCTTGATTTGCGTTCCATTTCCGCTGCCCTGCGACGAGCGGTCGACGGAGGGAGCGAAACCGAAGTTACCGGCTTGCTTGATGCGGCGTCGAAAGCCGCTCGACGGGTCTGGACCGTGAACGATACAAATCTACTCGATAGTCTGGTGAGGATCGCACAGGGACCCTACTCCGGGTCGTTGAGAAGGCGCGCGATCGAATTTCTCGAGGAGCTGGCCGCCCGATAGACTCCACCGTTCTCGGAGGTGGAAAAGCCGAGAATGTGGTCGGTGATTTTTGAGGCAAGGCGATCGACCGCATCGTCGATGTAGCGTTGATCACTGATCATCGATTGCAGGCGGGAGATCTTTCGCTGGTCTATCTTTCTCGCTACTCTCGGCATTCCTCGTCAAACGCTCCCTCGAGGTGGACGATCGATTCGTCATCTGGACGAACAAGTACAACGTCAAAACGTTTGAGAAGATTCCGGCACCGTCGATCGCGAGTCAGGTACGCTTTCGCCGTCCGGGCGATCCTTTGTCTCTTTCGCGGCCCAATCGACCGGGCGAGTTCTTCGACCGGTAGCGATCGCCAGGACTTGACCTCAACAAACACGACGGTCCGATCCTTCTCACATACAATATCGACCTCTCCCGTCGTTGTCCTGAAGTTTTGTTGGAGAATACGATAGCCTTTTTGCTTGAGGTATCGGACCGCTAT
Organism: Alkalispirochaeta sp.; assembly: GCA_965601745.1. Classification (GTDB taxonomy): domain Bacteria; phylum Spirochaetota; class Spirochaetia; order DSM-27196; family Alkalispirochaetaceae. The sequence continues at coordinate 1,393,653 of OZ271836.1, forward strand.
CGCTTCGCCGCGGGCGCCGCGACGGCGAGTGTTCATGCGCTGGAAGCGTTTTTCTGCGTGATCGAGTTGGCGTCGACGGCTTGTCGGATAAAAAGGGAGGTATCGTCAGCGAGGTCTATTTCCGGTCCGTCGTCGTCAACGTACTCATGTCCGCCGGAATCGATGATGACTTTGACGCGCGGTTTGAGCGGTGCGTGACTGCGATTCTCGATGACTCGACAAATCGACGAGTCCTTTAACTGCACGATACTCCCGATAGGGAAAATCCCGAGAACCTGAATAAACGTCTTGAGTACGTCGGGATCGAAACTCGTCCCGTTATCGCTCAGCAGGTTTTTTATCGCGGCGTAGCCAATAATCGAGTTTCTGTGGGGTTTATTAGAAACCATCGCGATAAACGAATCGGCAACCGAGATTATTCGTGCTTCGAGTCGAATCGCCTCTTTGGCGACTCGTCGCGGGTAGCCATGACCGTCCCAGCGCTCCTGATGCTGCAAGGCGGCAAGACCGATATCCTCGGCGAAACCAAGTTCTTTTGTTATCACACGATACGAATGGATCGGATGAGTATTTATGTGCCGCCGCTCTTCGGCGGAGAGCGAACTTTTCTTCTTGAGGACCTCCGGGTTGAGGCGCAGCATTCCAACATCGTGTAAGAGAGCCGCAGTCACGAGGACGACAATTCGATGCCGCGGAAGCTGCATGCTTTGACCAACCAGTGCCGAGAGGGCGGCAGTGTTCAAGGCGTTTTCAACGTCCCCGGTCTCGCCCTGCATACCGTACAACATGTACTGCACGACGTCGTTGACCCCAGACTTAAGCATCTCCAAAACCCGGTCAACTATCGTGTTAACCGCGTCCTGAGTGACCTCTTCTTTTCCACGAATCCTACCAAACACTTCGACGAGATCCGATTGCATCGACTTGTACATCGCCGTAATCGTCTGCTGCGCCGGACTCGTAAAAGCTCTCAGGAAAAAGGCGTTAAATGCCGACTGGTCCTGGCTCGACATTAGATCGCCTTCGGTGACGACGTAGTCGACCCGCCACTTTTTTAAGCGGTCGATATCGCGTTGTTTAACGGCTAGTCCTTCCGGAACAAAGAGACTATCGTCGTCGATGTATACCGGTCGGTTGTAACGTTGTCCGGGTTGAAGCTCGTCGATCGGTATCTTCTTCATTTTTTTATACTCGTCCGTTTCGCATCCTCAATATCCAAAACAAACGTGAGGATCTTGGCAACCGGTACAAATAACTCCTCCGGGATTACGTCCCCCGGATCAAGGTACACCAGTCGCTCTGCGAGTTCGGGCGCGTTTGTAACCGGCACGCCGAACTTTTGTGCCAGGCCGAGCAAACGTCTCGCCAGATCTCCTCTACCGGACGCGGTTACAAACGGCGCCGGTAAACGAGTATCGTATCGTAGAGCGGCCGCAAAACGTTGTGTCTTATCCATAACGTTCGAAACCATCTATTGGTAAACTGACCGGCTCTAAATCGATACCGTCATGGTCTATTGTGCGTGGTTCGGCAGAGCTGTGCAAGCTAGCAAGGAGCTCTTCGAGCGCCTCCCGATCGCCGGCACCCGGTTGCGGCGAAACGGCCCGGACGATCGCGTCGGGTAGTCCAATTTCGAAAATCATCTCGTCGGTCTGCGTCCCGCCGACGACAAGGACAGCGCGAACGGTTTGTTGTTTCTTCACGTCCCAGGCGATGCGAAGCGTCGCGTCTACTCGAGTCGAACCCCGAATCGCTCCAATCGGGATATGAATCCAATGGAGAGGTGAACGTGGTAATAGCACGTTGAGCAGTTGTAGCGGATCGCGCGGTTGTTTGGTGGCCCGCCGTAATACGGTCGCGATCTCGTCTGCCGATTGCTCGGGTTCCGAGTTTCGGTCGTCGTTTCGTTCGTACCCACTTCCGCCCGCCGATAGCCACTCTACAAGAGCCGCGACGGAAGCGCCGACGACCTCGTATGCCCCTATTCCGCGATCAGCTACTTCTACCAGCGCGCGGGCACGACTCCGTTTTGTATCCACGGGTGTTCGTAACCGGCGGAAAAGACGAACAACGGCGTCAATCGTTTCGCGCGACAAAGCGCGGCCGCTCGAGGCAAGCACCTGCGCGAGCTGAACGACCGCCGGAGATTCGGCGTATCCCCATTGGCGCAGACTCGCGACAATTGACCCTTCACGCTCCACGTGTTCGCTAACGAGTTTAAAGCGTATTGTTGGTGAGACGGTCTCAAGCCGCAGCCGGACGCTTGAGCCTTTTTCCAGGAGACCGTCGTCACGCGCGATGATAGTAAATCGTGCCGACGTCAACTGGATCTGTAGCTGGTTTAGGCGGCGAGAGACGGTAAATGACTCGACGACTCCCGGTCGGAGCGCGTTCGGTGACACTCCCGATTGGAGCGTAATGCGCCCGAGCCGTAGCTCAGACGCAGCCGGCCGAACGTCCACGTCGAGTTACTTGGTTTTTTTTCGGATCAGCTCCGCTACCTTGGCTGCTTTACCAACGCGGTCACGCAGGTAGTACAGCTTGGCGCGCCGAACGCGACCACGACGAACGACTTCGACTTTTTGGATACGCGGACTGTGAATCGGGAAGACCCTCTCGACACCTACTCCGTAGCTCATTTTACGAACCGTCATAGTTTTACGGAGCCCGGCGTTTTTCATGGCGATAACGATTCCCTCGTAGATCTGGGTTCGCTCGTTGCGGCCCTCTACGATGCGAAAATGCACTTTTACTGAGTCCCCTATTCTAAACGGCTCCGCACCATCCTTGAGTTGTTGTGCTTCGAGCGCCTTAATTGCATTCATCATTTCTCTCCTTCTTCTATCACATCACGCGCAACTTGTTGCTCATCATCGGTCAGGTTCGCCGAAACGAGCAAATCTGGTCGCCGTATGGCCGTTCGTTCGATCTGCTGTCGCCGCCGCCATTGCTCGATTCTGCTGTGGTTACCCGACAGAAGAACCTCTGGTACACGCCGATTTCTGAAGAACTCCGGGCGCGTATAGTGCGGGTACTCGAGCAATCCGTCCTCGAAACTCTCATCCTGGACGCTTTCGCGTTTTAACATCCCGTCACGCAGCCGGTAGATCGCATCTATCATCACGATCGTCGAGACCTCTCCCGAGGAGATAACGTAGTCCCCGATCGAGTATTCCGCATCTACGTACTCGTCGACGACCCGCTGATCGATGCCCTCGTAGCGGCCGCAAATAAACAAAAGATCATCGCGCCGGGCGAGATCCTTTGCCGCCGCCTGTGTAAACGGTTTACCCGAAGGGTTTGGGAATACCACAAACCGACGGGCGCCGTCAAGCGCGTCGAGCGCCGCTCCAATCGGCTCCGGGAGCAACACCATCCCGGCCCCACCGCCGTACGGGGCGTCGTCACAACTCCGGTGACGATCCGTCGCCCAATCACGGATGTTGTACACCTCGGGAGAAATCAGGCCACGTTCGACCGCCTTCCCCACGATTGAGGTTTCAAAATACCGTTCAAGGAGCTCGGGAAAAAGACTCAGAACGGTTATACGGAGTCGATTATCCACCGCTCTTTAATCGTTAGGACCCGTGTGCGTAGATCCACTGCATCGACGTACACGTTGAGAAACGGAAGGAGGGCACGTCCGCCTCTGTGTTCGATCTCAAGCAACGCGGCCTGGGGACCGTCAAAAACCGCGGTAACCACACCGATCTCCTCTTTCTCGTACAGAATTCGGGATCCGATCAGATCGGAAATATAAAACTCTCCGTCCCCGAGCGGGGCCGCCCAGCGTTGCGCGGCCCAAAGCTCCCCACCGACGAGTCGACGGGCGTGCTCGATTGAACCGTAATTCCGAAACTTGATGAGAATGCCGCGATGAACCGGCCTGACCGATTCGACCTCGACCGGTATGCGACGATCTCGTAAGCGCACCTCGCCGTCGGTCAATCCGACTAAATGCGCCGACTCTCCCGAAAATGGTCGACCCTTAATCTCGCCCTCGATTCCGTGGGTCGCGATTAGCTCTACGAGGGCGACCTCATCCACCGCCTAATCCAGGATTTCGAGAACGATTCGCTTCCCGGTTTTGGTTGAGCTCGCGCTCAGAAGCGTTCTAATCGCCTTGGCGATGCGGCCGTGTTTTCCGATTACCTTTCCGACGTCATCGTCGCCGACCCTCAGTTCCAGAATCGTAGACTTCTCTCCTTCAATAAGGTTTACGTCTACCTTGTCGGGATCGTCGACCAATGACTTTGCTATGTATTCAACGAGTTCTCGTTCCACCGTTTGGCCTCACGATTAAAGGGTGAAGTTGCGCGAATTGAGTAGCCTGCGGACCGTGTTGGTCGGTTGAGCTCCTTTGCCGAGCCACTCGCGAACTTTTTCCTCGTCAAAGCGAACACGCCTATCCTCGTCAGTCTCGATTGGATGGTAGAGACCGACCTCGTCGAGCGCGCGTCCATCGCGAGGCGCTCGGCTATCAATCACAACGATTCGATAAAAGGGCCGCTTCTTTGTTCCAAAGCGTTTTAATCTGATTTTAGTACTCATAATTCCTCCTGAATATTACGTCCGGCCCATCTGGGACATCATTTTGTTTTGAAACTTCTTATTCTTGGTCATCTTTTTCATCATCGTTCGGGTCTTTTCAAACTTTCTCAATAGCTGATTGACGTTAAAAACCGAGGTTCCGCTCCCCCGCGCAATTCGGGTTCTGCGCGACGCGCCGATTATCCGATGGTTCCGGCGCTCCTCCGGCGTCATCGAAAGAATAATCGCCTCTTCGTACTTCATTCCATCGGTATCGATTTGATTGGGGTCGATCGCGTCTTTTGCTCCCGGAATCATGTCGAGCAACGACTGCATCGATCCCATCTTACGGACACGCTGAAACTGCTCGAGATAATCCTCCAGCGTAAACGTCGCCGACTGCATCTTCTTTTGCAGACGTTCCGCTTCGTCCTGATCGATCGTTTCCTGGGCCTTCTCGACAAGCGTGACGACATCGCCCATCCCTAAGATCCGCGACGCGACACGGTCGGGATAAAATGGCTCGAGGTCTTCGACCTTCTCGCCAACGCCGACAAATTTAATCGGCGTTCCGGCGACCGTTTTGATCGAAATCGCCGCGCCGCCGCGCGTATCGCTGTCGAACTTACTTAAGATCACGCCGGTGAGTTCGAGGCGCTCGTGGAACACACGGGCGACTTCTACTGCATTTTGACCGGTCATCGCATCGGCTACGAGGATTCGCTCGACCGGCTTGGCGACGCGCGTGATTTCGGCGATCTCATCCATCAGAGCGTCGTCGACTTGTTGCCGTCCGGCGGAGTCGACGATTACCGTGTCAAACTGCTCACGACCGGCGCGCTTTATCGCGGTTTTTACGACGTCGATGACGTCTTTTGTGCTCCGATCGGCAAGAACGGGGACGCCGATACCGGCTCCCAACTGTTCGATCTGGTCGATGGCCGCCGGACGGACGAGGTCCGCCGCCACGAGGAGCGGCTTACGCCCTTCGTTTTTAAGACGATTGGCGAGTTTCGCCGCTGTCGTCGTTTTACCGGAGCCTTGCAGTCCCGCGAGAAGAACCACGCTGACCGTATCGGGACCTTTGAGCTCGAGATCGCTTTTTTCCTCGCCGAGAAATGAGACGAGGCGGTCATGGACGATCTTTACAAACTGCTGCCCGGGCGAGACCGATTTGAGCACCTGGTCGCCGGTCGCGTCTCGGAGCGTTCGCGAGACAAAGCGACGAACGACCTTGAGATTGACGTCCGCATCGAGGAGCGCAGTTTTTATCTCCTCAACTGTATCCTGGACATTCTTTTCGCTGATACGGTTCTTTCCCGAAATTGATCGAACCGCGCTACTCATCTGCCTCGTCAATGCATCAAACATCCAGGTTATTCCTCAGGTCGAACGATATTTATAGGGAAACGACCTCGTCCTGTCAACGGATGAGAAAGAAGTGGCGATCGAGGTATTCAATTCGCGTATTTGACCGATTCCAGTAATTGCTTAATGGATAGTCATCTACAAGCTCTTGATACAACGATCGAGCGCGCCGTAAATCGCGTGACTGGCCTTGTTGTTCGAGCAACTGGGCAAGACGAAATAAAAACCGATCGTAAGGGGTGTAACCGGTGTCGAGCAGCGCCTCATACACGCCAATCGCCTCATTTGTGTCGTCCTGGCGGGCGAGGAGTTCGGCGATCTCTTCGACCTCGGGCCATAATTCGTCGACCATGTTATCTTCAGACAACGCGGTGACGAGTTCTTCACCGATCTCGGGATCGACTCGTTGATTGCTCAGCGCGGAAAGCAGGCGTTGACTCAACGGAGCGTCTTGACCGGCTTGATCCGGTGCCGGCGACTCCCCAACCGTGGCAACGTCAGCCGCGGCCGGCTCGTCGTCCCTTCCGGGTGGGACGATCCCGACTATTCGCCGCAACACTCGTCCCGTCGTCAAATCCTGCGACTCGAATCGAAGGATCGGCGCCGTCGACGATCGAGGTAGTCGAAATGTAAATACCGACTCATTTTGGTCGCTTTCGCGGCGAACAAACAGAACTTCACCTTCGCTACCAACAAAGACCCACATGAGGCCCGGCAAGCGAACTTCGAACTGCGTACCCGGATCGACGGCAATCGTCTGACGGCTATGATCTTCCTCTCGGCGCGTTGTCGATTGGCGAACCGGATCCGATCCGGGGATCGTGGTCGCCTGTGGTCGAACGGGGACCGTAATCGGTCGTTCTACGTTTATTGGTGTCGGCAGTTCTTCATTTGCCGCCGCGATACCGACACTGCCCGTCGATCGATCGATCGAGGTCGCCGCCACAGGTTCGTCCGCGGTATCGCTCGGTCGGACGCGGTCAGTGTGGGCGTCCTCGTCGCCCACTTCTTCGGCGGCTACCGGGGGCAGACGTGCATCGCCAGTGTTGGTATCGATCCTTGTTTCGTCCGCCGGACGTACCGGCGCCGGGTCTCGCGTAGTGGTAATCCGATCGTTCTCGCCCACGACTACAAGCTCCGGGACGGCAAGTGATAGAGCCGCGACGGGAGCGGCGACCAATCGCGGAGGAACGAGTGGCTTCTCCGGATCGATGGGCACCGGCTCGCCGGGTCGAACGATCAATGCTGTTTGGATTGGATCGATGCGGCGTAACGCGATCTCGGGTCGTTCGGGCGGGGTGGGATCGATCTCTGACGGCAGTTGACGAGCACCGACGGTGTCTTCGGCCGGATCGGGCGCGGATTCGCAGCCCACCACGAGTAGTGCCGCGGTAACGACGAAAGCGATAGCTATCGTCTTAGTCGACACCGATAAGCTCCTCAATTTCCTCTTCAATATCGCGAATAAGCGCGTCGTACAGTGACTCAAGCTCGTCCGCGCGTAGTCGGTCGACAGTTTCGAGCGGCAATGGCATATCTGGGTCGACGAGATACTCGAGTCGCGGCGCAACGAGTCGCTCCTCGACGTCGGGCAGGCGATACTCTAACTCGGTAATAAGCAGTTCGCGGTCAAAATAGATCGTATCGGCGACCGTCTCCGGAGTTTGTCGGCTCGCTCGAAAGATGAGGATGCCAGCAAACGCCAGTATAAGTGCGCAAAAAACGGCTCCGGCGACGACAACTGTGCGCCGGAAAATGGTCATCGTTCGCCCTCCCCGACAGCGACCGGTTGTTCACCGTCCACCCGCACACCGACTATTCGACTTACGCCGCTCTCCTGCATCGTCACGCCGATGAGCGTCGACGCGCCGGCGACCGTTTTTTTGTTATGGGTGATAACGATGTACTGCGAGTTTCCGGCAAACTCCTGCAACATCTCGACAAACCTGGCGACGTTGTGCTCGTCGAGCGCGGCGTCGATTTCGTCCAGAAGAGTAAACGGAGCCGAGCGCACCATCGCTGTGGCGAACAGGAGGGCGACGGCCGTCAGACTGCGTTCTCCTCCCGAGAGCAAAGCGATGTTTTCGAGTTTTTTCCCCGGGGGTTGGACGAGAATTTCAATCCCGGAATCGAGTACTGCGTCAGGGTCGCTGAGGCGTAGCTCGGCTCGGCCGCCGCCGAACAGGCGGCGGTATATCGTGTGGAAGTTTTGACGAATGCGGTTATAGGTTTCGACAAACAGCTCTTCGGATTCGCGCCGGATCTCGGATGTGACGCGCAGGAGATCCTCCTTTGCCTGCCGGAGATCCTCGACCTGTGTATTGAGAAACTCGAACCGATCACGAACCTCCTCAAACTCCTCGACCGCCATGAGGTTAACGCTTCCCAGACCGCGGACGGTCTCGCGAATCGAAGAGATGATGCCGCGAAGCGCCTTTTGATCACCGTCCGCTGCCAGCGCCCGCCCGTCGCTATCGTCGATCTCGCGGCCGTGTTGCTCACGAAATGCCTCGAACACGCCGCGAATCTCGGTCGTCTTTTCGGCTCGCTGGACGTGCAGGCGCTCGAGTTCGGTCTGTATGCCGGCCAGGGCCTGCATTTTTTCTTTGAGATGTTTATCTTCGGAGGCCAGTCGAGTGTTCTCCTCGGCGATGCGTTTGTCCAAGTCTTTACGCTCGCTGCGCAAAATCTCCTCGCGTTTTTGGCCTGCTTCCTTTTCTTCATCGAGTTTCTTGATCTGATCGTCCAGATCCGCCACGTGGTCTTCTTCCCTGGTAATTGTCTTCTCGATATCACCGGAAAGTCGCCGATTATCCTCTCGTTCGGCCGCAAAGCGTTTTGCCGCTTCCCGTTCGTTTTCCAACCTGTTGGTAAGATGTACGACGGCGAGGCGCATCTCTTCGAGCGTCTGCCGGTCGTTTTCCAACTGCGATTCCAGCTGTTCAATCTCTTGATTTAGTCGTCGGATTTCCTCACGCTTGGCATTGATTTTATGATTGGCCGCCTCGACGGATTCATCCAGACCTCGCTTGCGCGTTAGCGTTCCTTCGGGTGCGAGAAAATCATCGATAAAGCTTGGGATCGTCTCGTGAAAGCGATCCAGCGCCGCCCGCATTTCGCCGAATGACCCTTCAATCGCCTCGAGGTCGCGGTGGGCGTGGTCATGAAGATCCTTCCCCGCGACACCAATGGAAAGACGATCCAATAGACTATCGCGCCGTCCTCGAATGGTAATTGCAAGATTTTCCAACGCCGTTGACAGCGCGTCATGCGCCCGCCGGCGGTCGGCACTCGAATACCCGACCTCACGGAGTTTTGTGTCGAGCGCGCCGACGATCTCGTCGGTCACCGCTCGGAGCTCCTCGCGTAAGACGGTGATCTGCCGCTCGTTTCGCGAGATCTCCTCTTCGGCGGCGGTGATCGACGCTCGCGCGTCACGGCGACGCTGTCCCGCTCGATCGATCCGTTCAGTGACCTGGAGGACGCCCTTTTCCGCCTCGACAATTTCCCCTTCGAGCCCGGCAATTACCTTACCCGCTTCAACCGATGAGGCCTCGAGGCGTTCGATCTTCTTTGCCGTCTCGTCAAGGCGGGCACGCTCGTTTTCCAGGCGTCGCCCGATACGTGCAATTTGCTCGCGCAGCAACTCGATGCGATCTGATTGCGAAGAGCGTTCGACCTCGATTCCAAAAATTGCCTTCTGGATTTCGACGAGGCGCCCTTCCATAGTATTAACCTGGTCGAGTTCGGTTTCCAGGCGCTCGTTCAACTGATCTATCGCCGCCGTTGTCGCCCGCTTGTCCGTCTCTTTTTTGGCGACTTTTGCATCTACGGACGATTCTTCCGCGCGTAATCGACGGATGCGAGCAACCGCGAGGTCCAGCTCGCGTTCAAAAAGAGTGTCTTTGAGTTCGCGATAGCGAGCAGTTTTTTCGGCCTGCGATTTGAGCGTCTCGTAGCTTCGTTGTACCTCGGATAGGATCGATTGAACTTCGCGAAGATTTGCGTCCGTGCGCTCGAGCTTTCGATCGGCCTCACGGCTGCGCATCTTATAACGTGTAATGCCGGCCGCCTCTTCAAACAGTGAGCGCCGGTCTTCCGCGCGAGTAGATAGGATTTGGTCTATCCGACCTTGCTCCATGATCGAATAGGCCGTTTTACCGATACCGGTGTCGTAGAACAGCTCGCGCAGTTCCCGTAGTCTGACGGGCGCGTTGTTCACGAAATATTCGCTCTCGCCGTTTCGGAACAGGCGCCGCTTTATCGCGATCTCAGGTACATCGAGCGGAAGGACGCCGTTGTTCTCAAGCGTCAGTGTCACCTCGGCGACATTTACCGCCTTGCGACCGTCGGTACCGTTAAAGATGACGTCTTCCATTCGTTCGGCACGCAGGCTTTTTGTCGCCTGCTCTCCGAGAACCCATTTTACTGCGTCGACGATGTTACTCTTGCCGCACCCGTTCGGACCGACAAGCGCCGATATCCCGTCGGTAAAGTCGAGATGGCTTTTATCGGCAAATGACTTGAATCCGAATAGATCGATACTCTTTAAGAACACGCTTGCTCCCAGTTCTCTAAAAAAATAGTATAGCCGAAAATGTCGGCGGCACCCAAGCGATCTCCAAATCTTATCTGTGGCATCGACGAGGTCGGTCGCGGGCCGCTCGCTGGTCCGGTTACCGCTGCTGCGGTCATTCTCTCTAAGCAAATAGAAGGATTGGATGACTCGAAACGTCTGAGCCCTCGTCGCCGCGAGCGACTTCGGATCGATATAGAAAAGCACGCCGTTTCCTGGGCTATCGCGCACGCGTCCCCGGAAGAAATTGATCGGCTCAACATCCTCTACGCCACGTTTTTAGCGATGTCCCGGGCCTGGATCGCGTGCACCAAAGCAGTTCACAATTTGGAACAACTCCGAGTGTTTGTCGATGGAAACCGGTGCCCCGAGTTACCGGTTCCGTGTAATCCTGTGATCGGCGGTGATCGAATAATTCCCGCCATCATGGCAGCGTCGATTCTTGCCAAGACGGAGCGCGATCGAATAATGGTCGAATACCACGACCGCTGGCCCGAGTACGGATTTGACCGTCACAAAGGGTACCCTACCGACGATCACCGTCGCGCCTACGCGGTGCACGGTCCCTCTCCGATCCACCGCCAAAGCTTTCGCGTTTCCCCGCCGAAGAACCCCGATTCGCCCGACCTCTCATAAAGCTTACCACCCGTTCAAACTCGCGGGCAAAATCCTCTATGTCATCCTCGAAGATCACTATCTGGTGTCGCTCAAACTCCTCGCGGTCCTCGCGTTTTTTACTTTCAACAAGCGTGACGAACAGGTCGTTCGTCCGATTTTCCTTAACGTTGAGAAAATAGGTGCGTCGATCGTTGTTACTCTGAACACGCAGCGAATATAGCTCACCTCTAACGCCCATAGCCCGTCTCCTTCTTGTGTGCAACAGCTTCTATGTAGTTCTCAGTCATCATGCTCAAATCTCGATAATACCCGCGTAGTCGCTCCGGAAGCAGTTTGGCCAGCTGGTACATCATTTCATCGGTCATCGCCCTAAGGTCCTTCGGTGTCACCTCCCGACCAATCGGCGGTACGAGGTAGAACGGCGTGCCAACGCGGATATGGACCGTAGTCCGCCGGAATCGCTTGAGGTTACGTAAAACATCGGTAAGCCCCCATTGAACGATCGGATATATGGGGACACGGCGCCGAACTGAAAGCAAGGCCGCACCGGGCCGCCCGCGGGTCAAACGCCCTGACTTGCTCCGCGTCCCCTCCGGCGCAATGCCGACGAAGTGTTCTCTGTCGATCGCTTGAACAGCGCGTTCCATCGCCTTTCTGTCGACGATGCCTCTCCGAAGCGGAATAACGCCCCAGAGCTGCATGAGGAATCGGGTAAATGGGTTGGACCATAGTTCGATCTTCCCAAACGCCGTCTTTTTTCGCGGATCGAGCAATACGTAGTAGATCGGACCTTCCAGATTGGTCGTATGATTTGTCGCGAGAATTCCAGGCCCCCCACGCGGAATTCCGTTGAGACCTCGTCGATCGATCCGACAGACGATTCGAATAAGCGCGCGCATGGTGCTGTTTACAACCATTTCGGTGTACGTCATCTGTGCTCAAACTCCTGGTGGACATTTTGTGCGTTTCCGCCTAGAATTTAATAAAGGACACCACCGATGCCCTACGATTTTTCAAGCGGTTTTTCTACATCCTCCACCGAAGTCTACTTATTCATCGGTGTTGTCGCTTTTTTGATTCTCATCGGCATAGTCTCGCAGATTCGACGAAACAACAACAAGAATAAGCCTCGAAAACGCAAGAACGGCGGTTCACCGCCGCCACTGCGCCCCATTAGTCGACGACGAACCGACCTGATCAGCTTGAATACCGCCGAGCGCAACATTCTCGAGCATCTGGCCTGGTTTCTCAAGGATCCGCGCCAGTCCGACCGCCTTCTTGAGGACGATCGTCTGCTTCTTCGCGCGGCTCGCCAAGGTATCCGCGAAGGTATCGTGCCCGAACTCGGTGTGGTCCGACTTCTCAATCGTCTCGACGTTGATACCTCCCAACTTGGCGGGGGACGAAAGACAAGTGCCAGTATACCTGCGGGTTCTGAAGTTTCTATATCAGATTCCGAAATGAACCTTGCGGTCGGCTCCCTTGTTCTCAGTGGAGAGACGGCGATGATCGTCAAGCTCAATACGAGCCGACATCGACTTGATCCGGGGAAACCGGTCGAAGTCATGTGTAACAGCCCGGACGGACTGTACAGATTTCAATCAAACGTTATCGCGCGCGACAACAAGCAGCTGTCTATTCGGCAGTCATTTAACGTCGAAAACATCCAGCGGCGCAAATATCGGCGCCGGCGCGTAGAGCGAATCTGCGACATCCGGATAGGCGGGTCATCCCGACAGACCGTTACGACCACGACGATCGACCTCGGTCTCGGCGGGGCGGCGGTAAAAAACCAGCACAAAAGGATCGCGAGCGGCTTACCCGTTGAGTTCGTGCTTGATCCGAATACCAACGCCCCGTTGATTATTTCGGCAACGGTTCTGCGCCTCTCGCAACGAAACAAAGTCGCTCATATCAGATTCCTCAAAGTTGACGAGGCGCTTCGACACCGTCTGTTTCGCCGAGTACTCGCCGTAGCCGGTAGTAGACGTTAGAAACGCCGGAAACGGTCGAACAAAAGACAAAGCGCGTGTCGAAGACGCGTTTATCGGGCGATCTTCTTCCGGAGTTTCCGCCGCGATGAACGAGCCGTTTCTTTTGAAACCGCCTCGAGCGACTCTGCATTCTGCCGCGAGATATCCAAACGATAAAACAGGTACAGCAACGCCAATCCGCCGACAAGCATTCCGAACGACCACACCTGGCTGGCAATAAAGTTCCAGGGTGTTACGAGGCGATCGGGCGGGATGTTTGGATCGGCCGCAAGCCGTATCATGTAATCGGATCCAAGCGGCATTCGAAAGTAGTCAATGATAAAGCGGAAAAAACCGTAGGTAAAAATGTAAAACCCGATAAAAAAACCGGGAAATGGTTTTCGTTTGCGGAACACAAACCACATAATCAACCAGGCGATGATCCCCTCCGTGGCCGCCTCGTAGAGTTGGGTCGGGTGCCGGGGGAGATTGATCAACTCTGCGCCGGCGGTGATCGGTATGCCCACCCGCTCGGCGGTCTCGACGACCCAGGTTTCTGAAACCGGAACACGCTTGGCATGTGGGAACAAGACCGCCCACGGAACGGTCGTGACGCGCCCGTATAACTCACCGTTGATAAAATTGCCGATCCGGCCAAACGTATATCCGAGCGGGACCGCCATTGTGATCATATCGCCCCAGAGCAGGACGTTGAGCTTTTTGCGCCTCGCGTACAGCAGCACGGCCACCGTTGCGCCGACGACACCGCCGTAGAAGTTCATGCCCTGGATACCGGTAAATCCGCCGGATTCGTCAAAGGGCCAGAAAATGCGAAGCGGATTGCGCCAGTAGTACCCGGTCTCGTCGAAGATCAACACGGCAAACAGACGGCCGCCAACGAGCAGACCGAGAATCGCCCAGAAAAAGATATCCGTTATCGTACCGTCCGCGACGTCTAACTGATCTGCTTTGGCCTGATACCGTACGAGGACGTACGTCGTGGCAAACGCGAGGAGGTACATCATGCCGTACCACTGAAACGGCAGTCCCGGAATTATCTCAGGTTGAATCCAGTCCGGGAACGGGATATATGCAAGCATCAACGCCTCCTTGGTGTGCTTTCTAATCGATTCGGAGAGCCATCGCGTTTCCGAGCCGAAATTCAGCGCGAAAACGACGAACGACGCTGTCTATACTCTCGGAAGCGACGAGTGCGCTCACGGATCTATTTGCGCGAGTGATCGTAGGCTCTCCGGCCTCGTCGGATATCACCCGGGGGACTCCAAAACGCGATCCGTAGTTCCGATACATAGCCGCGAGGGCTGCGATCCGGTTGCGCTCAATTACGAGCCATTCCAACTCGAGCCGCCGGCCGAGGAGGATCATCATTCGCTCCGGTTCGGCGATGAGCCGCTCAAGACCTACGATCGCCCAGCGTGACTGAACCATGTCACGAAAAACCTGGGGTGGATACCGATACCAATGGCTAATCATCGCCCGTACGCGCTCTCGTTCTACGAGAGCGCGCCTGTCGCCGACCCGCCACGCCCAGAACCCGAACCAATCCATCGTGGAGCGATAGGTCTCGTCCGGCCCACGCATCATGTAAAGGAATCGAGCATCGGGGAATATCTCGTTTAGCGTCTGGATCATCCCCGTAAAGGTTGGGTTTTTCGAAACAAATGTTGGTGTCGGTCGAAAGCCGCAGACCGATGCGTCATACAGATGTCGCTGTACGAGGGATCGATAAAAACGCGCAATCCGGAGACGATACCGACCTGGCAGCTCGTCGAATCGGACAAATTGGGAGTCGACACCACGACGCGGAAAGAGAAACCAGGTAAAAAAGCCGGTCCACGCAATCATTAAAAGTCCGGCATCTTCTTCCGGTTGGAAAAGATCAATTGGATGAACCGGGACAGTCCGGAGATGGCGTTCGTTGAGGCGTTTGACGAGCCGTGCGCCCCGTCCGCGTGCAATCGTTCGATCCACCAGCCCAAAAAAGCGGATTATTTTTCGTTGCGAGATTGTGGGAGCCAGGTATATCTGCCAGGTCTTAAATGCACTGACCTCCGGCGCCGCCGCGCTGAGCATGTTGTAGACCAAGCTCGTGCCGCTTCTGAAGTTTCCGACTACAAACAGCGGATTCCTGACATCGACACGTCGAAAGCCCGAAAAGAATATCCGATCCAAGGTTCCGAATACCAAAAACGAGATGCGCCCATATAAAAAAAGCAGCGCCGCGCCGACAAGCGCCTTGAAGCGCCGAGAATCGAGTCGATAGTACGCGCCGGATCGCTGCGTTATCCCGTATCGTATATGTCCGCGTAGATTTTGGTAGTCGACGTGCACTTTGCTCTCTCTACGAATACGATGATAAAAATAGTCCGTACTGTCCAGTCCTGGTTGCTTGCCCGAGAAGCAGGATGGGCTTATCGTTTGTACGTGTCAGTCCTCACGGTCGAATCGGTCGAAAAGGCGTTTGGTGCGGTGCGCGCGTTAGACGCGGCCAGTTTTTCGGTTGCTTCCGGCGAGATCCACGGTGTGATCGGACCAAACGGATCCGGGAAAACCACATTGATCAACTGCATATCCGGCGTCCTCAGAATCGATCGTGGCGATATAGCGATGGACGGTTCTTCGATTTCCACACTCCCGCCTCATCGTATTGCGCGCCTGGGTTTGTACCGCACCTTCCAGGACGGACCGATCGTCGACGGCCGGACCGTGCTTGAGAATGTTATCTTTGGGGCGAGGTTATACCAACGCGAACACCACCGAGATAGCCAGGAACGAGCACGACGAGCGATCGAACTCGTCGGACTACCCGACGACGAACGTTGGGCCGAGGAACTCAGCTGGGCCGAACGTCAGCTTCTCCAACTCGCTCGCTGCGTCGCGTTCTCCGGGAAAGTGCTGTTGCTTGATGAACCTACCTCAGGCCTCGGCGAGGAAGAGCGGCGGCGGATCGCCGCGATCCTGTTGAGAATCCGCGATGCCGGTGCCACTATTCTCCTCGTTAGTCATGACGTACAGTTCTTGTTCTCTATCGCCGATCGGATAACGGCCCTAAAGGAAGGACGGGTTATTGAGACCGGTCCGGCAGACGATATATATCGTTCGGATACCGTGAGGAGCGCGTACCTTGGAAAAGCGTGATCCGATTCTCATCGTTTCCGGGCTATCGGTAAATCACGGCCCGGTCAACGTTATTAACGACATGTCCATCTTCGTCGACGCCGGGGAGATCGTCGCCTTGCTCGGCGCAAATGGTTCGGGGAAGAGCGTCTTGGTCGAAACGCTCGTCGGTATGCATCGGCCGATCGCCGGTCAGGTGCTTTGGTTGGGGAGTTCCATCGGCGGCTTACCGACTCGGTCCATCGTACGTATGGGGATTTCGTTTGTCCCGGAAGGTCGCGGGGTGTTTTCGACGCTTTCCGTAAAGGAGAATTTGCTGATCGGACGGGATCGGCGACACCGCGTGGTTGACGAGCGTTTGATCCTTGAGCGTTTTCCGATCCTTGAGTCGAGAACCCTGCAACGCGGGGCAACGCTATCGGGGGGTGAAGGTAGAATGCTCGTGATCGCCAGAGCATTGATGAGCGGGCCGAAGCTCTTGATCCTCGACGAACCCTCTATCGGTCTCGCTCCAAACGTCGTAACGACCGTCTTCGAGACGATCGCGCGCTTCCGGAATGACGGTATTTCCGTGCTTGTCGCCGAACAGAACGCCTCGGCGGCGTTATCGATCGCCGATCGCGCCTACGTGTTGGATCGCGGTCGTGTCGTAAAAAGCGGCACCGCGGATGAGGTAGCCGATGACACACGCATCGCCGAAGCGTATTTTGGAACGGAAAAATGACCGCCTTACTTCTCGCCCAGATTGTCAACGGAGTATCGCTCGGAAGCATCTACGTCGTTCTCGTCACGGGCTTTAATCTTATGTTGCTCATCGCCCGTGTGATTCATATCTCCTATCCACACACGGTTGTTTTGTCCGTCTATGTCGGCTGGATCGTGCTGCAAGCGATCCCGGGTGCGTCGTTGCTCGCGGCGTTCGCCGCTATCGTCGCCTCTATCGTCTTTAGTATGGTCATGGCGCCGGTTTTTATTCGTCTCAGCTCGTCCGAGAAAACGATCGATCTAAACACAACGATGGTCGTTTCACTCGCGTTTGGACTAGCCATTACGGAGCTGATGGCGCAGCGTCTCAATCGTGGATTTCCGATAGCATTCCCAAGCTGGTTCGCCGACGGGTACGCGGTCGTCGCCGACGGTCTCGTTTTTCTGACGATGAATCAACTCATCGCGATTACCGGCGCGATTTTTGTCGTGCTTTGTTTGGCGGCACTACTTCGGTTCAGCCGATGGGGTCGTTCATCTCGCGCGATCGCCGAAAACCCGCGAAACGCGCAATTAGCAGGCATACCGATTATCAAAACCAACGCCCTCAGCTTCCTGATTGCCGGACTTATCGGTGGGATCGCGGCAATCGTGATCGCGCTTTTGCTCGCCAGTGCTTCGGCCAGTCTGGCCGACGACGTCGCGATCAAAGCGCTCGCCGTGGCGATCGTTGCCGGTCTTGGCAACCTGACCGGCGGCATCGTCGTCGCCCTCGTTCTCGGACTTCTGGAGGCGTTTGGCCAGGGTTTTCTCGGCGGGTCATGGTCAAATGCTATCGCGTTATGCGCGCTGATCGGCTTTTTACTCCTGCGGCCGCGAGGGGTATTCGGGGCGAGGGTCTAATAGTGGGACTGCCGACGTACTACTTCCTAACCCTCACCGCGATCAACATCTTGATGGCGTGGTCGCTATACGTGCCGTATCGCGCGCGTCGTCTACACTTCCTCACAGTTGTGAACATGGCGATCTCGGCGTACCTCTCCGGATACGCGGCTATTGCCTGGGACCTTTCGTTTTGGATTCTTCTTCCCGCCGGGGCGCTCGTGGGAGCGTTAACAAGCCTGATCGTTGCGCCCGCGATAGGTGACGCGCCGCCGTTTACCGTCGCCGTGGTCGGCTTGGCGGCGATCGCGCTGGTGAAGGTGCTCATCGAAAACAGTGCGTTGCTGGGCGGTACGATCGGTTTATTTGGCATTCCGCCGGTTACCGGCTCGCCGCGCGGCGCACGAACCGTCACGCTCTCCGTCGCGTGGACCCTCGTGGCGCTGACGGGCTGGGGTCTCAGCCGATTTGAACGTTCGCGCTACGGTCTTGCCGCGAGCATCGCGTTTGCCGATAGGACACTTGCTGAGACCAACGGAATCGACGTTTACCGGCTCAACGTAGCCGTACAAACCACCGGAAGCGCAATTGCCGGGGCGGCGGGCGTCTTGTACGCGTTCACGATGCGTGGTTTGTTTCCCGATTTCTTTACGTATCGGTACCTGGGTATTCTCATGACCTTTCTCTTTGTCGGCGGATACACGACGCCGTGGGGCGTCGTTATCGCGACGCCGATTCTCTGGGGATTGCCGCTTGTCCTTCCCGAAGAACTTCAATCGCAGAGAATCATTATCTACGCTGCCATTCTCGTCACGGTAATACTCGTCCGTCCGCAAGGTCTTATCAACCGGCGAACACTAGCGCGTCTCCGCCGCCGCCGCGTACAGCATGACAGTTCAGAATAGTCCGTTCACACGCCCGGATTCCACGTCGACATCGATCCGTCGGAACGCGGGATTGGACCCGGTCCCCGGCATCAGCTTAATCTCTCCAGCCACCGGTACAACAAACCCTGCCCCGCGAAATGTGACAACATCGCGAATCGGTAGCGTCCAGCCGGTGGGTCTTCCCTTGCGATCGGGGTCGTGGGACAGACTGAGGTGGGTCTTTACCATACACGGGGCCAGTTTGGACAACTCAGGATCGGCCTCGATTTGGGAAATCTTACGGGCCGCATCGGGCGAAAGTTCGATGTCCGCGGCGCCGTACACCTTTTGGGCGATGAGGCGGACCTTTTCGGTAAGTTTCTCTTCTTCCTCGTAGAGAAAGCGAAACTCGTTCCGCTCCTCGGCGGCTTCCACGACCGCCGCGGCGAGATCGCGGGCACCGTCGCCGCCGGATAACCAATGGCGGGAGACCGCGACGCGCGCGCCGGCAGTCTCGGCGGCTCGTTCGACGAGCTTTAGCTCTTCGGGATCGTCCGTCGGAAAATGGTTGATACATACGACCGGCGGTGTCCCGCTCAGTTTCACCGTTTCGATATGCGCAATCAGATTGGCGACGCCCGACTCGACAAGCCCTGGGTTTGATCGGGTATAGGCTTCATCAAGTTGTTTGCCGGGAGCGACTCGTGGTCCGCCGCCGTGCATCTTGAGAGCGCGGATCGTTGCGACGATAACCGCCGCGTCCGGCTGGTTTCCACTAAACCGCGATTTGAGGTTCCAAAACTTCTCAAAGCCAATATCGGCGCCGAAACCGCTTTCGGTTACGTGGTATTCCGAAAGCGCCAGACCGATTCGATCAGCTATGATCGACGATTGACCGATCGCGATATTGGCAAACGGCCCCGCGTGCACAAGCAGCGCTTGGCCTTCGATCGTCTGCATAAGGGTCGGATTAATCGTTTTTAACAAAAGCGCCATCATCGCGCCGTCAACTTCAAGATCCGCGGTTGTAATTCGCGACCCGCTCGTGTCACGGGCGACGACCATTCGCCCGATACGTCGACGAAAATCGGCCAGGTCGGTCGTCACCGCGAGAATGGCCATGATCTCGGAGGAGACCGTAATCTGGAACCGACTCGGCATGAGGAAACCGTCCATCTTGCCGCCAAGACCGATGAGGATCGATCGCAACGCCTGCGCCGAGAAGTCAATTGCCCATCCGATTTCAACTGCGTTTGGGTCGATGTTCAGCCGCTCAAGGCCACGCTTGGCGAGAAATGCGTCTGAGTAATTGTATTCGTGCTGGATTCGACTAGTGGCCGCGACCATTGCGAGGTTATGGGCGTTGGTAATTGCGTCGATATCGCCGGTAAGGCCAAGGCTGAAATCCGCCATCGGAATACACTGCGATCGTCCACCTCCGGCCGCCGATCCTTTGACGTTAAACGTCGGTCCGCCCGATGGTTGTCGGATCGCCCCGGAGGCTCGTTTGCCGATAGCGGCAAGTCCCTGGACGAGACCGAGCGTCGTCGTGGTTTTGCCTTCGCCCAGCGGCGTCGGCGTCATCGCCGTGACGTCGATAAAACGACCCCGAGGATTGCCGTGTGAGCGCGAAAGGATCGCTGCCTGATCGAGCTTTGCGAGCTCGCGGCCATACGGGATTATCTCTTCGTGGCGAATCCCCATCTCCGCGGCAACATCGGCAAGCGGTCGCATCTGCTCTTCAGCGGCTTGGGCGATCTCCCAATCCGCCATCCTTGTCGGATCCAAGTTATCAAACCCCATGACGCAGTGTTTCAGGGTTTGCACGGCTTTGCCAAGGGTAAAAACTTGACCCATACGGGCGGACGTGCGTAGCATTGTTTAAAGAGGCAGATGAAAATATGACACACAGAGTACACATAGTAGCGGCGCTGCTCCTGTTACCGTTGACGGTATATGCAACCGGAAATAGCGAGCCCGTCGATACCCCGACCGACGAGTGGGAGATTCCGTTTTTGTCCGTCGTTACCGGACCGATTGCGAGTA
Source organism: Alkalispirochaeta sp. (assembly GCA_965601745.1). Classification (GTDB taxonomy): domain Bacteria; phylum Spirochaetota; class Spirochaetia; order DSM-27196; family Alkalispirochaetaceae. Next base: position 1,414,355 of record OZ271836.1, read on the forward strand.
TCGGTGAGTACTTGCTTTGGGGCGCTGAGCGCGCCGCCGAGGAAATAAATGCCGCCGGTGGTATCAACGGCGTTCCCGTTTCTATTCGGTCGATCGATACGGGAATGGATCCAAACGAAGGGGTCGTCCAGATGTCCCGACTCGTCGAAAGCGATGCGATTGCGGTTCTCGGACCCGTTCCCGAGCCGGTGATCCTTGCCGCAGTCCCGGTCGCGGTCGAGGCGGGTCTTTTTGCGATGACGGCGACAACATCGTTCGAGTACGCATCCCAGTTCTTCCCATGGTCGATTTCGTGGTTTGGCTCTACGGAGGCCACGCTACCGCCGGCCGTCCGCGGATGGGCCCGGGAGAATCCCGACATGCAGCGCGTCGTCCAAATCGTTGAGGGGTACGGTCCGTGGCCGGGGATGGCCGATGCTCACGATATTGGATTCGCCCAGGAAGGCCTCGAGACACTCGATCGAATCGAAGTACCTCAAGATCTTGTCACCGTCGGGCCGGTCGTTGTACGTGCCCTCGAGGAAGATCCCGACGGAATCATCTTTGCCGCCAACGCCGAAAAGGTAGCGCGGATGGTCATCGAGCTTATGAACCGCGGTTGGGAAAACCCCGAGCGGCTTCTGATCTTTAACAGCGCGGACGACGTTCCCTTGTACACAACGGGAGGGAGCGCTCTGGACGGCGTCATGATCTACAACTACATCAACGACAGCGACGCCTCGCCGCGATGGCAAGCGTTTCGTGAAGCGTATGCCCGCGACCACGGCGGTCTGACGCCACCGAGTCTCGCAACTCATTACTATGACGCTGTTTACCTGCTGGCGGAGGCGATAGAAGCGACGGGCGCAACCGGCTCGCCCGCGCGACGGGACGAGGAACGCCGCGCCGTCGCCGAGTACAGCCGTAACGTCGACAACTTCGAGGGCATTCTCTTCACCTGGAGTATGTCCGACGGTGTACCAACCGATCGACCATTGTACTTGTTTGAGATTCGCGACGGTTCAAAGCGTTTGGTCCGCGAAATGCGCCCAGGCGATTTCTAGACCGATGTGCTATACGGCGCGAATCCGACTCCCAGACGCGTATACGTTCAGCTTTGAGCATATCCAAACCTGGGAACGCTTCTCGCCTTATCGGGAGTTGACCCAGGTAAACGCGATGGCTCGGCCGATTATACCCGTTCTGACGATGCAAGAACCGCGCTCGTTTACCCCGATGAACTGGCTTCTGGTCCCGCCGTGGGTCACGAGTACCGAGAAGGCAAAGGAGCTCAAGATCTGGACCGCAAACGCGCGGATCGAGGAGCTCGAAGACAAAAAGCTGTACCGCGGATTAACCGAAGGAAATCGTTGCCTCGTTCTTTTTGGTGGGTTCTACGAGTGGAAACACGAGGATGATGGGAAAAAGACAAAGTACTTTGTCCAACTCGACGGCGACGAGCCGATGTTTCTCGCGGCGTTGTGGAACGAGAGCACGATCGACGGCGAAACGTATCGATCGGTGAGCGTGTGTACGATGGAAGCCCGCAATGCGATGCGCTACGTCCATAACAAGGCGCTCCGCCAACCGGTCGTGGTCCCGTATCGAGCCGATTTTGTGGGCGGGTCCGCGCAAAGCGCCGGTGCCACCTGGCTGGACACAAAAACGCCTCTCGAGATAGCCCGAGAGGCAGTGCTATCGGGTGAGAAATCGGCGGATTTTGCTTTTTCTCCGCCTGTTCCGACCGATTTGTAGGGCGCGTGTATCGACAAAACCACGCGGATATTCCCACCCGGCGCGTACTACAATTACGGATCGACAGGTCCCGCGTGGGCGGCGTCGATTATGGCCCGGTCGGCCGGGGTAACGCCCAAGTAAACGTATAGTAGCTACCGACTCGATACCAAAGAATAAAAGCCTTTCGCTGTTCAACGTAACGCTGGCCGACGCGTGAGTTCCCGCTGATCCCAGGTTTCCCGATTTGCCGAGCTTTGATATCACAGGCGTATATCTACCCGTATCTACCGCTATATCCTCGGAAGGATCAAAGATTTTGCAGTAGACCATCGAATCAACCGTCGGACCTCCGGTCCCGCCACCCCAGTCGTTGACCGTCCCTGAATCGGTACCAGTCCAAACGGGCCTATCTACATTTCTGGTGTCCGCCTATTCTGTCACGTCATATCATACGTAGCGCCGAGACGTTCTTCTCGGTCGATGGAGTAGCTCGTCGAACGCCTATCCGTAAGTGGATACGGATTTTAGTCGTATTGATGTTAAAAAAGAAAGAGAAGCGACCGATGGGAATCGAACCCACATCACCAGCTTGGAAGGCTGGGGTAATGCCATTATACGACGGTCGCGCGTGAGGCGACACATTACCTTTGTCCGACAAATCTGTCAAGAATGAGGCTACGGCGGATCTTCGGAGAACGAGTCGATTTGAAGATCGTCACCAAAGAATTGCAGTAGCTCAACGAAACCGACATCGGCACCAAAGTTGGTAAACTGATGCGCCGCGATACTGTTGCGTAGGTCGAGGAAGTTCAGGCGGGGCAATACGATTAGATCGGCAACGCCGTTGCCTGGGTTGGCGTCCTCAACTCCCCAGGGTGCGATCGGGGATGCACCGAACGGGTCCTGTCGCGCAAAGATCTGTTCAAGATTGGCCATCGTCGCTGCATTGGCCGAAATTGGCTCCAGGCTGGTGACTCCTTCGCTAAACGAGATATCGAGAACTCGAAGTTCCGGCAGGCTCGATGCGATATCGTCGAGCTCTGCTCCGGCGTCGGTAAAGTCGGTCGCGATAAACTCAACGATCTCCACGGTCGACGGGAGCGAAGAAATTCCCGTGACGGGGCTGATAAAAGAGAGGTTGATCCGCGTGAGATCGGTCGTCGCGAGAGGCGTTAAATCGACGGCGGGAAACGGCGGAGAACCGTGGATTTCGAGATCGCTTATACCGGATCCGGCCAGTGGTGTAAGCGCGGCCAAGGTCATAACGCCGTACGCGCCAAAAAACTCGATCCGTTGGTATCCGGCGATCTCGGTCAGCAGAGCAGTTGAAAGGGTTCCTACGTTAAACCCGACGCCGACGAGCTCGGGCAGCAGGTCAATAAATCCCGCCCCGCCGGTCGGGACCTCTCGGATGATGGCGACCTCGAGCGAATCGGCGAGGAGCGGTAGGTAGGTCGCGATATCGCTTTCCGGATAGGTATTGCCGCCGCCTCCGATTCGCAGGCGCTCAAGAGCTCCGAGACGATCAATCCCCTCAAGAGTAGTTATTCCGGAATCGTCGGCGATAAACTCCGTGAGCGTCTGCTCCTGCATCGCACCGAAAACGACAGCCACCGTCCCCGAGAGATCGAGGGTCCTAAGTGAGACAAGCGGCGGAATAGACTCTACGGTCGGCGCGTCAAATCCATGTATAGCAAGTCGGTCGAGCCGGCGATGCCCGAGAAACGGTGCTAAGTTGAGGGTACTGGTTCCGGTGGAGTCGAACGCCGTAAATTGTTCAAGTCGTGGAAGATAGATAACTCCGGTTAGATCGTTGATCGGGTCGATCGCTACGTCAAAGAACAACTCCCACACGTCGGTGTTGAAGCGAGCACCGGTATCAAGAATTGCGTTGACGAGCGGATCGGGATCCGGGTTTTCGTCCCGAATAAGCTCCAACACGACCTCAATCGGTACACTCGCGCCCGGATCGATCGGGTTGTCAAACTCGGGTCGATCGACGGTTGAGAACGGAAAATCACACCCGGAGAGAAAAAGGGGAACGATGAGACAGAGAAACCAGCCACGGCTTTTCATCGAACCACCATTACCTGCAGCCCGGAATCCAACAAGCGTGACGCGTCGGTCGCGACGACGGTCGGTCGGCTCGTCGCCAAAGATGTTCCCGACGCGCTGACGACAAGCGTCGGAAGCACGTCTACTTGTCGGCCGATCGTGATCGAGGCCTCCGGCGGACCTACTAACAGTACAGATGATTCGCCGTCGCTCAACTCGAGTGATCCGTCAAACAGTCGTTCGGCAAGGGCGATCTCCCGACCGTGCCGGTCTCTCGCCCATCCGCGAAGGTAATTCTCTGCGGCTCGCCGATTACGGATGCCAACGACTCCCGACGCAACCGCGACGGCGACGCCGAAGGCGATACTGGACCACTGGACGATCTCGAGCAGCTCAGCTTCGTCGTACTGATCGTTCGCTCGGGCGCGGAGACGCTCGGCGGTGGCCGGATCGCTTGCCGCTTGATAGTCATCAAACGTTCTGTCCGCATCGTCGATCGCAGTTCCAACGGCGTCAGCCGCCAGGAGGTATCCTCCATATCCGATCGCGCCCAGTCCGACCGCACCACCCACATACGGCCATCGTCGCGAGCTCCGATCGCGAAACGTCTCGGCGGTTGCGAGCGCGGTATCAAATTGGCGAACGGTTCGTCGATTCGCGCCGATGTGAGCGAGCTCAAATTGCTCCCCGACTGCGGTGATGTCCTCGAGGAGCGACTGCGCTTCTTCCCAGCGGTCGTTGGCTAATAAAAAACTCCAGCGTAACCGAAGAAGGGCGAGATGCGCGGTCGCGTTTCGTTCGATCCTCGACGAAACCCGTAGGTCTCCGGTGATTTCCGGTTCTTGTTCGGCCAGCTCTGTCGCGCGCTCGATAAATGCAAACGGCTCTTCAGGTACGTAGTCGCCGTCCAGTCGATATCGATCGATCGTTAGGGAGGCGAACTCGCCCTCGAGATCCCACGACGCCTCCAGCACCCGTTGCTCCTCGGCTTGAGCGCCGTCAGATACATCGATCAAACGGGCGCTTTCCTCAAGCGCAGCTCGGGCGACGTGAGCCTCTGCGTACTGTCCGAGGAGCGAATTAACAAACTCGTGCCGCGCATCGACTTCGCTTCGTGTTCCTCTCACAACATCCGGGAGCGAAATAGCGATATCGACCGCCTCTCCAGGTCGAATCAGCCGGTCGGCGCTGTAAACAAACTGCTCCCGCCCGCTACCGAGGACCGCGATTTCGATCGTTCGTTGTCCCACTAGAAGCTGTGGTACGCCGGTGATCTGATCACCGATAGCAACGCCGTCTACGTACACGCGAAACGGTATGTCATCACGATCCGGTCGAAGCAACAGGGCTCCAAAATCAACTCGAAAACCGAGAATTGCCGAGGTCGCGATAAGAACCAACTCGTCGGCCGCGTCGAGAATGTCAAAATCCCCAAACGCCTCGCGCGTCTCGCGGCCGATGACCGTATTTCGGTTCCTCCCGAACAACGCGGCTTCGAGTTCCACCCGACCGGTCGCGGTTCGTCGCAACCGGCCAAAAACGATGGCGTCGGTTCGAGTTGCCGCGGCGGTCCGACGGAGTTGGATGCTCCCATCGCTAGCATATGGGTCAAAGCCTTCTATTTCTCGATAGACGAACTGTCCGCTTAATTGAACGGTCAGTGATATCGTGTCCGCGAGCGATTGCGCGAGAGAATCCCATCGGGGATCACCGGTCTCGTTGACAAACGGAAGTACCGCGATCGAGTTTGCCGAAAGGCGGGTCGGTTCCTGTCCGAAGAGGTTGAGAGACACACATAGACCGAGAAAAAGGACGATCAGTCGCGGGCGCAGGCGCATCTATTTTCTCGTTCGAATAACGATTTGGTCACGTCCATCAGTATATATCGGAACACCGAACAGTTCATAACGTCCAAGGTAATCCGGAAATCCGTCGGGCAGTTCGCCAAGCTGCGCACGATACTCCTGAAGTACGCGATAAAATGGTAGCGGTAATACAATCTGCGAGGGTTCAGCGCCTCGTTCCCGTATAGCACGAATCGTTGCGTACACCTCGGCGACTATCTCTTCGGCCCGCGGCAACTGCGGTTCGCTTACGTCGTTATTCGTGCCGCCCAATAAAAACGGCGCGCCCGTTCTGACGGGCGCGCCCCTCCTCTATCCGATAAGAAATCCCAGCAGGTTGTAGCGCTGGAAGATCGAGACGGTGATAAGCGACACGACCGCCATGATCTTGATGAGGATATCGAGCGAAGGTCCGACGGTATCCTTGAGCGGATCGCCGACCGTATCGCCGACAACCCCAGCGTCGTGCGCTTCAGATCCCTTTCCGCCGTGATGGCCCTGTTCGATAAACTTTTTGGCGTTGTCCCATGCGCCGCCGGAGTTTGCGGTAAACAAAGCCAGCATTATCGCCGAAAGCGTTGTTCCGATGAGCAATCCGCCGACAAACTCGGGACCGAGTAGAAAGCCGCTGACGACCGGCGTGAGAACCGCGATTAGCGCGGGGTTCTTCATCTCCTTGATACTACCGGCCGAGCTTATTTCGATACAAAGACGATAGTCGGGCCGAGCCTCACCGGTGAGTATTTTGGGATTCTCTTTAAATTGGCGCCGGACCTCGTCGACCATCTTCCGGGCGGCTTTTGCTACTGCCTCAATAAGAATCCCGGAAAACAGGAACGGAAGAGCCGCGCCGACGAGACCGCCGGCGAGCGTCAGCGTGTTGATCATGTCGAGGACAAGGACAAACTCTCCCCTCGTCATTGCGGGATCTGCCTGGCTGTAGAGGTAGCTCGCGAACAAGGACAACGCCGCGAGCGCCGCGGAACCGATTGCAAATCCCTTACCGATCGCCGCTGTGGTATTACCAACGCTGTCCAGTTTGTCGGTGATCTCACGCACTCGCGGATCGAGCTTACTCATCTCACTGATACCACCGGCGTTATCGGCGATCGGACCGTAGGTGTCGACCGAAACGGTTGCCGCAACAAAGCTCAACATACCGATCGCGGCCATCGCGACTCCATAGAGCCCCGCGATCGCATTTGCGCCGATTACCGCCGCCGCAAGGACAACGATCGGGAAAAACACCGATTTCATACCGATCGCAAGACCCTGTGTAATGTTCAGGGCATAGCCTTGGCGGCTGGCCGAAGAGATACCCTGAGTCGGTTTGAAATCGTAGCTGGTAAAATACTCGGCAAGCTGACCGATGAGAATACCGGACACAATTCCGAGAACCGCAGCGGCCCACGGCGAGGCCCAACCAAGACGAAATGGTACGGCACTCAGGTCCGCGCCGTTGAAAAACCACCAGGTCATCGCGCCGGTCGACAAAAGGGTAAGAATTGCTGACGTCCACGTGGCGGTGTTGAGCTCACGGTGCGGGTTGTCACTCGCCTTCTTCACGATCAAGGTCAGGATGCCAATGATCGAAGACATGATACCGAGCGCCGCAAAGATCATCGGGAAGTTGATCATTCGACTCACGAGATCGGGGCTGATCGAGACGCTCGCGTCCTGCACCGTGTAGTACATATAGGCTGAAAGGACCACGCTGGATATAATCGCGCCGACATAGCTCTCGAGTAAGTCGGCTCCGAGACCGGCTACGTCACCGACGTTGTCGCCGACGTTATCGGCGATCGTCGCGGGATTCCGCGGATCATCCTCGGGTATATGCGCTTCCGTTTTTCCGACGAGGTCGGCACCCATGTCGGCGGCTTTGGTATAGATGCCTCCACCGACGCGATCAAACATCGCGATGACGGAACAGCCGAGCGCGTAGCCCGATACGGTCATCGTAAACGGAATAAAGTTGATGCCCATCCAATTGGAGACGATCACGAGATTCGCCGGCTGCGTTTGCCCAAACACGATTCCAAACACGAGATAAACAACGCCGAGACCGAGCACCGAGAATCCGGCAACGCTCAAACCCATGACGCTGCCTCCCTGAAACGCAACTTTTAATGTTGCACCGACGTCGTAGGTTTCGCGCGCCCGGTTTGATACCCGTACATTGGCGATCGTCGCAATCTTCATCCCTATCCAACCGGCCGAACCACTCATAAGTGCGCCGAGGATAAAGGCTGCTCCCGTATACCATGATACGACGACCATGAGCGCGGCCATAATGACGATAGCGATAGAGAAAATGATCTTGTACTCGTGACGGATAAACGCGTCCGCGCCTTCTTGGATAGCACCCGCGAGTTCGACCATTAACTCGGTTCCGGTGTCCATTTTTTTGACTTGCGCGTAGTTTATTGCGGCGAAACCAAGCGCGCCGACTACGGCGATTGCAACAAAACCAAGCATACCTACTACATCCTTTATGTGGGGTTGTTTATACACGAGGCGTCGCGAAACGCCCCATGGTGCCCATCGTATCATTTTCATGGAACCGCGTCCAATGTTAGGGTGCGTCGCATGAACGACGCCTATCGCTTTGACTGGACGAATTTCACACCTCAAGACACCGCCGTACTTTGCTTTGTGAGAGACGGCCGGAACATACTTCTCATTCGAAAAAAAAGGGGCCTCGGTGCGGGCAAAATCAACGGGCCGGGAGGAAAATGCGACCCGGGTGAGACGCCGTTTAACGCGGCAGTTCGTGAAACACAAGAGGAAGTTGGGATAGTCCCCGCTGATCTTGTTCTCCGCGGTGTACTTCGTTTTGCCTTTGTCGACGGTTACACGCTAAAAGTGTATGTCTTTGTCGCCACCAAGTATTCCGGCGAGCTTTGCGAAACCGCAGAGGCGATCCCGCTTTGGATCTCGATAGACGACATTCCATTTGAAGAAATGTGGGAAGACGATCGGTATTGGCTTCCTCAGGCTCTCGCCGGAGTACGTATCGAATCGGAAATGCTTTTTCACGACGACAAGATGATCGAGTGGGATATTCGCCTATCGAACGGACGTCGGTTAACGGGGCCCTAATCTTCGCACACGCGCGATAGAACAAAGAGGAGGTCGCTCACGGTGTTCAACCAGCGACTGAGCAGGTGATCGCCGGTGCCCAGATATGCGACTACGTCCCGTTCCGCGCGACGAGCGACCGTTCGTGCTCGATCGAGCTCGGCCGATGCGACGTTCTTTCCGGAAATGGCAAATCCAACCATCGGAGGAATTGTCTCCTCCCAACGTTCGAGAGCCTTTTCGGCATCGGCGACGATCGCCTCGATCGGATCGCTCGTATGGTCGCGACGCGATGACTGCGAGATTACTCCGCCGGCGGTTAAGCAGTCTGACTCGAGCTGATAGATACAGTCGACGACTTCGGAAAACTGTTCGCTGTTAATCAGGTGGGCACGTACCACGCCGAGGGACGCGTGAAGCTCGTCAATCGAGCCGAGGGCGTAGAATATGGGATCGCTTTTTTTTCGGCGCCGTCCGTCGCCGCTGTTCGAGGTACCGTCGTCGCCGGTGGCGGTACGAACCGATCTGCCCGACATCGACTCGCGCTAGTACTGGTTTCGCAAGTCCCGGATTACTTCGTTCTCTCGTAACTTGACAAGCGCTTTTTCCTGGATTTGACGGACGCGCTCTCGCGTAATGCCGAGAAAGCTGCCGGTTTCTTCGAGAGTATAGGGACCCTCACCACCGAGGCCAAACCGCAGCTTGATAATGCGCATTTCCCGTTCGCTCAACTGCGCGAGAACCTCGTCGATCGTATCCTGAAGCGTTAGATCAAAAACGACGTCAAACGGCTGAGCCTGAATATCGTCCTCGATCAAATCTGATAAACGGGTCGAGTTCTCGTCGTCTATCGGTATGTCCAAAGAGGTCGTATCCTGCGAGAGACGTTGTATTTCTTCGACCCGATGTTCCGGAATGTTCATGTATGACGAGATCTCGGATACTTCCGGATCGCGTCCGAGTTCCTGGGTCAGGTGCTTGGCAACGTAGAAACACTTTTTGATCGTGTTGAGCATGTGGACAGGAATCCGAATGACGCGGCCCTTGTCCGCCAAACTCTTGATAATCGCTTGACGAATCCACCACGTCCCGTAGGTCGAAAACCGACAACCTTTGGTGTAGTCAAAACGCTCGACAGCCTCGATAAGGCCGATATTACCCTCATCTATCAGGTCGAGAAGCGACAGACCTCTGTGCTGGTATTTTTTAGCGATCGAAACCACAAGACGCAGGTTGGAGTTGATCATTCGCGTCTTGCATCGCCGAAGTTGATCTTCAAACTCGAGACGGTTGTCCTCATCCGCTGATGAGACTTGCTTACGGAGGTCCTGGATTTCTTTACCGATCTGCTGCTCGTCCGTTACTGAAAGCAACGGATAACGAGATATCTGGCGAAGATAAAATGCAAGTGGATCGGCTTCCATCTCGTACGGATCAGAAAGATCTGTTGTCGACGCCCGCTTTGTCCTAACCTCGGAGTATTCCTCGTAATTTGATCTGTCCATTCCGCCCCCGAACACTTTTTTACTACTCGATCGTAAAGTCTAACACACGGAGATGGAATTTGCTCGCAAACTAATAAATTTCCTATCCGCGAGGAGCAGTTTCTGGATCTACAAAGGAGTTGTTACGCCAAACGGAGAAATACAGCGCCGCCGACCCCTCGGATGGCGAGAATCCGACCGCGCCAATGACAGCGCCGGCGTCGATGCTGTCCCCGACTTCGACAACTATGGACTCCTGGCCACCGTATACGTACACGTAACCCTGGCCAGTCTGAACTAAAACGACATTTCCAAAGCTTGAATGAGGCCCTGCGTAGACAACCCGTCCTGTCGAGATCGCCTGCACGGGTGTACCGAGGTCGGCACGAATCAGTACGCCCGGTAACTTGCCGTCCATCGTAAGGCGTTCACCGGCCACCGGCCACGCTCCTCCACCGGCAAAATCGAGTGGCCCGGGCGGTCTGGTGACGGCAACCGGGATCGGTCGCTCCGGAGCCGGCTGTTCGGTCGGTCCCGAGCGTGGAACCAATAGCGATTGGCCGACGCGAATCGAGCTTCCATCGATATCGTTAAGGCGGCGTAGTTGATCTACGTCGGTACTAAATCTTCTGGCAATCCCGTAAAGCGTGTCTCCTGCCTGTACGACGTAGCGATTCGGAATCGTCAAAATCGTCCCGGGTATCAGCACATCGGGAGCCGCAATGTTATTGGCTTCGAGCAGTACATCGACCGACGTGGAATACCGACGCGCGATCGAGTATAAGGTGTCGCCGTCCGCGACCTCATGCGTACGAGACTCAGCGGGGAGAAGAGCAACCGCAAGCGCAAAGAATAGGATAAACGTTGTTGTAGTCCTCATGTACGTCTTCCGTTTAGAGAGTCGGCATAAGAGCCGTGGAAGTTAAGGTACGATGATACTTTGGGGAATAAAAAACGGTGAGCACGACAGGGCTCACCGTTAAAAGTTGTCGGGCTGAGAGGATTTGAACCTCCGACCTCACCGTCCCGAACGGCGCGCGCTAGCCCCTGCGCTACAGCCCGAATATGGCGCAGACGATACCAAAGGCGTCGGTTCCGGTCAACCCCGTTAATTGACAGCAATGGAGGCGCGTGGTAGCGTCTTTCCTCAAATCGAATACTCGTCGGAAGGAAATACGCGACCCAATGGCAGAATCCAAACAGAGCGATAAGCACCCCCACAAACTACGCAACCGGTGGTTGTACATCGGAAGTCTGGTGATTCTCGTTATCGTCGTCGTCACGTTTATCGGGGCACCCGTCGCCACCTCTACGGTCGGATCGCAACGACTCGTATTTGGTCGTTATGACGGAGAGGATATTGAGTATCAACCGCGAAACTTCTTTGCGCGCCAATACCAAGTAATCGCCCAGTCCCTGCGTGATCAAGGTGACGGCGTAAATTTGGAGCTTCAACTTCGACTTGCGTGGCGTGAGGCGTTTAACCGGACCGTATTACACGTTGCGATCCTGCGACAGATCGGGCGGAGCGACGCACGTGTTACCGAGGCTCGAGTGGACGAACTCATAGCGCAGGATCCCCGATTTCTCGTAAACGGTCGCTTTGACGCAGATGAATATCGCAGCGTGTCCAACCAGGAGTTGTTCAGTCTGCGTACCTTTCACCGCGAAAGCGAGTTGTTTAACCAGTTTATCGAGGACGTCCTGGGTAGCGTACCGTCGACGGATACGGAGCGGGAGTTTGTCGCGTCTATGTCGGGACCCCAGAGATCGTTTCAGATTGTACGCTTTCCTTTTGCCGATTTTCCCGATGAAGAGGTCATTTCCTTTGGCAAAGAGAATCCCGAACTGTTTTCGCTCTTGAACCTCGTCGTCATCTCGCTCGCCGAACAGGACGAGGCTGAGCAGATTCGGGAGCGCGTAATCACCGGTGAGCCGGTCGCGGACCTCGCCCGAACCTATTCGCGGGACTTCTATGCCGATCAGGGCGGAGAGATTGGGGCGGCATGGTCCCATGAGATCGGACGGGAGCTGGTCGATGAAGCGGACCTGACGCCTCTCCTTGATCTTACTGAGGGCAGCACGAGTTCCGTCGTTGAAACCACATCAGGATGGTCGTTCTACTACGCGCTTGAGGATCCGGTCTCGTACGAAGATCGCGCGACGCCGGAACCTGATGAGGAGTTACTCGCTGAGGTCCGCAGTTACCTGGACATCTACGAGCAGGGCCGTATCCAGGACTTTACTCGCGTCGCCGCGGATTCGTTTATCCAGCGGACCAACGAGTCCGATTTTGAGACTGCGGTCGAGGAGTTCGATCGCGAAACGGTCGACACCGGTTTTTTCCCGATCAACTACGGCAATCTCCAGTTGTTTCAATCGGTTCGAGCACCCGGTTTTGACGATTTTAACGATGCAGCCTTTCGGGATGATTTCCTGCTCGCCGCGTTTTCGTTGAATGAAGACGAGCTGAGTGAGCCGATCGTTCTTCGGTCTTCCGTGATCGTTATGCGTCTGATCGAGGAACGCGAAGCACCCGATACGGAAGTCTCTTTTGTCAGCGATTTTTACGACACGATCGTCCAGCGATTTACTGCCGATGACATCGAGACGGCGTACGTAATACAGGATCGTCTCGACGACAGATTCGCCGAGTCGTTTAACCGATACGTGGTCGGCACCGGCAACTAGGCGAGATGGCGGCGGATCGCACGACCGATCCGCAGGGCGACGACGGCGTCGCCCTCTCGCTGGACGGGAGACTTCTCGCCGGCAACGATCCGCGTCGATCACAACAATCCCGCATACACGGTATCCGGTCGTCGATCCAATCCCAGACGTTAATAATCGCCTGTTCTCCCCTTCTCGGTTACGGACTCAGTGATCTACTGACCGACCCGAGCGTTGCCGTGCTGGGCGTTGAGTTGGAGCCGCGACTAAAAGCTCTTTTTGATGATCCGCGGTCGGAGATTCCGCGATCCGCTCGTCTCAAGACCGCGACCGACGTTTCCATCGCGACAAGGAACGCCCGGCCGCTTATCGCTCGCCTTGCGATTCGCCGCGTACGACTCCTCACCTTGAGTGCAGCGGTGAATCCGCACCGCAAAGCGTATCGCGACATCGAGCAGCTCCTGATCGCCGAAGTGGAACGGTTCTGGCGCAATCGCGCCACCGAGTTGCGCCTTGGTCATCGCTGGGTCATTAATCTCACGCGAAACGTCAAGCAGAGCGCGCAATCCGTCGACCGGCTGGTTCATCGGATTGGATCTTCGGTTGTGATTGTCGGTGCCGGCCCCGGATTGGATCGATATCACGAATGGTTACAGATCATAGATCGAGATCATCGAAAGAGGATCACGCTGATCGCGTTGGACACGGCGCTTCCCCTTCTTGCCAGACTAAACGTTGAGCCTGACATAATCTGGGCGATGGATGGACAGATCGTAAACGCGCGCGACTTTGTCCCGTGGCACTGGTCGAGATGTCTCGTCGCCGCCGACCTCACCGTTCATCCGAGCGTCCTCCGTCGTTTCCGAGCGGAGCGGCGCTTCGTGTTTCTCACGCGATTCGCCGATGTCGGCTTTTTTACCGATACGGCTTTGCGCGCCCTTGTCGGCCGCACGCCCATTTTTGCACCGCGCGGATCCGTCGCGCCGTCGCTCGTCGCGTTTCTCCTTGGCATCCCCGGAGTCAAACGGATTATCAGCGTCGGAATCGAGTTCCGGTACAAGAAGCCGTTGACCCACGCCCGCGGAAGCGCAATCGACCGACACCTGCGGCTCGCGATGACGCGTCTTCGACGCCGGGATGGATTTGAGGAAACCGAGGCACGACCGACGGTGGCGGTCTCCGGCCAAACGGGCGAGAACGCTGATCGTGTCCTGGCCGACCACGCCGCTCAACTTCGCGATCTCGTCGGCGCAGAAAAAAAGATCGGTCTCTACCGGTTGGAGGCGCCCGCGCTCGACGCCGGTTTCTCGCCGATAAGCGCGAAACGGGCAATTATAGAAATACGCCGCTATGAGGCGAGCGGAAGAAAAACCATCGGCGCACCAGACTCTGCAAACTCCGATAACGACGGTATATCGCACCTTACAACCGCGATCGATGGAAACGAGGCGGGGCTGCTGGCGTTGCTCCAACGCATACGGACCCAGGAAGACAAACTCAACGCCGCCCTTTACGGTCGGGGCGATCTGCACTGGGACGCCGGGCTCGACTTTGTCCTACGCGATCTACCCCAATGGCCGCTTATGACGGTACGCCGCGCCTGGTTTCTCGCGCAAATCGGTCGAATTGCGCCGATTCTACGCGATTACCGGCGTCGTCTTGAACGTATCGTCGGTCACGACGCACGGTAGTCAATCAATGCGCAGTCTATTCTTCGGGGCTTCCCCGGAGGACGGACAAAAACGCGGACTGCGGGATATCGACATTACCGACGGTCTTCATCCGCTTCTTGCCCTCTTTTTGTTTCTCAAGGAGTTTTCGTTTACGAGATATATCGCCGCCGTAGCACTTTGCAGTAACGTCTTTGCGTAGAGCCGATATCGTCTCCCGCGAGATTATCGTTCCGCCGATGGCGCCCTGAATCGGTATCTTGAACTGCTGGCGCGGAATTTCATTCCGTAGCTGTTTGCACGCCGCCCGCGCACGATGTTCGGCATTTCCGCGGAATACAAGCATCGACAAGGCATCGACAGGTTTCCCGTTTACGAGAATATCAAGGCGAACAAGCTCGACAGCACGGTAATCGAGCATCTCGTAGTCGAAAGACGCGTATCCCCGCGACAGTGACTTGAGGTTGTCATAAAAATCAAAAAGCACTTCCGCGAGTGGCATCTCGTAGATCAGCTCGACCCTCGACGTATCGAGGTAGACGAGATTCTTCTGAACGCCCCGCTTATCGTTGCACAGCGTCATCATCGGACCCAAATACGAGTCCGGCGTGATGATCGACGCTTGAATGTACGGCTCAAACGCGGTTTTTATCCCGCCCTGATCCGGGTACTCGGTCGGATTGTCGATCTCGAGGACCGTACCGTCGTTCATTTCGATTTTGTATTGAACGGACGGCGCCGTAATGACGATGTTTAAGTTAAACTCGCGCTCCAGACGTTCCTGAACGACCTCAAGGTGTAGCATTCCAAGAAATCCGCATCTAAATCCGAATCCCAGGGCTACTGAGTTGTCTTTTTCAAAGACGAGAGATGCGTCGTTGAGCTTCAACTTGTCCATTGCCCGGAGCAAATCGGGGTACTCGTTTGTATCGACGGGATAGATCGACGAAAAAACGACCGGTTTTACGTCTCGAAAACCGGGAAGCGGTGCAGAACATCGATTGTTGTGTTGAGTAACCGTGTCGCCGACGCGGACGTCGCGAATCGTCTTGATTCCTGCGATTATATAGCCGACATCACCCGCTTGAAGCACCGTCGATTTCTCCAGCGTAATTTTGAACCGCCCGGCCTCCTCGACATCGTACGTCGCGCCGCTCGACCAGATCTCGATCGTATCGCCCGGACGAACCTCACCGTCGAAAATCCGTATGTGGACGATGACGCCGCGATATGGGTCGTAGTGACTGTCGAATATCAATCCGCGAAGCGGTGCCGTGGTCTCTCCGACCGGCGCGGGTACGCGATCGATCAAGCTGCGCAGGAGTTCCGTCACCCCCTGACCGGTTTTCCCGCTTACCAAAATTACGTCCTCCGGGTCCAGACCGAGATCGTGTTCGATCTGATGCAACGACGCATCTATGTCAGCCGCGGGCAAATCTATCTTGTTGAGAACGGGAACGATCGCGAGATCGTGTTCCATCGCCAAAAACAGATTGCTCAAGGTTTGTGCTTCGACGCCTTGTGCCGCATCAACGAGTAAGATCGCGCCTTCGCAGGAGGAAATCGCCCGCGAAACCTCGTACGAAAAATCGACGTGCCCGGGAGTATCAACGAGGTTGAGATAGTATTCGCTCCCGTCGATCTCAATCGGCAGTGTCACTGCCTGGCTCTTGATCGTAATTCCGCGTTCCCGCTCTATTTCCATTGAATCGAGAATCTGATCCTGAAAATCCCGGTCCTGCACAACGTTGCTCAACTGAATAAAGCGGTCCGCGAGCGTCGACTTACCGTGGTCTATGTGGGCAATGATGCAAAAGTTCCGCGTTCTGTCCTGGGTCATGTGCGCTGTTGTACTATAGGGTCATGCGCGAGTTCAAGCAGCGATCGATCGCCGCTCGGACCGTCGTGAGTAGCTCCGGAGTCTCGAACGGCTTGATTAACGTCGCGTCCTGGCCCGCGCTATCGATTTCGCCGACAGCGGTATAGATCACGGCAAGGGCGTTTTGAGAAGAGGTGCGAAATCGCGCTACGATCTCCGCGACCGTAAGGTACGGTGCCGAGCGATCGGTAACGACGGCGGCAAAACCCGGGACCTTTTCGATCAACAGAAGACCATCACCGACTGACCTGGCCGCGGTGGTCCGATATCCATGGTCCTGCAAGACGCGAGAGATAAGTCGGCGCACGCCGGCCTCTTCCTGCACAACGAGTACGGCTTCGGTTCCCGAGACGCGCTCATCGACGGCGCGATCGACAACGGGAGTATTTGATTCGCCGTCGACAACCGGAAAGAAAACCGAAAACGTCGTCCCCTGGCCGATCGTGCTGTGAATCGAAATGGCGCCGCCCGCGTCTTCCACTGAAGCGTATACGGTGGCCAACCCAAATCCGCTGCCGCGATACCGCTCTTTTGTGCTGTAAAACGGTTCAAATATGTACGGAAGAAGCACGGGGTCGATCCCGTCACCGGAGTCCCCGATGTCCAGGCGAAGATAGGTGCCGGGCTCCAACCTTCGGACGTACAGGTCTATCGGCGCCTCGAAACGGGCAATCTCAGTCGAGAGGCGGATGCTCCCGCCGTCGGGCATCGCATCGCGTGCATTGAGGATAAGATTGACGACGATTTGTTCGAGACGACCGGGATCGACGCGAACAAAAGTATCCGGGGCGTGAAGGATGTATTCGATCGAAATGTTCTCCGGCACGATACCCTTAACGAGTGTTGTTCCACCCCGAACTTCCTCGTCGAGCTCTACGACTGCCGAGCTGGAGACTTCGATTCGGGAAAATGCGAGCAGTTGCCGGGTCAGCGCGGCGGATCGTCGCGCGGTCTCGTGAACTCCTTCAACTTTTTTACCGATCTCATCGACAGTTCGACCGCGAGCGATGTCGTCGAGGGCTAAGCGGGCATATCCCATCATGATCGTCACCAGGTTGTTGAAATCGTGAGCCAGTCCGCCGGAAATGCGTCCAACCGCGTCCATCTTCTCGGCGAGGGCCAGCTGCTCATCCTTGCGCCGGAGCGCCTTCTCGTCCGCCAAGCGCTGTGTGATATCGTTGAGCACCCACACTTCGCCGTTAACAAACTCATCGACGGCTCCGGCGTCAAGACCTTGAAGGTGATGGGCGGAGATTTCGATCGTCTTTGCTCCGCCTCCTAAACGATCCAGCGTCCAACGAGTCGACGGCTCGCTTCTGGCCTTTATGAGGATCTCGACCGGTATAGACCGAGCGAGCGGAACTCCCGGCGAAATCGAGGCGTCGATTATCTCACCGGCGAGTCGGTTTGCGAACGCAACCGTCCCGTTGCCGCTACTCACGATCACCCCACTGTCTATCGATCCCAGAATGCCCGAAAGCAATCGCTCTCGAACCTGCAGGCGTCTCTCCATTGCGTGCCGATATAGCGAAATAACTATCGATGTTCGCAGCTCGCGATCGTTAAACGGCTTGATTATATAGGCGAAGGGCTCTGACGCTTTCGCGCGCTGCACGGTTGTCTCGTCAGCGTACGCGGTGATGATAATGACGGGTATGTTCCACTTTTCACGGACGATATTTGCAGCTGAGACACCGTCCATGTCGCCCTGGAGGTTGATATCCATCAACACGCAGTCGATTTGTGCGGTACCCGACTCGAGAAAAGCCAAAGCGTCTTCTGCACTGGAAAAGGGCTCGGGTACATCGTAGCCCATCCGCTCCAATCGGGCGCCCATATCCAACGCGACGATCTGCTCGTCCTCGACGATGAGGATCGACTCTTTGTCGTGCTTATCTATGTTCGTTGATATCGAATCCGAGATGGGCGAGCTCGGCAATCAGCTTCTCCTTCTCAATAGGCTTTACCATGTAAGCGTCGGCAAGGCCGTCGTAGTAGGCGTTTACGACGTTTTTTGGATCCTGCAAGGCGCTTGTCATGATCACTTTTACCCCGTCCGTTTCACGAATACCGACCTCAGATTCGTGGCGCCGGATCTCTTTAAGCGCCTCCTGGCCATCGATATTCGGCATCATTATATCGAGTAAAATACAGTCGTACCTGTCGTTTTCTTCCAGCGATATCCGAAACGCGTCGATCGCTTCCTGACCGTCGACGACGACATCGCAGCGCACGCGGTCTTCGAGAATCGCTTGTAGTATTCGACGGCTTGCAAAATCGTCTTCAACGATTAGGACACGCATACTTCATCACCTTCCTATCGACGGGGTAGATAATGCAAAAGCTGCCCACGGATGCGCTCGACACGCTCCGTATCTCCACGCTGGTACGCGATAGAGAGCCTGAACAGAATCTCCTTTAAATCATGATCGGTCGTCGAATCACGGAGCTCACGTAAACGTGGGCCGACAAGATGGCGCTCAGCCCCGACGATCCGATCAACGTCCGATCGTAGTTGCGCCAATCCATTTTGGGTGGTTTGGCTCGCCGTACGGTCGGACGTATCCCACGCGGAGGCGATGATTTTTCGAATCGTAGAAGCCGTAAGCGGTTCCTTGAATCGGGCCAGGCCACCAATGTCTGAAAATCTATCACCGTTCTCGGCAAAGGTCTCGACCGAGACCAGTGGATTACTCTCCGACCGACCTTCAAATCCAGCCGTTTCCGCTATCTCAGCGACACCGACGGCGCTAAGCACAACTCTCACTCGGTCCGGGTCACTCGCGGCGTCTACTAACTCGACTATTTGCGCCGGCGTTGAGAGAACGAGCTCAACCCCGTAGTTCCGGAGATGCGGTTCGAATGCCCGCGCAATCAGTCGGTCGTCGGTGTACATGATCTCCGCGATCGTCGAACTCTCCTGAACTTCGGGCACAATAGAAATGCGTTCGTCGTCAATCGGCCAGACCGGAATCTCGACGTAGAAGGTTGTTCCGGAAACGCCGTCGGATGTAAAACCAAGACCGGCCCCGAGACTCTCGGCCAGTTGCCGGACGATCGCCAGTCCCAGGCCGGCACCCTCAGTTTGCCGATTTAGGCCTTCGTCGAGTTTTACAAATCCGCCAAAAATCTCGTCGCGCTTTCCGGGAGGAATTCCCATACCGGTGTCGGAAACCGCGAGGTTCACCCGCGGCGCCGTCGTCTCCGTCGGGCACGGAAAAATTGTGTGTACGTCCTCACCCGTCAGTTCACCGCTTGTGTTGGGCTCCAGATAGGTCGTTTGGACCTCAATATGCCCTGAACTCGTGAATTTGATCGCATTTGACAGTAGTTTTTCGAGAATCCTACCGATCATCCGCGGATCAGCCGAAAGCACCTTGGGAAGCGTAGGGTCACTCCTCAGGATGAGACGAATCCCCCGACGATGTACTTCAAACGCGTGGCCGCGGACCACCGTCTCAATCAAATTCTCGGGAGAAAAAGACTCCGACTGGGCGACGTCGCTCTCGGCCTGGGCGCTTTGCAGGATGTCGTCGACGAGACCAACCAGATTCGCGGTCGATTCTCTGAGAATACCAACATACTCACGGACGATGTCCGACACACCTTCCTCAAGGGTGAGGTCGGCCATCCCCATAATCCCGTTCAACGGCGTACGGAGCTCGTGGCTCATCTTGGAAATAAAAACACTTTTTGCCCGCGCCGCGGCTTCGGCGGCGTTTCGCGATTCGACGAGTGTCCGTCGATACCGACGCCACACCGAGACATCCTGAAGTACCGTAATTCCCGTCGGACCAGGTCCTTTCGACGATATCGTATATTGCTTGACCTCAACCTCGAGGCGTATGCCGTCCGGACGATCGAGATAGAACCACGAATCCCCCGCCCGCGTATAACCTTCTCCGTCGTCAATCGGGATAAGCCGAACAATTTCTTTGAGCGGGCGGCCGCGCAAGTCATTTCCGCTGATTCCGAGCATCTGTTCGGACGCCGTATTGGCAAACAGGATACATTCATCTTGGTCCGTGGAGATGATCCCGTCGTTTATGCCGTTGAGCGTCGTATCGAGAATCAAGCGATTTCGTCGACGCTCTTGTTCGACGGCAAACTTGTATATGGCGAGCTCAATAGCAATTATCAGCTCGCGTTCTTGAAATGGCTTGAGGAGATAGCCAAACGCGTCACTCGCCTTGGCGCGATCGATGCTTTCTTGATCGGAGTACGCGGTAAGAAAGACTACGGGGATCTGAAGTGTCTCTCGCAGACGTCGGGCGGTCTCGATACCGTCGAGGGAGCCGGTGAGTTGAATGTCCATGAGGACGATGTCCGGTTTTCGTTCGTGAGCGTATCGAAGAGCAACATCTCCGCTTTTGGCTATTCCAACGACCGTAAAACCGAGCGTCGTAAGCCGACTCTGGAGATCAAGAGCGACGATGCTTTCGTCTTCAACGATCAGTACTTGTTGACGCATTGACTCCCAGGTGGTTGAGGACGGTTGGTCCAATTGCGGCAAGCGAGACGACCTTGTCGACCGCACCCTTCTTGATCGCCTCGTTCGGCATTCCAAAGACGATACAGCTCTCTTCGTCTTGGGCGACCGTCCACGATCCTCCGTCGTGCATTTCCTTTAGACCTTGCGCCCCGTCATCACCCATCCCCGTCATGATGACTCCAATCGCATTGCGTCCCGCAAAACGAGACGCGGATCGAAACAGCACGTCCACGGATGGGCGATGTCGGCTCACGAGTGGGCCCTCAATAACGTCGACGTAGAATCGCGCCCCACTTCGTTTGAGGAGAACGTGTTTGTTTCCGGGGGCGATAAGCGCATGACCGGTGACGACCGAGTCGTTTGATTCGGCTTCTTTGATCGTAATCTCACATATATCGTTGAGTCGACGGGCAAATGCGGCGGTAAAGTGCTCGGGCATGTGCTGCACGATGACGATACCCGGGGCGTTCAACGGCATCGACTCAAGGACGACCCTGAGCGCTTCCGTCCCGCCGGTCGACGCGCCGATACAGATTACCTTATCCGTCGTCTCCGGAACGCGCCGGCCGTCGCCGGGCGGCAAGATGACGTCGGCGGAGTGTTTGGGCTGTACCGAGCGCTCTCCGGAGCTGACCTGGGTTGTCGAGTTGCGCGGGCGCGACGATGTACTCGAACGAGGCGAAACCGGCAGCTTACGCACGCCGTAACGGCTGGCGAACGCCGCGCGTACCGCATCAAACACGCGAACTTTCGATTCCTCGAGAAACTCCTTGGTGCCCATTTTTGGCTTCTCGACAATTTCGCACGCACCGTATTCTAAAGCAGTCAAGGCATTCGCCGATCCCGATTCCGCAACAGACGAGCAGACCACGACGGGCAGTGGATGCTGCGACATGAGATGCCGGAGAAAACTCAGGCCGTCCATTCTCGGCATTTCGATGTCCAAGGTCATCACGTCGGGAACTACGGACGTCAGTTTCTTGGCGGCGATGTACGGATCCGCGGCGGTCGCCACAACCTCGAACTCCGGCTCGTCTTCGAACAGACGTGTGAGCGTCTGGCGAACGACGGCCGAGTCGTCGACGATCATGATTTTGATCGGATTTTCAACCTTCATCATCTACTCCACGCGTTGATAAATCGTCGGCGCAACACTCTGGACCGGGAGCGTCATCCCCGCGAGAGATTCAGAGTGACCGAGAAAAAGAAACCCTCCCGGCAGCAGGTGATCGTAGAGACGTTGAAGCAACTCGACCTGTCGCGGACGTTCAAAATAAATGATCACATTCCGGCAGAAGATGACATGAAACCTATCGCGAATCGGGTATCGCTCGTTCATAAGGTTGAGACGATGAAACTGGGCACGCTTCCGTAGGTCGGCCCGGACCCGGACCAGATCGGACGCTCGGTCGCGACTCCGCAAGAAATAACGGCGACGAAGCGCCATGTCGACCGACTCAACCCGATCCGCTCGGTACACTCCCTTACGCGCAGCGTCGAGTACCGCGGTTGAAATATCGGTCCCGAGAATCCGAAAGTCGAAGCCCGGATTTTCGCGGGCATATTCAGCTAAAACGATCGCGAGCGTATATGCCTCTTCACCCGTCGACGATGCGGACGACCACACTTTGAACTTCTCCCCGTAGCCCCAGCCCTTTGTCCGCGCGGTCGGAAGAACCTGCGATCGAAGAAAGGAAAAATGCTGTGGTTCACGAAAAAAGTCGGTTTTGTTGGTCGTCACGACGTCGATCATATGGATGATTTCGTCGCCGTGAGCGGAAAACACAAAATCGACGTACTGGTCAAACGACTCGATCGACAGCGCCCGAAGCCGTTTACGCAAACGGCTTTCGAGCATTATCCGTTTGTTGTCGGGCATTTTGATGCCGACTTCAGTCTCGATAAACGTACTTAGACGACGAAATTGGGATTCACTAAGCGCGGCGAGCTGCATGATTCCTTCCCATCACCAATTTCTGGACGTCCAGAATCAACGCGACCGATCCATCGCCGAGGATCGTCGCGCCGCTCACCGTGTCGACGCCGCTGTAGAGGCGACCGAGATTCTTGATAACTGTCTGGTGATCGCCGATGACCGCATCAACGACAAATCCGACTCTGCCGATACCGGTATCTACAACGACCGCCTGTTCGAGTTCGGGACGGTCGCCGGTTACGGCAAACTCAGTCCGAAGATCTACAACGGGCAGGAGCTCGCCACGGTTGGTGACCATCTCGGAACGATTTATGTCGCCATGGTATTCAATACATTCCTCGACGTTCGACAGCGGTACAACAAAGCGCTCATCGGCAATTCGGACGAGGAGCCCGTCAATTATCGCCAGCGTCAGCGGTATCGACATAACGATGCTGGTTCCTTCTCCGCGTACCGACTGGATCGAAACCGTACCGCCGATCTTTTCCAGGTTCTTGCGGACGACGTCCATTCCAACGCCGCGACCAGAAACGGTTGTAACCGACTGTGCGGTCGAAAAACCCGGCTGAAAGACGAGGTCGACGACCTCCTGATCGCTCAACTCCGCGTCCTTGGGAACGAGCCCGCGCGCGATCGCCCGGTCCCGCACTTTATCGACGTCGAGACCCTTACCGTCGTCAACGACGCGAACCTCGACGCTCGCCCCGACGTGACGCGCGATAAGCGATACCGTACCGGTCGTCGGCTTGCCGGCGTCTTTGCGCTCGTCGGGGCTTTCGAGTCCGTGGTCCACGCTGTTGCGGATAACGTGGACCAGTGGATCGTGCAAACGCTCGATAACGGTCTTATCCAACTCCGTTTCTCCACCCTCAGTGCGGAGTTCGACGTCCTTTCCGAGTTCGCGTGACAAGTCGCGTACAAGGCGCCGGAAACGCGAAAACGAGGTAGAGATCGGGATCATTCTTATACTCATCGTATGGTCACGCAGTTCGGAGATCAGTCGGTCAAAGTTCTCGGCGATCGTTTGCAGCGTGCCGCCGGAATCGGCCGAGACGGTCTGACCCAGTCGAGCCTGTAACGTCACGAGCTCACCGACGAGATCGACAAGATCGTCCAACTTCTCGGAGTGGACGCGGATGCTCGAGGCCGCCGCTTCGCTCTGAGCTTTTTGACGCGTCCGGCGTACATGTTCCTGCTCCTGAAGTGCGCTCTCGACCTCGTGGGCGTCAACGCCCTCGTTAACGAGCACCTGACCAATTCGCTTCTGTTGCGCAGCGGCATGCTCGACGACGGCTGCATCGATTACGCCCCGCTCGACAAGGATCTGCCCGATGCGCTTCGTACTCTCCTCGTCGTCGGAAAAATCGATCTCGTCGACGAGACGGAACGTCAGATCGCATTGTCCGTCGACAAATAAAAACACTTCTTCGATCGCTGATCGGGGTTTATCGGTCGTAAGAAAGATATCCCAGGAAACGAGAGCATTGCTCACCTCGGTCTCGTCGATGCTACCAATGCGCTCGGTCGATGCGACCGTCGAGCATTCGCCGAGCTCGTGGAGCTCGGCGATCAACAGGAGCGGATTTGTACCATTTACCAGCACGTTTTCAAACGGTCGAAACGCGATATGCCAGGTCCGCGTCGTCGGCTGAGCTTCTTCAACGGGCTCCTTTACCGCGCCATCGGGCTCAGAGGTTTCAACACCGCCAATCGCCTCGGTCGTGATCGGCTGGTCCACAATTAGTGGTTCCTTGTTCCCGTTACCGGGTTTCATTTCGCTATTGAGACGCTTGATAAGCTCGGACGAAACGGTTTCGTGCGTTACCTCGTCGGGGTCGTCCAACATCCCGCGGATATGATCGCGACACTCCAAGGTCAGATCGATAAGCGTCCGCGAGACAGCAAGGCGACCGTTGCGGACGTCGTCGAGCATCGTTTCGACATGATGAGTAAACTCCGATATCCGATCAAAACCGAACATCGCTGCGGATCCTTTAATCGTGTGCATAGACCGGAAGACCGCCGAAATGGTATCTCGATCATCGGGGTTATCTTCGAGTTCGAGGAGACTATCCTCAAGCCCGGTCAGCAGTTCGTAGGCCTCTTCGCGAAAACTCTCCTGAAAGCCGTCAAGCATTGCCCACCTCTTCAAATTCGACGAGTCGCTGATCGAGATCTCTTCCATCGCGGTGTATATCGTGGGTAAAGCCGCCCTGATAGAGACGACGGGCAACTATCTCCGGTATTGCGCCGGTTAGGTGCAACGATCGGTTTTTTTTATTCGCATAGCGCCGGCACGCGTATATGACTTGGATTCCGGCGAGGTCGATATCGGTGGTTTGAGATAAACTGAGGAGCACCATCGATTTTTGGTCGATTGCGTCACGAACGAGCTTTCCCAATCGATCGGCGTGCGGGAGCGTAAATTCTCCTTCCAGGTTTACTACTTTCACGTTCGTGCTCATTGAGGACCTCGCTTACCATTTCACTATAGTACATTCGATGTCGGCGTGCCCGTTTTGGCGTTCTTATGTTCCCTCGACATAACGCCGTAACGAGGTCGGAGCGACTATAGAAAGGAATCGGTCTCGAGGTAGGCGCCGAGCTGCATCCCCGATTCCAGGAATCCAGCCTTACGCTTCTTGATAATAATCTCGATAAACGCTGCCCGTATGTTTCGATCAACGCGCCAATCGCGCAGCGCAAACGGATCGTCGACCGAGAGACTCGACTCGTCGGCGACGGTACCGGGATATACCTCGGTGATCACGTAGTCGGGTCCCCACGGCGCCCCGGAAATATCGTCGACGTCCATACCAAATAGCACGGGAAACAGGTGTTCAATCGATTGTCGATCGAGCGCCTCTTCGATTGGACTGTACGGCCGACTGTCGAGGGCAATAAGTCGTTCAACCGTCTCGAGTTGTCCCGTCGTTACGTCGAGTGTCGGCAGAACGCCGTCAACGGTCTCGCCGGACACCGGAGTCGAAGAAACGACGAGCTCGGGTTGGGCCCGCTCCCACACGCTTGGAATCCAATAGCCTATATCCATAGCGATGATCGCGTCCTGAGCTTCGGCAATCGTGCTTACGCTCCTGCCGTTGAGGCTCCGCAGGATCTCGCCGACCTCAACTCCCGCGCGTTCGGCAGGTGAATCGGGCGCTACATATATCACTTCGAGACCTTGCCCGACTTGATGTACCGAAACGCCTAACCAGGCGTGAACGATTTCTCCCTCTTCAAAAAGGTGGGGCAGCGCGTGACGTACCCAGTACGCCGGGACGGCGAAGTTGACGCCCTCGAATTGCTCGAGCCCGGCAAAAACAACACCGGCGACTTGCCCGTCGGGAAGGACAAGTGGTCCACCGCTGTTGCCCGGATTAATGGCGGCATCGACCTGCATCGCCTCGCCGATCTGTAAAAAGCGACGTCCCCCCGCGGAAACGATGCCGGAGGTTACGGTGCTATCAAGACCGCCGGGCGATCCGAGGGCAAGTACGGGGTCACCGGGTTCCAGTCGTCGCGTATCGCTAAACGAAAACACGTACTCCGCGTCTCGTTCTATTTTTAACAATGCGAGATCAAAGATCCGGTCGTACCCGATGACGCGAGCGGGGATCCGCTCATCTGGGCGGTCCGGTAGTTTGACAAACAAGCGGGAGTAACCTTCGTATTCGGGATCGACTTCACTCGAAATAACGTGGTAGTTCGTCATAATGTAGCCGCGCGGGTCGACAAAAAAACCGCTACCGATTACGCGATCGGGCAAACCTACACCGTTCTCGATTCTCATCCCGCGATTTACCCACACCGTCACCGTACCGCTGAGCATCGTCGCCGGGCTGTCGCCGACCGCGCCCACCTCGGAGATCGGCGCGGGAACGTCAACCTCGAGCCGTAGGAGCGCTGTTTCGATACGACGCACTGCGTCGTCATGGTTTAATCGACGGGCAAGTTCCAGGAACTGAACAAGCGTTCCTTGTTCCAGGTCACCGACCGCGTCGCGACGCAGAAAAAGATAGAGGGCGATAACATCCTCGCCCATCTGGAGCTGAGCGAGCGAGTAGCGTAAGAGTATCTCGTCGCGAGACGCGACGGTCGGTAGCCGCACATCGGCGTTGTCGATCGAGCCCAGATAATCGGCAAGAACGTGAACATTCCACTCCGCCCGAAGCGCATCCTCGAAGCGATTTTGATCGAGGGCGACACTCGCTGCCGTGAGTTCTGCCTCATAGAGGCGGTCGAGATAGTCGCGCCGTTCATCCGCGGTGATCAAGCCACGTTCGTATCCTCGTCCGCTGAGGTTAAGCGCTTCGCCAAACTCCTCATTCTCAAACGCGCGTTCAATCCGTTCGACAAGAAAATCGGCGCGATCAAATCCTGGATCCATTCCCGATTCCGGGACACTTGTACACGCAACAAAGACGAGAGTCAGCGTAAGAATCGTGCTCAGGACACGAAGAAGCTTAATCATCGAAGCAGTCCTTCTTCTCGGAACTCATTCGTGGCGATCTCGATCTCGCCGGCGTCGATCGCGCGAGCGTTCTGCAGTTGTCGGTCGAACGAGCGGACGGTATCACCGCTGGCGACAAGCCGAACCGTTGGACCGATCGCCGGGAACCTGTCCCCGGCCGCGTAGATCGCGGTTTCCAGCGACCGTCGGGTTCCCTCGCGTGATTCCACGACAACGGGCTGCGTAACAACAGCCGGTTCGGCGGGGCGCCAACGTAGACCTTCGAGAAGGAGTTCGGGAGGAAACACGTCGTCTCCGTCGTCGGCTAAACCAACGTCGAAGCGCCGGAGTTCCACGAGAAGCGGATAACGAACGTATCGGTATACGTATATGTGATCGTCGATACGTTGGTGAACGGATAGCTCGCCGTTTCCAAACACGATCAGTCGTTCAACTGCGCCGTCCTCGTTATCGTCGAGCGCCCATTGGACGATGCGCCCGGCATCAAACTCGTACCGAGCCTCGTTAAAACCGTTTCGATTGGCGTCGAGATAAAGTGTGTTCGGTGAAATGTCGGTCGATTGCTCGGCGACGAGTTCGACCACAACTTTGTCCCCGGCAGCGAACGCACGCTCCAGCGCGGCGTTTGCGCGCTGGCGAAGCTCGGGATCCACCAAATCTGATCCATTGGCCCGCAAACGCGCGTACGGCAGCGGACTCGAACCGCCCGAACGGTAGTAGAGTGACGCCAGATCGCTTTGCACCGCTGGTTTTGATGCGTAAACGGCCATGTGGCGAATGGCGCGGAGCAGGCTCTCGTCCGTCGGCGGCCCGTGTATCGAAGATTCGAGCCATTCAAGCGCGGCCAGACTCGTCCGGCCAAATCGCCGCCAATCCATCTCGGCAACGTCAAAATCGGCGGGGTAGCTCATTCTCAACGTTCGGAGAAATGCCGACGTGCGCCGGGCCGGACCGTCCGCGAGGAGTGCGGCGGTGTACAGCACCTCAAGACGGTCAATGTTATCTCGCGCGCCTCGCTCAACCGCGGTCGGAATCGCCGGCGCAGTACCGAGAGCCCGCCAGCGGAGAACGACGTTGTCGGGACCGCCCCGCCGTAGTATCTCGCGTTCGGCCAAGTTCCGAGCCTCCTGCGACCTTCCGGTGCGCAGATACAATGCGACAAGATCGTCAATTGCGCCATCGCGTTCAGCATCGGAAAGACCGTTGGCGACGGAAGACTCGAGTAGAAAAACGCGATAAAGCGTCGCAGCCTGGTCGTCCTCCAAGAGAGTTGCGACCAAATTCATCGCCCGCGGGTGATCTGGTTGTATTGAGAGTGCCCGTTCCGCGAGGGCCGTCGCCGTACTTCGGTCACCGCTCTCGAGAACGAGATACGCCTCGTCCACGAGATCGCCGGCAACCGAGAAGGACACTTCCTCCTGGGCAGCGACGGATACCGTCGCGAGAAACGCGACGGCGATCAGTGCGAGCACGTACCTAACCGGAACTCCCGGTATCATGCGATGAATCGTTCTCCTCATCGTAGCGGATATCAGCGAGCGGCAACCCGAGCAATTCCCGGACATCGACATCTGACAACGTTTCACGCTCGACGAGCGTCCGCGCCAGAAGCTCGAGTTGGTCCTGGTGTTCCGTAAGGATTTTTTGCGCCTCCTCGTACGCCTCATCGAGGATGTGGCGAACTTCGGCGTCGATCGCCTGGGCGGTCGCTTCCGAGTAGTCCTTGTGCGTTGCAATCTCTTTGCCTAGGAAGATCGGCTCATCCTCCTGCCCAAAAGAGACGGCGCCGAGTCTGCTCATGCCCCATTCGGTAACCATGCGGCGAGCCAAATCGGTTGCCTGTTTGAGGTCGTTTTGGACACCTGTGGTTGTCTCTTCGTAAAACATCTTCTCGGCTATGTGTCCACCGTAGGCTATTTTGATTCGATCCGTGAGGTATCCGGTCGATTTGCTGTAGCTGTCGTGTTCGGGCAACGAGAAAGCGACTCCCAGGGCGCGGCCACGAGGAATCACCGTGACTTTGTGTAAGGGATCCGCGTCTTTGAGATAGTAGTGCAACAACGCGTGCCCCGCCTCATGTCGCGCGGTTTTTAGTTTTTCCTCATCGTTGATGATTCGCGATTTTCGCGCTAATCCCATCAGAAGCTTGTCGCGCGCCTCTTCAAAGTCGTCGATATCAACCGTCTCTTTGTCTTTGCGGGCGGCGTAGAGTGCAGCTTCGTTTACGAGGTTTGCCAGATCGGCGCCACTCGATCCCGGCGTCGCCCGGGCGATACGGCTGAGGTCAACCGAGGGTTCAAGCTGTATTTTGGCGCAGTGGACGCGAAGAATCGCCTCGCGTTCCGTCATATCGGGCATGTCGACCATCACCTGGCGGTCGAATCGACCCGGTCGCAAGATCGCGGGATCGAGTACGTCCGGGCGGTTTGTGGCCGCGAGTACAATAACTCCGTCCTTGGTGTCAAACCCGTCCATCTCGACAAGCATCTGATTGAGTGTTTGTTCGCGCTCATCATGACCGCCACCGTAACCCGCGCCGCGGGTACGTCCGACCGCATCAAGCTCATCGATAAAGATTATACACGGAGCGTTCTTGCGCCCCTGCTCAAAAAGGTCGCGAACTCGACTCGCGCCAACGCCGACAAACATCTCGACAAAGTCGGAGCCGCTCATATGGAAAAACGACACACCCGCTTCACCGGCGCTTGCCTTGGCGAGAAGCGTCTTACCGGTGCCCGGCATACCGACGAGTAAAACACCTTTCGGTATTTTGGCTCCGATCCTCGTAAACTTTTGAGGGTTTTTTAGAAACTCAACGATTTCTTCGAGCTCGTACTTTGCTTCGGCCTGACCGGCGACGTCGGCAAAGGTAACCTTTACTCCCTCATCGAGATATCGTTTCGCCTTACTTTTTCCAAACGAAAATGCGCGGTTGCCGCTCCCCTGGATCTGCCTGAACATAAACCAGATAAAGAAAAACCCGATAAACCACGGTAGAAACTCGAGGAGTACTTGGAATGGCGATACCGGTCGCGGCGATCCGGAAAACTGCACGCCTTGCTCGCGCAGCAAGACAATCAATTGATCGTCAAAGTACGGGATATTCGTCGTAAACTGGCGCGATTCTCCACCGCCGGTCTGCAACGTCCCCTGAATTTCGTACTGATCGAGAATCTGAACCGACCGAACTTGTCCTTCCTGGAGATAACCAAGGAACTGAGAGTAAGGGATTTCCTGTCCGCCGCTCTGCGAATTGGAAAAAAGCATCACCACAAACATGCCCAGAAGAGCAAGAAGAAAAATCAATGCAACCCGGTTATTCCGAAAGTTGAAGTTAAAGTTATCGTTATTATTGTTGTTGTTGTTTTGGTTGCCGCCGTTCGGCTGCCGACCATCATTGTTCTGCATATTACGAATCGTCCTCACATTCAAAGTACAAAGGCGGAGCGAACTCCGGCCCGGCGGCCGCCGTTCGCACCACCGTGGTTCCGTCACGAACCTCTTGCACGCCGTAACGATTTATCACCGCCACAACGCCCTCGCGGTCTTCCATAACAACCCGGTCGGACACGCTGGATGCGTTGCCGCCAATCGTTGTTACTCGTCGTGATCGCTTACCAAGTGTAATCATATCACCCGGATGTATCGTTCGGATGACTACCGGCGGGTGCACCACTCCGATCGAAATACCCGGAGTCTGCGTCGTCCCCGACATTGGGAACGCGCGAATGCCCACGTCCTGCTCCCAGCGCAGGAAAACCGCCTGGTTTACAACCAAAAGATAACCAGTTTGATCGCGTCGGACAACACGAGACAGCTCGATCCAGCCGCCTTTCACACGTGCATCGACGTCTCCCGATCGGATCAAATCGCCGTTCGTAAACGCCGACGGATCCTGAACCAACGGAGTAAATGGAGCAAAATCCAAGCGGGCACGTGCGGACACGCGATAGGCCATTTCACGGAGAACGAGGTTCCGAAGGGCTTCCGGCATATTGCCGAACCGCTCGACTTCAATCCGTCCGCCGAGATCTTGGGGAATCATCGTTTCAACGGCGGCCCGTAGGAGCGCAACTTCGGTCGCGTGGTTGGCAAGCGATGTGGTCACCGAGGAGTAGGTCTCTCGGAGTTGTGGCAGAACGGTATGGCGTATTCTGTTACGACGAAAACGTTCGTCGGCGTTGGTTCGGTCTAGTACAAACGGTAGCCGATTTTCCTCGGCGTAGGACGCGAGCTCCAACTTTGTTAGGGCGAGTGCGGGTCGAATCAGCAAAACCTCGCGCCCGTTGCGTGCTACTCTTTTTGAACGGCGCGGGATCGCCATCGCCGTTCCCATTACGGATCGACCCGATAAGATGTGCATGAGCGCCCATTCGGCGACGTCGTCCTGATGGTGCGCCGTGACGAGTATGCCGTCTCCCGAATGTGCGACCTCGACGAGCTCATCGTACCTGAGTTGCCGCGCGGCAGCTTCCCATCCGCGTGATGCAGAAATGCGCTCGAACTCTTCCTTGTCGATATCGCGTCGCACCATCGCTACGTCGACCATCTCGGCAAGCGATTCGACGGCCTCAAACTCCTCGGCGAGCTCGTCGGGCGATCGAAGATTGTGATTCACGTAGCAGATTTGAAGCGCAAGCGGCGCGAGCAAGGAGAGCATGTGGGCGATTGCCGCGCTATCACTGCCTCCGGAGACACCGATCGTGATTCGGGATTGTCTGTGTGGTAGTTCTGCAAAAAGAGCGGTAGAAACGCGTTGGAGGAGCGGATCAGACGTTTCCATCGGAAACTGTCTCCGCATACCTCAGGGCGTTTACGGAACTTGCCAGTTGCGCGAGCGAGCGCTCCTCCGGACTAAGAAATGCGCTAACAAGCCGATCGACTGCATCGTCAATCGCGACTTTCTCGCGAGGACTCGGTGGGCCGAGAACGTGTTCGATAACGTCCCCGTCCGTGCGCCCGACGCCGATGTAGATCCTCGGGAAGTCCCGCGTTCCGAGAGCCTCTTCGATCGAACGGATACCGTTATGGGTAGAGGCACTACCACGCGTTTTCATGCGGATCTCACCGGGAGGCAGGTCCATGTTGTCGACAACCGGACAGATCTCGTCAAACGCAAAGCGTCTCCGCAACGGTCGAATAACCGAGCCGCTGCGGTTCATATAAGTAAGCGGCATACACAGGACGAGTGTCTGGGATTCGCCGCGATTAACCCCGGCGCGATACGAGCCAAACAGCGGCTTGGCGAGAGATACGGAAAGGGCGGCGGCGAGGCGTTCAACAAAGGCAAAGCCAACGTTGTGTCGTGTTCCGATAAATCGAGGTCCCGGGTTTCCGAGACCAAGAATAAGCCGCCGCGTCACCGGAGGATTATCCTTCGGACTCCTCTTCTTCCTCACCGACAACGTTAAAGACCTCGTCTTCCTCGCCTTCTTCCGGTTCTTCGATAGCCCGCGGGAGCGTAATCGCGACAACGGTCTGTTCGGGCATGTTGAGAACGCGGACGCCTTCAGGAATCGTTAGATCTCCGACGTGGAGCGAGTCTCCCGTGGCCAGGTGTTCGATTTCCACCGTGAGGTGTTCCGGAATGTCCTTAGGTAAACACTCAATCTCGAGTTCGTACAGCGTGTGTTCGAGGATTCCGCCTTCACGAACGCCAATCGGCGAACCAACGAGCTCGACGGCGATGTGGGTCCGCAGTTTTTTTCCGCGCTCGATCTCGTAAAAATCGATATGAAGGATGCGTCCCGTTCGGATGTCCTCGTCATAGTCCTTGATAAGAACGTCGCGCTCTTTCGAGTCTACGTTCAGCGTAATAATGGTACTTTCAGAGATCGAATGAAACGCGCGATGAAACTCTGCTTCGTCCACCGATAGAGCCTGTGGCGTATCGTGACCGTATACAACGCCGGGAATCCGCCCGTCGCGTCGTAACTTACGAGCAACTCCTTTTCCGGTCTCGGTTCGCGCCGCGGCCGTCAAGACCTTTTGTGCCATCTCTATCTCCTTTTTATCCTGTATGCAAACCAGCTGGGGCGGCAGGATTCGAACCTGCGCATGCCGGGATCAAAACCCGGTGCCTTAACCGCTTGGCTACGCCCCAATCCAATGATTTTTGAGCGGGTACGGTACTCTAAAGAGTTGGCGGTCGTCAAGCGGTACGGTCGGGCGCTACGGTGCGTACTACGCTTCGTCCGCGTGTTCGTATTCCGTTGTCGGATCGTCGAGGGCGCGCTCATAGGCGCTGAGGATGTGTTCTTGGAGCAGAGTTCGGAACTCGGAATTAATCGGATGAGCGACGTCTTTGTACTCGCCGGTTTTCGTGCGGCGACTCGGCATCGCGATAAAGGTTCCGCTTCGACCGTGAATTACCTTGATGTTATGAACGACAAAGCAATCGTCAAAGGTAACCGTTACGTACGCCTTGAGTTTTCCGTCGCTTGCCACCCGTCGCACACGAATATCGGTAATCTTCATCGTTTGGTCCTCCGACGGCGTTTACCCTTAGCCTGATTATAAATGTACTTCGCCGGATGTCAAATCCACGTCAATTCACAGGCGATTCGAAGATCTTCTCGGCGTCGAACCAAAGCTTTTCCAGGTCGTAGAACTCCCGTTGCTCGGGGAGCATGATGTGGACGATGATCGATCCGCAATCGATAAGTAACCAGCCGCCGTCGTCGTCGCGTTTATGTCCGGTCCGTGATTCCAAGTCGAGAACATCAATTTTCTCTAAAATTCGGCGACGGAATCCACGCGTCTGGGCCGCGCTATTGGCACCGGCGATGACAAAACAATCTGCAAACGGTGACGAGACGGAGACGTCGAGGGCAACGACGGACTGAGCGCCCAATTCGTGAAGATAGGCCGCCAACGCGATCGCCTTCTCTCTACTCGTCGACGGTTCTGACGATTGATCCATCAAAATCACTCCCAAGAATAATCGAAACGTCAACATCGCTGTCGGGCTGGGCTTCGGTTACCACCCGTTCCGCACGAATGACCTGGGCGACACGCTCGGCCAGGTCACCGATACCGCGGCGATCGATGACGATGGTGTGTTCCACGAGATTTGATTCGGCGTTTCCAAAACGCACGACCTCAAAGCCAAAATCCTCAAAGAGCTCCGACGTCCGTCGGGCGAGGCCCGTTGTGACGGTTCCGTTCAGAATCTCGATCGAAATCACGATCGCATCGGTTTGCATCTCTTCCTGCGTGGTGAGGCTCTGTTGAATCTGCCGCACCGACTGCTGGAGCCATTGCCCTTCGAAGTGGGGGAAAAGCAAGCGCTTTTGTTGACCGTCAACCGATACCGTTCGATACGTACCTTGAACGCGCCGGCGCACAAGCCGTTCCGTATCGATCAAACTCATCGCCGCCAATAACGAGTCCTGCGCCCGAGTATCAAAGTTTGCCGAGTAAAGCTCACGCCGAACCGGGACGACGTCGGGATGCCGAAGGAAATCACTCTGTTGGCGAATGGCTCGCAGAAGCGACTGAACAAACGTCTGTCGCCTTCCGATCTCCTCCAACTCGGTTTCGCCGTCGATACTGATCTGCAGGTACTGAAGCGATTTCTCACCGTCGAGATGGACGTTTCCTGAGGGAAGCAGAATCGGCTCGACCTCGTCCAGGTCGCGATAATCGGTAATGACAAACATTTCCAGTCCGCCGACGAGATCGATAAAGTCTCGGAGTTCCTCTTTTGAGAAGCTCATGTAATACGGTACCGAGACACCGGTCAGGGTCTCGACCTCCCGGACAAAATCCCCGGGATCATCAGCGAGAAACGATACGGCGATTCCGTCGACCCTCCCCAATGACCTCATAACGCCACCGACGTCGGTCGGTATATCGAGTACGGCGGCGCGATTAGTCTCGCCGTTGTACAAAAGAAGAAACGCGAAAAAGGGTACCTCTTCCTCGTGGGCAACGATAAGAACACGTAAGGTTTCTTCTGATGCGAGCGTCTCAGCGACGTCGTCGGTTCGCAATCTCAGAACCAAAACAGTCCCGGTACCGACGATGGAGAACGCGATGAGGACGACAAACAGAGCGACACTAAAACGTTGATTCAAGTCCAAGTTCCTTTGTCAGGCGAGCATACAGACGCTTTGTTGGTTCGGCAAGCCGGCCATAGACGCGATACGCGGTAGCGATAACGCGCGCGACGATCTGTTCGGCACTCGATTCAGACAGAATCGCCAGCCGCTCCTCTTCGCTCAGTGTTTGACGACCAGGTTCCAAAAAGTCGCTCGCGAAAAGCAGGAGACCGAGCTGACCCAGTGATTCCTCGCCTAAGGTGTGATGCCGAACGGCCTTTACAAGCTCGCGATCATACAGGCCGTACTCGCGCTCGAGGCGATCGGCTGCAACCGGTCCGTGCAAGAGAACAGGTCGCGCGCGTTCGTACTCCGTAATCGCCAGCTCATGTTTGGCGCAGTACTCTTGTAGCTCCTCATCGCCTAACTCGCGATCCATATCATGAGCGACTGCGACCAAGCGTGCCCGGTCTCGATCTACTCCAAAGCGGACCGCCATTCCGTCGAGCGTTGCCGCGACTCCCTGGATGTGCGCGAGTCGCGCCGGCCCGACGCGCCCGGGAAGCTCGGACTCGATTCTATCAGCGATAGAGGCGTTCGTGATCAATCCACTCATAGACGCTACGAGGTACAAGGTAGCGAATCGATCGTCCCTCCCGCAAGCGACCACGAATCTCCTGAGAGGAAATAGGAAGGGGCGTGTTGTCGATGACAAGGGTATCGGCGGGGAGGAAAGACGGTAAACCAAGCTTGGTCTCACGTCTTAGGACGACCGGTCGTACGAGCGAGAGCAGCTCGTGGAGGTTTTTCCAGCGCTCCAGCTGTGGCAGTAGATCGTCCCCGATCACCATACCAGGGCGCGCGCTCAGAGCGCCGCGAGCGATAAGCTGCGTGACGGTATCGACGGTGTACGATGGACCGGATAGGTCTATCTCGATATCGCTCACCACAAACGAGTCGTTGTCGGCGATCGCCCGTCGAACCATCTCGAGACGCTGAAGCGGCAACGCAGCGTCGGGATTGGTTTTGAGCGGATTTTGTCCGGTCGGAACAAAAAGCACCCGGGTAAATCCGCCGCGAGTTAGCGCTTCCTGGGCGCCGTACAGGTGTCCGAGGTGCGGAGGATCAAAACTGCCTCCGAAGTACAAGTCGGCGATCTTATGTACCGTCTTGCTCAATCAGTGCTTCCTCTTTTCCCCGCTCCGTGAGTTGATACAAGCCACGTCGCAGCTCCTCGACGCCGTGCCCGGAGTGTGCCGAAACGATAAGGCACGCCGGCGATCGATCAAGGCTGGTAACCTCGGCGACGACCTCGTCTACGTCGACAGGCGCCAGCAGGTCGTGCTTCGTGACAACGACGATGCGTTCTTTCTGGTTCAACGCGGGGTCATAGTCGACGAGTTCGCGGAGGAGAATCTCGTACTGGACACTAATCCCATCGGCGGTTGGATCGATGACAAACGCGAGTCCAGCCGTTCGCGATATATGTTTGAGAAAACGGACGCCGAGTCCGGCACCTGCACTTGCTCCTTTAATGATACCGGGGATATCAGCCAAGACGACGTCGTGTTCAAAGTAGCGGAGCACGCCGAGATTCGGGATCACGGTCGTAAACGGGTAGTTACCGATCTTTGGATTTGCCGCGGTGAGGGTCGCCAAAAGGGTCGATTTACCTGCGTTTGGCAATCCGACAAATCCTACGTCGGCGATGATTTGCATCTCGATCCGGAGGACGCTTTCTATGCCCTCCTCACCGGGTTGCGCAAATCGCGGAGCCTGCATCGTTGAGCTTTTAAAATGGGTGTTTCCCTTTCCACCGCGTCCGCCCCGTAGCAAGACCTGGCGCTCGCCAACGTACGAAAGATCAGCAAGAACCTCGCCGTCCTCGACCGATGTGACGACGGTACCTGGCGGAACTTCTATAACAACGTCCTCGCCGGCCGCGCCATCACGCCGTCGCCCGGCGCCGGGTTGACCGTTCTTCGCAAAAAAACGCCGGCGCATCCGCAGATACGACAGCGTCTTTACGTTGGGGCGGACGAGAAATACGACGTCTCCGCCGCGTCCACCGTCGCCACCATCGGGCCCCCCCCGGGGGACGTATTTCTCTCGTCGAAACGAGACCGATCCCGCGCCACCGTTACCAGACCGGACGGTTATCTCCGCTTCGTCGGTAAACAGGAGCCGGCTCCGTGTTAGTCTGTTGCAGCAGACACAACCGAGACTCGCTTTTTACCGCGACTCTCGTGAAATCGGATCGTTCCATCGATCTTGGCAAATAGCGTATCGTCCTTGCCTCGGCCGACGTTTTCACCGGGATGAAGTTTGGTTCCGCGCTGCCGGACGATAATCGATCCGGCGCTCACGAGTTCACCACCGTAGCGTTTAACGCCGAGGCGCTGCGCATTTGAATCTCTGCCGTTTTTTGAACTTCCGCCGCCTTTTTTATGCGCCATCTATTTCTCCTTCTCGCTATCTATCGTTATCTCGTCCGGCCACGTCCGGCGCGCCTCCTCAAGGAGCCGGAGCGTCACGCTCCATACGCCCTGCAGCCACCGCTTGTCTCGGCATGATGCGATCTCGAGGCGATAGTCGCCTGCTTTACTGATCTCGCCATCCACACGACAGCTTTGTTTTTCGACAAGCGTGAGCCCAAGCGCTTTGAGGGCCACCGAGACCGCGGCGCATGCCGCGCTTTCTCCATCCAGGCCGACAAAAGCATGTCCGCTCGCCTCGACAACGCGGGGAATGGCGTCACGCTCGACATAACAAATCCTGATCATCGCTTATCAGGAGACGCCCGCGATCTCCTTGATTCTAATCGTTGAATACTGCTGTCGGTGTCCCCGACGTCGTCGGTAGTTCTTGCGGCGTTTGTGTTTAAACACGATCACTTTATCACCGCGAAGATGGCCCTCGACCTCGGCTTTGACAAGCGCACCTTTGACGTACGGTTGCCCGACGGTCACGGCCTTATCGGTTCGCACGAGTACAACCCGATCAAACTCGATCTGGCTACCCTCGTCGGAATCGATGTGATCGACCGTCACGACGGCGTCGTTTTCAACCTTGTACTGCTTTCCCTTAATTTCTACCAGTGCATACATATATCTACTCTCCAAAATTGACAGGCGCGCATAATACACCGTGTAGAGGGGCATGAGTCAAGAGCCAGGTGTGACCCGCCAACCTCCGCTACGGCAGGTTGGTGTCGCCCATCAGATACCGATCAACCTCTCGTGCCGCCCCGCGACCTTCGTTGATCGCCCACACGACGAGACTCTGTCCTCGACGCGCGTCGCCCGCGGTAAAGAGCCCCGGGATCGACGTGGTAAAACGGCCGTACTCGGCGGCGATGTTACTTCGCGGATCTCGTTCTGCGCCGATTTCGTCAATCACGTAGTCTTCGGGTCCGAGAAACCCGAGGGCAAGGAGAACGAGATCAGCTTCCCATTCCTCTTCCGTTCCCGGGATTTCTTCCATCCGCGGTCGGACGCCCG
The DNA here is from genome assembly GCA_965601745.1 of Alkalispirochaeta sp. Lineage (GTDB taxonomy): Bacteria > Spirochaetota > Spirochaetia > DSM-27196 > Alkalispirochaetaceae. Next base: position 1,453,198 of record OZ271836.1, read on the forward strand.
GCTCTCTGATCCACTCGACGCGGACCGTTCGAATCCCTCGTACGTTTCGGTTTCCATCGTCGAGGAACTCTTTTGTCAGGATAGAGAACTCCCGTGGATCTCGCCCAAACACTGCGGCCGACTCTTCATGCCCGTAGTCGACCTTGAGCGTCCGGGCATATGTCGGCCATGGCATATCGGCGGTTCGCTCCGACGGAGGCTTGGCCATCAACTCAAAGTTGTAAAGACTTGTGCACCCGTGGCGCATTGAAGTTCCGAGACAGTCATTCCCGGTATCACCGCCGCCAATAACGACTACTTTTTTTCCACGCGCCGAGATGTAGTTTCCGTCGGCGAGGTTGGAATCCAGCAGACTCTTGGTATTGGACTTGAGGAAGTCCATTGCGAAGTGAATCCCTTTAAGGTCTCGTCCCGGGACGGGAAGATCTCGAGGTTTTGTCGCGCCGAGGGCGAGGACGACCGCGTCAGTCTGCTCCAAGAGATCGGCGGTTGAAACGTCCCGGCCGACGTCGACTCCCGGTTTAAACACGATGCCTTCCGTACTCATCATCGTGTTACGTTGCTCGACAAGATTCTTGTCGAGTTTCATGTTTGGTATACCGTACATAAGCAAGCCGCCGATGCGATCCTGCCGTTCGTAGACGGTCACCGTATGCCCGGCTTGATTAAGTTGATCGGCGACCGAAAGACCCGCCGGGCCGCTCCCGACGACAGCGACCGTCTTTCCGGTTCGTATCCGCGGGATGCGTGGTTGCATCAGACCACTTTCGTAGGCACGATCGATGATCGCTGCTTCGTTTTCTTTGATCGTCACCGGCGGTTCGTTGATACCGAGCACGCACGCGTGTTCGCACGGCGCGGGACAGACCCTCCCGGTGTATTCGGGAAAGTTGTTGGTTTTCATAAGGCGATAAAACGCCTCGTCCCAACGACCCTGATAGATCAGATCGTTCCACTCCGGTATCAGGTTGTCGACGGGGCAGCCATACGCGGACTGACAAAACGGCACCCCGCAGTCCATACAGCGGGCACCTTGCGTTTGACGCTCTTCATCGTTGAGCTCACGCTTAAACTCGGTAAAGTCCTTTATCCGATCTTTAGCCTCGACGTGATCCGATATCTGCCGGGCGTATTCCATAAATCCCGTTGGTTTACCCATGGATCAACTCCTCGTCGGATCTCGCCGTTTGCTCACGGCGTAACTCCATAATTCGGCGATACGTAGGTGATATCACTTTGGCAAACGCGGCGCGTTGGTTTGCCCAGTCACCGATGATCTCTCGCGCCCGCTCGCTCCCAGTCCAGCTGTGATGTTCTTTGATCATTGACAATACAAACTCGTCGTCCTCGATTTCCAGTGGCAAGAGTTCGACCATACCGGGATTTATGTACTCGTCCAGCTTTTTTTCGGGGTCCCAGACGTAACCGACGCCTCCGGACATTCCGGCGGCGAGGTTTCTCCCGACGGAACCGAGGATAATAGCGCGGCCGCCGGTCATGTACTCGAGGGCGTGATCGCCGACGCCCTCTACAACGACCGTCGCGCCCGAGTTGCGAACGCAGAAACGTTCGGCCGCGATTCCACGGATAAACGCCGTTCCCCCGGTGGCTCCATAAAACGCGACGTTGCCGACGATGATGTTCTCCTCGGCGACAAACTGAGCCGCGACAGGTGGATAGACGACGATTCGTCCGCCGGACAAGCCTTTTCCGACGTAGTCGTTGGCATCACCCTCCAACTCAAGCGTGACGCCCTGGGCGAGCCAGGCGCCGAAGCTTTGGCCGGCGCTCCCGTGAAACACCGCGTGAAAGCTCTCATCCTCCAACTCGTAAGCGCCAATACGTTTGACGATTTCGTGGCTGAGCATACCGCCTGTTGTCCGATCCGTATTCTCGATCGGCATCTCTACGCGCACGGGATCGCGTCGGCTGAGAAGCGGTTCCGCGGCCTCAATCAGGCGTCGGTCGAGCACGGCTTCGAGACCGTGATCCTGGGGTATACAACAAATCACACCCGAATGCCCATCGGCGACCGTGATCGGTGTCAACAACGCGCTGAGGTCGAGTCCTTCGCTCTTCCAGTTACGAACGGCGTCATCGACCTCAAGCAGGTCCACTCGACCGACCATCTCATCAAAGGTACGGAAGCCAAGCGAGGCCATGATCTCACGCGCTTCTTCGGCGACAAAGCGCATAAACGCGATGACGTGCTCCGGTTTTCCGGCGAACTTCTTGCGAAGCGTCTCGTCCTGGGTTGCGATACCGACGGGACAGGTGTTTTTCTCACACTTGCGCATCATGATGCAGCCCATCGCTATAAGAGCGCCGGTCGCAAATCCGACTTCCTCCGCGCCGAGCAGCGCCGCAATAACGACGTCGCGCCCCGTCTTGAGCTGGCCGTCGGTCTGCAGAACGACCCGGCTGCGCAAGTCATTGAGGACGAGCGTCTGATGCGTCTCGGCGATTCCGAGTTCCCAGGGAAGACCGGCGTTCTTTATTCCGGTCAACGGACTCGCCCCCGTGCCGCCGTCGTGCCCGGATACCAGGATATGATCGGCGTGGGCCTTGGCAACGCCCGCGGCGATCGTTCCGACCCCGACCTCGCTCACGAGTTTGACGCTCACGCGTGATTGGGGATTGGCGTTCTTTAAATCAAAAATCAACTGGGCGAGGTCTTCGATCGAGTATATGTCGTGGTGCGGAGGCGGGCTGATAAGGCCAACCCCAGGGGTCGAGTACCGAGTCTTGGCGATCTTATCAAAGACCTTGTGACCCGGGAGTTCGCCGCCCTCACCCGGTTTTGCTCCCTGCGCCATCTTGATCTGCATCTCGTCGGAGTTGGTGAGATATTCGATCGTGACGCCGAACCGCCCGGACGCGACCTGCTTGATCGACGACCGGAGGCTATCTCCGTTGGCTAACGGTGTGTAGCGCTCGCGGATCTCGCCGCCCTCGCCCGTGTTGGACTTACCGCCGACACGATTCATCGCGACCGCCAAGGTCTGATGTGCCTCCAGCGAAATCGACCCATAAGACATCGCACCGGTCACAAAACGGCGCATGATTCCCTCGGCCGGTTCGACCTCGTCGATCGGAATCGGCGCACCCGGGCGTAGTTTGAGAAGCCCCCGGAGCGTGGCCTGGCTCGTACTCCGCTGATTCTGGCGAGTACTAAATCGTTTATACGCCTCCAGGTCGTTTTGTCGCACCGCGACCTGGAGATCGGCGATCGACTCAGGATCCCACATGTGTCGTTCACCGCCGTATCGCCATTGATAATCGCCCGGATTGAGGTATTCGGTGCCGATCTGCTCGTTTCCCTCGGGATAGGCAAGCTCGTGACGGCGGATCACCTCCCGTCCGAGTTGATCAAATCCGGCGCCCTGGACGCGACTGGCGGTCCCGGCAAACGCAAAGTTGACGACTTCATCGGCAAGACCGACGATCTCGAAAATCTGGGCGCCTTTATAGGACTCGAGCGTACTGATACCCATCTTTCCAAAGACTTTCCGCATTCCTTTCTGGGCGGCAACCTGATAGGCATCGACAATCTGTTCTTTGCTGAGGTCCGGGCGTATCTGGTCATCGTCCTGCAGTTGCCACATCGCCTCATATGCAAGGGAGGGATGGATCGCGTCGGCGCCGTAGCCCACCAGGGTACAGAAATGGTGGACTTCACGTGGCTCACCGCTATCAACGATTATACCGATCTGGGTTCGCGTATGCGCCCGTACCAGACGATGGTGAACGGTACCCGTCGCGAGCAACGCGCCAACCGGTACGCGGTCCGCGCCAACCGAACGATCACTGAGGATGATCAGACTGTACTGGTCACGAATCGCCTGTTCGGCCTCGTCGGCGATGCGGTTTAACGCGGCGCGAAGACCGGACGGCCCTTCGCCACGCGGAAACGTTATATCTATCTCGAGAACTTTCCATCCGCGATCGCCGAGCGCGCGAACTTTGCCCATCTCCTCGGGAGATAGAATCGGCTGATCGAGCCACAAGCGATGGGCGTCCTCCTCGCTGTTCTCAAGAAGATTACCCTCGGGTCCAACGTAGGCGCCGAGACTCATGATGATATCTTCGCGGATCGAGTCGATCGGCGGATTGGTAACCTGGGCAAACAGCTGCTTGAAGTAATCGTATATCAGACGCGGCCGATCCGATAACACCGCCAGCGGGGTATCGTTTCCCATCGATCCAAGCGGTTCTTTGGCGTTTTCGGCCATTGGCTTGAGAATCAGGTTTAGGTGCTCGAGCGTAAACCCGAACGCTTTCATCCTCTGAATGATCGAATCGGGGTCAAACTCGAGCCCCGTCTCGCTCGTTGTGACCTGATCGAGCGTAATCCGTTGGCGCTCGAGCCACTTACGATACGGATGTTTGGCGGCGATTGCGTCCTTGAGCTCGTCGTCGTCGACGATGCGCCCCTGTTCAAAATCGACCAGGAACATCCTACCCGGCTGGAGGCGCCCTTTGCGCACAATCATCGCAGGATCGATGTTGAGGACGCCAACTTCGCTTGCCATAACGACGGTGTCGTCATCGGTGACGTAGTAGCGACTCGGGCGCAGACCGTTGCGATCGAGAACCGCACCGATAACTCGGCCATCGGTAAATGCGATCGAGGCGGGACCGTCCCACGGTTCAATCTGGGTGCTCATAAACTCGTACATCGCCTTGCCGTGATCGGGCATGTGCCGGTGGTTTTGCCACGCCTCCGGTATCATCATCATCACCGCTTCGGGAAGGTCGCGACCGGCCATAAGCAAAAGCTCGAGGACGTTGTCGAAGTTACCCGAGTCCGACAGGTCGGGCTCGATGATCGGTGTGATCTTTTTGATGTCCTCACCAAAGAGTTCACTCCGGAGCTTGCCCTCGCGGGCGTACATCTTGTTGACGTTGCCGCGTAGCGTGTTGATCTCGCCGTTGTGACTCATAAACCGCAACGGCTGCGCTCGATCCCAACTCGGAAAGGTATTGGTTGAGAATCGGCTGTGAACCATCGCCAGGTGCGTCTCGAAATCCGGACGAGATAGGTCCCCGTAGTAATCAAACAGCTGGGTCGGAGTAAGCATACCTTTGTAGATTATGTTGCGGGTACTCAGACTACAGATGTAGAACAGGTGACGTCGATCAAATTCACCGCCACGAAGGAGATGCGTCGCTCGCTTCCGCGCGACGTAGAGCGCTCGTTCAAAGGCCGCTTGATCGACGTCTTTTCCGGCCCCGACAAACAGCTGGCGTATTACCGGCTCGGCCAAACGGGCCGTTGGTCCGATCATCGAGTTATCGCGGGGTGGATCGCGCCAACCGAGAAACTCCTGGCCTTCCTCGGCGAGGATCCGTTGGATCGCTGTCTCGCACTGCGCGCGGTCATCGTCTTCCTGCGGCAGGAAAACAAGACCGGCGGAGAAAAGCCCACGCCGCGGAAGGGTAATTCCGAGTTCGTCGGTCGCGATTCGCTCCAACATCGCATGAGGTAAAGCGGTGAGGATGCCGGCGCCGTCACCGGTGTTTTTTTCCGCTCCTACCGCCCCGCGATGGGTCATATTGATCAGTATCTCTTTTGCATTGTCGACGATCGTATGATTGGCGCGTCCTTTGATATTGGCGATAAATCCGACGCCGCAGGAGTCGTGCTCAAACTGCGGATCGTATAGTAGCTGCTTTTCGGGACGCTTATCTCTTGCCATCGGTGCTCCTTATAGTCAGTGCAATCTTAAAGTAAGCAATTTCTGTACCAATCGTTAATATGGCGGTAACTCTATCTCTTCCCGCTAGTTACGAGATCGCTATAAAAAGATACATAGACGTAGTTCCTACCTCCGCGTAGGACGCCTTACCAAAATGTAGTACGTTATGGTATCACATAGCTTCAACAAACGGGATGTTGAGCAACGACAGTCCGTTTTTCATCACATTTATTACCGCGCCCGACAAGGCCAGGCGGTTGTTTCGCACTTCCGGATCCTCCGCAACGGCGATCGGATGATCGTGGTAAAAACGAGAAAACGTTTTGGCGAGATCGAATAGATAGTTCGTCAGAACTGACGGATTGTAAGATAAAGCGGCATTCGCGACCTGGTCCGGATAGCCGGCAACGAGATGCATAAGTCGCCATTCCTCGTCGGACTCGGGCGCGCGGGCGGTCGCGGTTCCATCTATCGCGCGTTTCGCCAGCATACTGGAGATTCGCGCCCCGACGTATTGAAGGTACGGTCCCGTGTTGCCGGTAAACGAGAGCGATTCGGACGGGTCAAATACCATGTCCTTGATCGGCCCGGTCTGCAAAAGGTAGTAGTGAAGCGCCGCCAGAGCGATTTTCTCCGCCGTGGCCTCTACGTCGTCGAGATGGGACTCCCGGCCCTTATCGATAATCTCTTTTTTTGCCATCGAAGCGAGCTCGTCGATAAGATCGTCTGCGTCGACAACCGTGCCCTCGCGGGACTTCATCTTCCCATCGGGCAGGTTCACCATCCCGTAGGCGAGGTGAAAAAGGTTATCGGCCCACTCGACTCCGAGGCGGCGCATGACCTCAAAGAGAACCTGAAAGTGGTAACGTTGTTCGGTCGCAACGACAAACAAGAGGCGATCGAACGGCCAGTCCTCGGAGCGCTGGAGAGCGGTCCCGATATCCTGGGTAAGGTAGAGCGACGTACCGTCCGCCCGCATGACCACTTTTTTGTCCAAATCGATATCGGTGAGGTCTACCCAAATCGTGCCTTTTTCGTCGCGATAAAACACGCCGTCGTCCAGGCCGGCGAGAATGCGATCCCGGCCAAGCATGTAGGTGTCGCTCTCAAAATAGGTTTTGTCAAAGCTGATTCCCGTGCGTCGGTACGTTTCAGAAATTCCTTCAATCGCCCAACGATTCATCTCCTCCCAGAGTTCTCGCGTCTGAGCGTCGCCGCGTTCCCATTGTGCCAGCATCTCTCGTGCGCGCTCTTCGATCGTGGGGTCTTGTTTCTCCCACTCGGCGTAGCGAACGTAATAGTTACCGACAAAGTGATCCGATTTTACTCCTGTGGATTCGGGCGTTGCTCCGTCGCCGTATTCCTGATACGCCAACATCGATTTACAGATATGAACGCCGCGATCGTTAATCAAATTGACTTTGTAAACCTCGGCGCCGGCGGCAGCGAGCATTCGTGAGACACTTTCTCCAATTGCGTCGTTTCGCAGGTGCCCGAGATGGAGTGGCTTATTAGTATTTGGACTCGAAAACTCGATCATCACCCGTAATCCGGCGAGAGCGTTACCGGTTCCGTAGCTCGCGCCGTTTTCGAGAGCCATATTGACGATCTCCGCCCCCACCGTTGATCGATCAAGATAGACGTTTACGTACGGTCCGATCGCCTCTACTCGTGTTTGGGTGTCGTTTATCTCCCCGGCGACCGCCGCGGCAATCGCCTGGGGCGCCGCGCGGAGGACACGCGCCAACGGGAACATCGGGAACGCAATGTCCCCTTTTGTTAGATCCGGAGGAGTTTCGACCGTTATCGTATTGCTGATGTCGTGCGCGGATGCGTCGGGGTATAGGCGATCAAGCGCTTGTACCACGCGCTCGGACCAGACCTGTTGGTAGCGTTTCATATCGAGTGACTATATAAAAATTCCCGCCTTCAGTCACGTCTCGAGAAACTCGCCCGGTGCCGGAAGGGCCAACTCGGCGTCGATTGCGCGCGTCTGGACGGTTTCAGCTTCTGCGAGAACGGAACGAACGTCGCCGAACTGATGGTGTACTTCTTTAAGTTCATCGACGTACTCTGCGTTCCGTCGTCCGGAGATCTGACCAAAATTGGCGATCGTATCGTACGAGCTCCCTGCCTGAGCGTACAGGACGCCCCCGAGGACGTTTGTAATCACATCAAGCGTGGTCTGAATCGTGGCTACAACGCTTTTGACGTCCTCGTCGACGCGGCGCGAGATCTCGTTCTGACGCTCCACATCACGCCCAACCCAAAGAATTTCACCCCATGACTGATCCGGACGCAAAAGCGCCTCAAGGTGCTCGATCCTGTCGATCATCGTCGCGAGCTGCTCGTACGCGTCGTTGTATTGGGCGCGGTTTGATGTTTTGTAGAACTCGCCGTTGATAAGAAGAATTTTGAGCGGCGCCATCGCCGGAACAAGGAGGCCGGAGAAGAAACTCTTTACGGCGAGCGCGGAGTACCAGTAAGCGCTGATCGGGCCTCGCGTACCGTCCGGTAGGCCTTCCAATGGGCGAATCTGTCCGCAGACGGTTTTTACCGAGCGGACGAGATCGCGGGCTTGGCGCCGAAGAACCGCGTGCGTCGCAACTTCCTGGATTCTATTCTGAAAAACGGACCTGTATACGGTGACCCAGTCACCGACCGGTTCCGGTGCGGACGCATTCCAGTGCGGGTCCTCATAGGCGAGTCGCACAAAGTCGCGCGGTTGGTAACGATGGATAAAGGAACGCAGCGTTGACTCAAACGAAGCAAAATCGCGCATTAACTCACCGACTCGCTCCTTAAAGCCCTCATCGTCCTCGATTTGCCGATGTGCCGCATCGTACAGAGCGAGCGTTTCTGCTATGCGTAAATCGACCGGCTCGTTCATTCCGACACAAAGAGTGGCCAGTCGCTCAAACGATCGGGCAATATACTGAATCGCACAATACCTGTTCTGCTCCGCCACCGACCCCTCAAAGCTTTCCAACATCGATCCAAATCCGAAAGACGACAATCGGGCAAAGCGATCGGCAAAACGCGCCGCTCTATCGACGTCCCGCCGCGTCGCGGCATCGATGGAAGACACCATACGATCGAGGAGAGAGTTGAGATTCTGGCGAAGCCGGCGCTCTGTGACCGAGACATCGCTCCGGTCGACCTCATCGCGAATATCCGCGATGAGCTGGCGATGAATCTCGGGAAAGTAACGATCGGCGACGGCGATGATAACACCGGCACGATCCTCACGTACCGGATTAAAGAGTGTTTCGATTCGTCGAGCCGACTGGTCGAGATCCGTGATCTCCTGCGCACACCGTTCACCGCAGGTTCGACGCTTGGCGTCAACGGCACCTTCGGAGCGCTTCTGGAGTTCAACGCCAATTCCCCGAAGACTCCAGGTGTCGAGGATCTCCTCGCGCGAGGCCGCGTTGAATACCCGTGCGAACCAAAGACGCACCCGCTCCCATATCCCCAAGGCTGCATACTGCTCTTCATGGGTCGGCGTGGCGCGATCGCCCTCGACGCCCGCGATCGGAACCTCGGCCTCCGGGATCGTCTCCCGAATCCGACGCAACATTTCTCGTCGTTGTTCAGAGTTGAGATTCCTACTTAGCTTTTCGAATGTTTCGGGAGCCCCCATCATCCGTAATTATACCGCGCGCGCTCGCCGATGGCGACGCGCAGGTTTTACGAAGCAGCTTTCCGTCGACCACTTGACAGCGACCGCATTCGCCACCAATACTGGCTCTTAATGAGCGCGTACGCGATCACAACACCAATCCTCCCGTCGATTCTCGGCTTCATTATTATTGGATCGAATACTCGAGCGGGGGGATAGCGCGTACCGGATAATCCGGAACAAGCGGCCGTCCTTCCGCCGGGAGGACGGCCTTTTTTTGTATTCGGAACCCGACGGAGGAGGCGGAGCATGAATGACGGTAACATCTACGAGAGCAGGAAGCGAAACGAGAACATCAAACGAGAGGTGGAGGACTTATGAGTACGAACAAACGCGTATCCCCGCAACCGATGGTCGGATCGAGCGATCGCCGAGTCGTTATGTACGACACGACCTTACGCGACGGCATGCAGGGTATCCAGGTCAACTACACGTTGGACGACAAGATCAAAATCGCCCACGCTCTGGACGAAATGAAGATCGACTACATCGAAGGCGGATTTCCCCTCTCGAATGATAAGGAAGCGGCGTTTTTTAAACAGATCGCTCGTGAAACCTTTACTCATGCTCGGGTCGTCGCCTTTGGATCGACACGGAAAGCCGGCGGATCCGCCGAACGCGATCCGATGATTCGGGCCCTCCTCGATGCCGAGACGCCGTCGGTCATCGTTGTCGGCAAGACGTGGCGTGCCCACGTTGAAAAGGTTCTCAAAACCGACGACGAAGAAAATCTCCGGATGGTTTTTGACTCGATTCACTTCCTGAAAGAACAGGGTCGGGAGGTGTTTTTTGATCTCGAACACTTTTTTGACGGGTTTAAGGACGACCCGGCGTACGCGATTCGCGTCCTGGAGGCGGGAACCGAGGCCGGCGCCGACAACCTTATTCTGTGTGACACCAACGGCGGTACTCTCGCCCAGGAAGTCGCCATGATCATGGACCAGCTTCCCCAGGACCGTCTCGCGCCGCTTGGCGGACACTTTCACAACGACGGCGGCGTCGCCGTCGCCAACAGCATGACGGCGGTGGACCACGGTGCAATTCAGATTCAGGGCACGATCAACGGCTGGGGTGAACGCTGCGGGAACGCCAACCTCTGTACGTTTATCCCCAACATCGTTCTCAAAACCAACTACACGACCAATTGCGCGGAAAACCTCGAGCACCTGACGCATATCTCGAGATTTGTCGCCGAGAAGGCCAACATCATTCCCGATCGTCGTCAGCCGTACGTCGGGGACGCCGCGTTTAGCCACAAGGCGGGCCAGCATGCGGACGTCATCGCCAAAGCCGCGTGGCTTATGGAGCACATCGACGGCGCGTTGGTCGGAAACGAACGAAGAATCGTTCTATCCGAACTCGCCGGAAAGTCGACGGTTGTCGAAAAGCTTCGCGAATACGGCGATTTCTCCAAGAACTCGCCCGTTGTCGATGAGCTCACCAAACTGCTCAAGCAGAAAGAGAACGACGGCTATGAGTACGAAGCGGCGGAAGCCAGCTTTGATCTCCTTGCCCGACGAGCACTCGGCGTCTACAAGCCGTTGATTTCGCTGCGGAACTACCACCTCGAAAGCTATAAAACGGCCGATTCGCCGTCTAAAACGGTAGGACGGATCTTTTTACAACACGAGCGTCGCGAACTCATGGGGGCCGCCGTTTGTGTGGGACCGGTCGACACGTTGGATCGGGCGCTCCGCGACGCGCTCGAACCGGTCTATCCGTGGCTTTCGAAGATAGCTTTGAGCGACTACCGCGTTCGGGTGCTCAACCCCGAAAGCGGCGCCTCGGCGAAAGTACGCGTTTTTGTCAGCTGCACGGACCACGACCAAAGCTGGGATGTCGTCGGCGTGCACGAGAACATCGTTGAAGCCAGTTTTGACGCTCTTGTTGAGGCCTTTGAGTATTACTACAACGCGGTTGTCGTACCGGCCGAGGGGCAAACGATCGAACAGTCAGGACGGGGCGCGGAAACGACGTCCTAAGGCCTCGGACCGGCGGCCTCACTACGCCTAAGGCCGTCCTCTACCGCCCGGTCGCAACAGTCCGGGGCGGTGGGAGCGGCCGTGCCCGAGGTCCTTCATCACGAAGGTGGCGGATCGCCTGAACGGCCGCCCACGCCGCACTGGTCGTGCTGGTATACGGCACGTGGTGAACGATCGCCTCGATGCGGATCCGGTCCTCAGCCGAATGAGTGTACCGCCCGAGGGGCGTGTTGATGACAAGATCGATACGATCGGCGCGGAGTTGGTCTATAAGATTGGGACGCCCTTCGTGAGACTTCAGTACCACCTCCGCCAGGATACCCTGTTCAAATAAAAACGCGGCCGTACCCCGCGTGGCCGATATTTCAAATCCGAGTTCGACCAACTCGCGGACGATCGGGACGATCGTCTCCTTGTCGTGGTCGTTGACGGTAACCAGTACACGTCCGCGCGACGGCAGTCGCGTTCCGGTCGCGATCGTCGCTTTGGCAAACGCCTCGCCAAAATCACTTCCGATACCGATCGATTCACCGGTCGAACGCATTTCCGGGCCGAGAATCGGGTCATGTTCGCCAAAGCGGTCAAAGCTGAACATCGCCTCCTTCACCGCCCACCCGACGACGCAAACACCGCGAGCGACGCCGTCGTCACCGACGATCCCGTACTCTCGCAACGACTGCCCGGTCCAGACTGCGACCGCCGCATCCACAAGATCAACGCCGGACGCCTTGGACAAAAACGGGACGGTGCGCGATGCCCGAGGATTTACCTCAAGAACGTACAGATCGCCGTCGCGTAGCGCAAATTGGATGTTGAGCAATCCGCGGATTCCAAGCTCCCGCGCGATCGCGACGGTGGCGTCGACGATTTCCTGTTCGACCTCCGGATCACTCTTAAACGGCGGGAACACGCAGGCCGAATCGCCTGAGTGGACTCCGGCCGCCTCGATGTGCTGCATTATCCCGCCGACGTAGACATTTTCGCCGTCGCATACCGCGTCGACATCATATTCGAACGCGTCCTCGAGAAAGCTATCGACCAAAACGGGACGTTCGACCGACACAAGCGGTATATCGTCCGCAAACCGGGCAAGCTGCTCCGGCGAAAACGCGATCGCCATTGAACGACCGCCGAGAACATAGGAGGGTCGCAACAAAACCGGATATCCGATACGTTCGGCCGCGGCCGCGATCTCGGCCACCGAGGATGCCGCATCGTTGGAGGGTTGTCGCAGGCCGAGTTTCTCGATCATTGCGGCAAACTCGCGACGGTCCTCGGCGCGATCGATACTCGCAGTAGCGGTCCCGACAAGTTTCGCCCCGTCCGCTTCCAGACGGTGAGCCATATTAAGCGGCGTTTGTCCTCCGAGTTGGAGAACGACCTGCTGGACCTTCTCAACGTCGATAACCTGTCCGACGTCTTCGAGCGTGAGTGGCTCGATATACAGACGATCCGACACGTTAAAATCGGTCGAAACGGTCTCCGGATTGGAGTTTACAATGATCGTACGGATGCCGCGGCGTCGAAACGCCTCTGAAGCGAGAGTGCAACAGGTATCAAACTCCAGACCCTGGCCGATGCGGTTTGGACCTGATCCGACGATCAGAACGGACTCTCGTTCCGGAGCCGGTAGCGCTTCGTTGAGCTCACTCCAGCTCGAGTAAAAATACGGCGTTGCCGCCGCAAACTCACCGGCACAGGTGTCCACAAAGTGGTACGCCGGAAACAACTCGTATTTCTGACGGAGTTCGGTCACAGCCGCGGTCTCAAGGCCGCAAAGATCGGCAATTCGCTGGTCGCTCAGGCCAGCGGCTTTTGCCTCTGTGAGAAGCGCAGGAGACGCATCGTCGCTCAAACTCGACAGGTTTTTCTCGATCAACGCCAACTTGCGCAGGTGATGAAGAACCCACGGATCGTAGCCGCTTGCCCGCGCTATCCAGGTGACGACCTCATCGAGGGCGGCGTGATCGCGATCGGCGGCGCGTCGTATGAGCGTATAAATCGCAAAGATACGACGGGGGTGGAGCGAGCGGACAATCGTCCGCAGTTCCTCCTCGTCCATATCGGGATCGTCGACGAGACCCGACACTCCGATCTCTGCCGCTCGCAACGCTTTGTTAAGCGCTTCTATAAACGTCCGACCGAGTGCGAGCGACTCGCCGACCGACTTCATCTGCGTCCCTAGCGATTCATAGCCGCGGGGAAACTTCTCCATCTCAAAACGAGGGACCTTTGCGGCGACGTAATCAAGCGCCGGTTCAAAACTCGAAACCGTCTTACCGGTTATCTCGTTGATTACCTCGTCGAGGGTGTACCCAACGGCAAGGCGCGCCGACGCTCGGGCAATTGGAAACCCGGTTGCCTTACTCGCCAGAGCGGAGGAACGGGAAACACGCGGGTTCATCTCGATCACCACCATGCGGCCCGTCTGCCGATTTACGGCGAATTGAACGTTTGATCCGCCGCAGTCGACGCCGACAGCTCGAAGAATATCAATTGCGGCGGTACGCATCTCCTGATACTCGCGATCGCTCAACGTCTGGACCGGCGCGACCGTGATGCTGTCGCCGGTGTGGACGCCCATCGGATCGATATTTTCGATCGAGCAGACGACGACCGCGTTGTCGGCAGAATCGCGCATCACTTCGAGTTCAAACTCGGTCCAGCCGATAAGCGATTCCTCGATAAGAGCCGTTCCAACTGGACTCTCGGCCAAAGCTCGGCGCACGGCGTCTTCGGCCGACTCGATCGTCTGCACGATCGCGCCGCCCTTCCCGCCAAGCGTATAACTCGGGCGGACGATCAACGGAGCGCCCACGGCGTCGATCGCGGTTTGCGCCTCCTCGAGAGATGATACGAGATAACTCCGAGGACTCTCGAGACCGATCTCGGCCATCAGCGTCTTAAACGCGCCGCGGTCTTCGGCGAGACTAATCGACTCGATGCTCGCGCCAATTACCTCGACCCCGTAACGCGCAAATATGCCGAGTTCAGCAAGGCGCATCGAGAGGTTGAGCGCGGTTTGCCCACCCATCGTCGCCAGCACCGCGTCCGGTCGTTCAAAGCGAATGATTTCTTCGAGATACTCAGGCTCGAGCGGATCAAGGTAGATCGCGTCGGCGTTTCCAGCCGTGGTCATGACCGTCGCCGGATTCGGGTTAACGATGATCGTTCGGTAGCCTTCCTCTTTGAGCGCGCGCACCGCTTGATTGCCGGAGTAGTCAAACTCGCACGCCTGGCCGATCACGATCGGTCCGCTTCCGATGATGAGAATCGATGTGATATCCCGTCGTGCCGGCATGTTTAGGTCTCCCCGTCCGCGTATCCGGGAATCGCCTCGAGAAACGCCCGAAATATCCATCGGCTGTCGTGCGGTCCGGGCGCGCTCTCCGGATGAAATTGAGTCGTTCGGATCGCCAGCGAATCATCGCGTAAACCCTCGATCGTTCCATCGTTGGCGTTCCGAAACCATACAGTCATTCCGTCCGGAAGACTTTCCTCGTTCACGGTAAATCCGTGATTTTGGCTCGTCACAAACACACGGCCACCGAGCTCGTCACGGACGGGATGGTTTACGCCGTGGTGACCAAACTTCATCTTCTCCGTCTGTGCCCCTCGTGCCTCGGCGATGATCTGGTGACCGAGACAGATGCCTAACACGGGCAACCGGCCAATCAGTTTCTTGGTCTGCTCAACCTGGTACCGCAATACCGCCGGATCTCCCGGCCCGTTGGCGACAAAAAAGGCGTCGGAACCGAGCGATTCGATCTCTTCGGCGGCGGCGGTGGCCGGTAACACCGTCAGCGTACAACCGAGATCGCGAAACTCACGGATTATGTTGCTTTTTATTCCGCAATCGTACATCGCCAGATGAGGGCCATCGCCGCGCGCAGCCACGACGGTTTGGTCCAGGCCGACGGAGGCGAGGAGATCGCGCCCCTCCATCGCGGGCGTCCGGGCAACGAGTTTGTGTACGCGAGAGAGCTCCTCCGCCGTGAGAGTTTCTCTGTTTTGCGGGGCGACGATGAGCGCGTTGCGACTACCGTTGTCGCGGAGGTCCAGAGTCAACGCGCGTGTATCGACGCTACAAATACCGGGTACCCCGGCGTTTGCGAGATAGCGATCGAGCGTGATCCGGCCATGGGGGACCGGTCCGTCGTAAAGACTGTGGACAACAAATCCGGCGGTCTTAACGGGGCGTTTATCATCGGGATTGGACTCCGCCCAGGCGGTGTCGATACCGTAGTTACCGATCTCCGGATAGGTCATAACGACGATCTGACCGGTGTACGACGGATCTGTCAGCACCTCGCCGTACCCGCTCATCGCCGTGTTAAAAACGACTTCGCCGAGCGCAATCAGCCCGTCGAGCGGATGGCGGTCTGTATCGAGATCGTCGACGGAGGGGGCTGCGGCTCCAAAACCGGTACCGTAATAAATCCCGCCATCCGCCAAAACTAAAGCTACTCGTCCCATGTTTACTACCCTTCGTCCAGACTCGGCGCGAGTGTAGCGGTCGCGGTCGATCACCGCAAGCAGCACAGAGACGTCAAAATGTGGTAAGGTGAGCGCTCAATGGAAAAACGTAACGAACGGTCGCTCTACATCTACGTGTTGACGGTTCTCGTCTTGATTTTTGCCACCGGAGTGTTCGTTGGAGGTCCTGGGGTGCTTCGGCGAGCCGTGCTGCTTCAAATTGAACCGGCACGCCTGCTTCGGGACTTTTTTGCCGTCGTCGGTATCGGCGCGACCCTTGTCAACGCCGCCCTCGTCGCGGCGATCGGTTTGGCCATCATTCGCTTTGTCGACGTTCGTCTCTCCGGGCCGACGATTGCGGCGGTGTTCACGCTGCTTGGATTTGGTCTATTTGGTAAAACCGTTCTTAACACCGTCCCGATCATCATCGGTGTCGCGATCGCGGCTCGAATAGCAAAAAAACGATTTGTCGAATACGTTTTGATCGCTCTGTTCGGAACCGCGTTGGGTCCCGTCGTCACGATGGTCGCCGTCGAGATCGCTGCCCCGCCCGTCGGAATCCTTCTTTCGGTCGTGGGCGGTCTTGGTGTTGGGATTCTCCTTCCCCCGGTCGCAATCGCGATGCTTCGATTCCACCAGGGGTACAGTCTGTACAACATCGGACTCGCGAGCGGATTCCTCGGTATTTTTGTGGCCGCGTTTGTTTCCATTGCCCCGAACGTCGATCCGCCCGGCCTGTTGGACTGGACTACCGAGATTCCCCTAGGGGTGACGCTCGCGTTGCCGGTTCTCGGAGTTTCGTTGGTAGTATTCGGCCTCGTCACCGGCGGAATACGTACATCGTTCCGGGATTTTCGCCGCATTATGTCGACTTCGGGGCGACTCCCCAGTGATTACTTTGATATCGCCGGTCCGGCGGGAACGCTGCTCAATATGGGCGTGATGACGCTGTTTTCCTGGGTCGCCGTCTTAGTCGTCGGTGCTCCGCTCAACGGACCGGTGATCGGCTCGATCCTCACCCTCTGCGGATTCGCCGCGTTTGGTAATCATTTGAAGAACTCGATTCCGGTCATGGTCGGCGTCCTTGCCGCAGCCGTGCTTTTTGGAATAGACCCCGCCTCGCCCGGACCGATTCTGGCGTTCGTCTTTGTGACGACGCTTTCGCCGGTTGCCGGCGAGTTTGGTCCGGTCGCGGGTGTCCTCGCGGGGGCGATACACCTCACCTTGGTCATGCAAACCGGATCGTGGCATCGCGGTCTCACCCTGTACAACAACGGATTTGCCGGCGGACTAACGGCGACGCTGTTTGTCGCGGTCGTCGAGTGGTACCGGTCGACGCGCGAGTCATCCCCGCGAAAGGAAGGACGATGAAACGACAAGAGTTTATAATTCACCTCATCGGTGAGGTAGCCCACTATATCCTCGAGGGCGATCCGATGCGAATGGTCATATCGCTCCATCAGGAAGAGGATGGATTACACCTGGCGGTCATCGATAGCGTTCAGCGGAGCGAGGAAAAGATCCAACAGATGCGCGACGAGCTAAACAATGCGCGCCGACCCGAACTGGCGGGATACTACGGATCGATGGCCGGCTCGGATATGCTCGGAGCCGCCCGACTTTCGCTTATCGGTTGGCAGGTCAAGCACGGGGACGTCAACGCGACGTCGAGCGGCACAAAAATCGACTTGTGGATCGGCGGCGACGGATTTAATCCCGAGAAGTTCACAATTCCCGACACGACGGATCAATAGAAGCAAGGCGTTATCAGATCGGTACAAAGCTGGGTCTGGGCGTGGCGTCGATTTGGTTTTGTTAGCCCGTAGGGGAATCGAACCCCTGTTTCGGGAATGAGAATCCCGCGTCCTAGCCGCTAGACGAACAGGCCGTTGTGCTTCCCGGGGAGGACTTGAACCCCCACTGACAGAGCCAGAATCTGTAGTGCTACCAATTACACCACCGGGAATCGAATGTGCCGCGGATCATACAAATGTGGGCACGATCTGTCAATAGCGCCTATTACTCGCTCGCGTAGGTCTGTAGTACGGTGATCGTTCTCCCGGACAACGGCGTATCGTAGTCAAGGAAGGGAAGACCCACGACCGCAAATAGCTCCGCCACCTTGGCCCCGGCCTCTTCGAGAAGCTCACAGGCAGCCTCGAGCGTTCCGCCGGTGGCGATCAAATCATCGACAACGAGCACGCGCCCGTCCCTCGAAACGTCCTCGCGGTGCACTTCGATTTTGTCGGTACCGTACTCGAGTTCAAACTCACGGGTCAGCGTCTCGCCGGGAAGTTTACCGGCTTTCCGTATAAGGATAAGGGGAATCCGACGCCGATACGCAAACGGAGCCGCCAGAAGAAACCCGCGGGCTTCGACGGCGGCGACCGCGTCGAGCGACGTCTGGGCGTAATGTTCGGCCATTTTATCGATCGCATAGGAAAACGCATCAGGCGCGGTTAAGAGAGAGGTCATGTCGTAGAAGAGTACTCCCGGTTTTGGGAAATCCGGTACTTTACGAATCGCGGCGTCGATGACGGGATCGTGGATTTCTGGGTATGCCATTGCGACAGTATTTCAAAGCGCCTGCCCCGGGTCAACGTTGGATGCCCGAGTCGATCCTGTGTATAGTTGGAGCAGATGCGCTCGATTATTCCCATCGCCAGTGGAAAAGGCGGCGTCGGTAAGACCCTTCTCGCCGCTAATCTCTCGATCGCTTTAGCCCAAGCGGGCAAGACCGTCATCGTGATCGACCTCGATCTCGGTGGCAGTAATCTGCACACAATTCTTGGTATTCGCAATCGGAACCACGGAGTGGGACATCTTATCAACGGTCTCGCCGACAACCTCGAGCAACTCGTCGTTCCAACGGATCAGGAACGGCTGTTTTTTGTGCCTGGCGACGGGTTATTCGCCGGTACCGCGAATCTGCCCTACTATCGCAAGCTCGCAATACTCAAACAACTTGGCGGCCTGACCGCCGACTTTGTCCTCCTTGATTTGGGATCGGGATCTACGTTTAACACGGTCGACTTGTTCCTCGCTTCCGATTCCGGGCTGATCGTAACGACGCCGGAGACGACGGCAATTCTCAACGCGTATTCGTTCTTAAAAGCGACGCTTCTGCGAATGCTGCAACGATCGTTTCCTGCGCGAAGCCGGGAACGAGAGATCGTCGTCGATTTTATGCATCGCAAAGTCGAAGGAGCCGAAGGATCCATTCAGGATATAGCGACTGAGATTTTTGCATTTAGCGAGGACAGCGGGCGCGTCGTCCAGGACGCCCTCGATCGTTTTTTTCCTCGAATTGTCATGAACATGGGACGCAGCTCTCAGGATATTGCCCTCGGCGCCCGGCTGCGACAGGTCGCCAAACGCAATCTGCAACAGGACGTCGAGTTTATCGCCTACTTACCGTTTGATGAGCTTGCCGGACGTAGCCCGATCGATCGCGCCCCGACTCTTCTCAAGTACCCGCAATCGCCCTACTCGCTGGCGGTACATACCTGTGCGACGCGGCTCATACACGAACCGGTCCCGGACATGCCCAAGCTATTTCCGGACGATGAGGACATCAGGAGCCTCGCCGATGGTTTTCGGAACGGCCGCGGAACGCGTGTACCCGAGCGTTAACACCGACCGCTAAATCGCTTTCTCCGACCGACTGATAGATCGCCCACCCGAGACCGGCAACCATCGCCCCGTTATCAACGCAGAACTGAGGCGGAGGAACGACGGCGTGCACGCCTCGTTCATCGGCCAACTCGGTGAGGCGCGTGCGCAAGTGGTCATTCGCGGCGACCCCACCGCCCATCGTGATCGCGTTCACCTTCTCACGATCGATTGCCCGCGAAAGGCGGTCGATCAGCTGATCGATCGCCGTCCGCTGAAACGCGGCCGCAACGTTCTCCTTTGACTGGGGGTCACCATGGCGATAAAACCTCTCGCGTTGGTGTACGACCGCGGTTTTTAAACCCGAATACGAGAAATCAAGTCTCCCGGAATTACCTTTAAGCGTCGGTTTTGGAAAGGCGTACGTTGTGGCATCGCCGGTCGCGGCCAATCGTTCGATTGCGGGTCCCCCCGGATAGCCGCAACCGAGATAGGCACCTACTTTGTCAAAAGCTTCACCACAGGCATCGTCAATCGTCGCACCAAGGACGTCAAGTTCGGTGGGCGCTCGACACACGCCGAGCAAGCTGTGTCCACCCGAAACGAGCAGGACAAGGTACGGGTAGTCCACCGGCTCAACAAGCTGAACCGCCCAGGCGTGGGCAAGAATGTGGTCGACGGCGACAAGCGGTTTCCCGAGGGCAACGGCAACGCCTTTTGCAAACGACAGACCGACGGCGAGCGAGCCACTCAAGCCCGGCTTCGTCGATACGGCAATTGTGTCGATCGCGGTGAGAGGAAGACCGGCACGCGCGAGTACTTCGTCGGCTACCGGCACGATCTGCTCGACGTGAGCTCGAGAGGCGATCTCCGGGACAACGCCATGATAGCGAGCGTGAGTTTCGGTCTGAGACGCAATAACGAGCGCCTTCACCGTCCTGCCGTCCTCGACGACGGACAGCGAGGTTTCGTCGCAGGAGCTTTCAACCCCCAGAACTGTCATCGTTTATCCCGAATCTGTTTTGGTATAGGTCTTCAAGCGGCAGAAACCGATATCCCGCTTCGACGATCTCCCCGTACCGCTCCACTAGTACTTCGGCGAGTTCCGGAACCGTGACGTGGCCAATCATGACGACCGAGCCCTTCTCTTTGGCGATAGCCAACGCCTCTGTGAGTTGCTTGGCGATCGCCTCCGGATCACGCACGTTATCGAGAAAGACATCGCGACTCGCCACCGGTATACCAAGATCGCGCGAAACGTCTTCCGCAACCGTTTCCCCGCTCGTCCGACTATCGAGAAAAAACAACTCGTGTCGCGCAAGCTCGCTTGCGATGATCTCCATCGTCGGTCGATGTTCGGTGACTTTACTTCCCATATGGTTGTTTACACCGGCGATTCCCGGTAATGATCGAATGTTGTGACGAAGGGTCTGCCGAATAACGTCCTCGTCATCGCCCACGCGTATCGCAGCCGGACCCGGATCGTGATCGCCTTTTGCCTCCATCGGTTGGTGGAGGATAACCGAATGACCCGCTGCGCGCGCGATGCGCATCGTTTCCTCACTGTATCGCAGTTCGGGCAGAACGGCGAGCGTAAATACGCCGGGGAAGTCGATAAAGCGACGAAGATCCTCGACACTGTGTCCAGCATCGTCAATAACAAGATACAGACCGGGTCCTTCTTCGACGGGTATACGCGGAGCAATCGGATCGTCGACCGGCAGGGGACTATCGGTTTCGACCGACGGATCGACCGGCAAAACCGGAAGCGCGACGTCCGGTTCGTCCGCCGGCACCCCTACATCGGTCGTCTCGGGCTCTATCGCACCGCTCGACACAAGAAAAATCCCGGCGCCCACGGTGAACGCCAGGAGTACCACGTAGAGGAGTACGATATCTCTCTTTTTCATCCGCCTCCGCCGTCGATCAGTTTGCGAGCATCTCCTTGAGATGATCGGCCTCACGGCGGAGTTTCTTGATCGCGCGCATCTCGATCTGTCGGACGGTCTCAGGGGAGATCCCCATCTTGTCGGAGATCCTTTTTAAGGTGTATCGCTCGCCGCCATCGAGCGCGTAGCGGTAACGAATGACTTCCTGTTCGCGTGCCAGAAGGCGATTAAGGCTGTTCATCGTTTCTTCTTTGAGAAGCTCAGCCATCACCGTCGTATCGGGCGCGTAGGAGTAATCCTCAAGCAGATCGAGCATTGTCCCGCTGTCCTCGTTGATCTCTGTGTCGAGCGACACCGGACTGATGGCGACAAACATAATTTCGGAGACCTCTTCTTCCGAAAGCGCCACTTCCTTGGATATCTCAGCGACCGTCGGGGCGCGCATGAGCTGCTGACTAAGCGCGTTGTATGCACGTTGGATACGACGAAGCGCGTCTTCTTTCCGGTGGGGAAGCCGGATCGCCCTGCGTCGGTTGGCCAGCGATCGCGCGATCGCCTGTTTGATCCACCACGCGGCGTAGGTACTAAAACGTACGTTCTTTCGGTAGTCAAATCTACTTGCCGCTTTGAGCAGGCCGAGATTTCCATCTTGAATGAGATCCAGCAATGAGGTATCGCTGGTCATAAACGCTTTGGCGATTTTTACGACGAGCCGGAGATTGCACTCGATGAGCTCGCGTTGCGCCTCGGCGTCGCCGTTTTGGATGCGCCGAGAGAGCGCTTGTTCTTCCTCGGCGTTTAATAGTTTTCCGTTACGAATCTGGGCGTAGTAGGCTTGGAGCGCGTCTTCTTGGGCTACACCGGATAGTCTTTTCTTTGCCATACACACCTCCGGCCTACACTTAAGCAACACGCGTACCAAGCGAGACGTTTTGGCGCAAAAAAGATTAAGTCTTTGACTTACAAAGGTTTAATCAGATATGAATAAATAAGTAGAAATAGCGGCGTATGATTTTTAGTACAACCCGCAAAAACCGGATACAATTTTAAATACAATCTATCACGTACTCAGCTGATTCACAATTAAATCCGCTAATCCCAGACCGCCGGTACGACTCATGATGCGGGCGTACTCGTCGTAGAGCATATCATCGTAAATTTCTCCGGCCATTCCCGTATCCACGAGGCGATTCTCCGGGTTGAGCGTATCACGCATTGAATCGAGCATTTGTTTGATAAAGATCGCTTCAAAGTCGCTTGCGACTTCACGAAGCCGTGTGGCTTCACTCCCCTCCGGCAGGTCATACCGGAGGTTTTGAAACTGAAGCTGAGCCAGATTAGTCGGTCCGATCGAATCTATCATCGTTTCAGCCCGTTCGCGATGCCAAGCATCGTATCGCTCGTCTGAATCGCCCTACTGTTCATTTCGTACGCTCGTTGAGCGACGATCATGTTCACCATTTCGCTGACGACAGATACGTTCGACATTTCCAGAAACCGATTGAGCGTCTGTCCCATACCGTCAAAACCCGGGGTACCGCCGATCGCCTCACCGCTCGCCGGCGTCACGGTAAACAGGTTTTTGCCGACCGCCTGCAATCCGGTCGGATTAACAAAACGGTACAATTGCATCTGCCCTACCTCGATCGGATCCTCCTGCCCGGGAATCTGTACGTTTATGCGACCGTCCTCGGTCACGTTTACCGTCTCTCGGATAAATCCGGGGGGCATGATGACCTCCGGTACGACTCGTAGTCCGTTATTTGTTACCAATTGTCCGTTTGAATCGATTTGAAACGACCCGTCTCTCGTGTAGGCAAACGTGCCGTCGTACTGCAAAACGCGAAAGAAGCCCTCGCCCTGAATGGCGATGTCGGTGACGTTTCCGGTGTTTTGGAGGCTGCCCTGCATGTGCAGTTTCTGGGTGCCCGCAACGTTTACGCCGTGTCCGACCTGGACGCCAACGGGAACGAGCGTCTGTTCGGTCGCCGGAGTACCGGCGGTACGCCGCGTCTGGTATAGGAGATCCTGGAAATCGGCTCGATTTCGCTTAAATCCCGTTGTGTTCACGTTGGAGAGGTTGTTGGAAATCGTATCGATATTGAATTGCTGACCGATCATCCCGGAGGCGGCGGTCCATAGTGAACGCATCATTACTTGCTACTCCTCGCTATCGCCGTTAGGCGCGCAGTACTTCGGCGATTAACCGCGCCGTGCTCTGATCGTGGCTCTGCACCACCCGTTGGTTCGCCTCGTACGCTCGGTTTACTTCAATCATCTGCGTCATTTCGACAACCGGATTTACGTTGGCAGTTTCCAGAAAGCCCTGCAAAACGACCGGACGTTCGTCACCGAGCAAGTCGAACGCTTCTCCGCTTTCCTCGGTGGTGTTGTATAGGTTCTCGCCCACCTTACGGAGGTATCGGGCCTCGTCGGTTGCCACGAGTCGTAGTCGACCAACTTGAATGGTGTCCTCCCAGCGATTCTCCAACATCTGAACGAGTCGCTCCGGATCGTCGAGAAAACGCTCGTTAGAGAAAACGCGTCCCTCGTCGTCGATGACAAAGTTGTTGAGTTTTACTTCTATCGGTTGGTTGTCATCACCCAACACCGGATATCCCTGCTGGGTTACGAGGAAGCCCTCGGGGCCGAGAGTAAAACCGCCGCTTCGAGTAAGCCGCGGGCCCCCGGGTGTCTCGACGACAAAAAATCCCTGGCCTTCAAGCGCGACGTCAAACGGGTTGGACGTTTCCTGAACCGCGCCCTGCTCAAATATGGTAAACACCTCGTTCTGCTCAACGCCTGTACCGAGGCGACCAACGACCGGGGCTTTATCGACCGAACCGATCGGTTGCCGACGAAACGGTACCTGGATTACGCCGTCGTCGTCGAGTCGTCGGAGAAGCAGTTCCGGAAATGCCTTGTGAACGGAAACGTCGCGCTTGTAACCGACCGTATCTGCGTTGGCGAGATTGTTGGCGATAGCGTCGAGTCGATGCTGTTGCGCGATCATACCGCTTGCCGCGGTAAAGATTCCTCGTACCATAGTATGAGTATCGGCATCCGCTTGAAGCGGTTGAGAGGGGCTTCCCGTTTGTCCATATTTTTGCTAAGGTCTCGCCCACATCCCAAGCCAAGCTAGCTCAGAGGCAGAGCAGCTCACTCGTAATGAGCAGGTCCTCGGTTCGATTCCGAGGCTTGGCTCGCAAGAAAAACGCCGGCGCCCGTTTTCGAGCTTGCCGGCGTTTTTTTCTCGTAGGCGATAACGCCTACGGGCGCGTACCGGTACCGACCGGTTGCCAGTCAAGGTACGGATACGACGCGCCGTTCACGATACCCCAAATTGAAGCTCCCGGGGCAACGTCAATATCCCATCCGGCAGTTCCGAACGTGGCGATCTGCTGCATATTTACCGTTGACTCGGCCGTGCTCCATCCGGCGACCGTATCCCCGACGACGCCACTCGTATTCTCGTCGTAGAAGTTGTTCGCGCCGCCTCCGGCGGTCTTGAGTCCGACCAGGCCGCCGACGTTGGTCAAACCGGAAACAACACCGATCGAATACGAGTTGGATATTGCGGATCCGTTTCCGTACCCGACCAAGCCGCCGACGCCGTCGGCGCCGGAGACATCACCGAGCGCGTAGGAATCGATGATCGGGCCGGAAGCTCCCGCCCATCCGACCAGACCTCCGGCGTAGTTACCCGCCGCCGTGACGACGACATCGGCGAAACTCCGTTCGATGGCGACCTGTCTCGTTCGCCCGATGATACCGCCGACCTGGTCGGTCCCGGTGACAACGCCGGTGACGTAGCTCTCGATTATACGCCCGTCCGACGCCGGCACACTGTCGCCCGAGGCCACAATCGAGCCGACGATCACGTCTCCGGTCACGTCGACGTTGAGAAGCGCGACGTTGAGGATGCGCGGATCTATATCACCGACAACTTCTTTGACGAGGTACTCAAAAAGCGCGACTCGATTCGTCGTCGGTCGATTGATAAAGAGATTATTGATGACAAATCCGTTGCCGTCGTAGACGCCGGCAAAATCGCCCGCAATGGGGGCCCAGCCGGCTCCGGTGTTCCATGGAGCGACGTCGAGGTTTATGTCATCCGTCTGAATGTACTCAGCTTTAAGGTTTGTCCGGATGTTGCTCAGATGCTCGTGGGTCGCGACGATATACGGATCGATCGTCGTTCCGGTTCCGCCGGCAAATCCGCCGAAGGAGTTGTCCCATTCGGCGTACAGCGTGACGTCGGCGCCGCCGATCGCAAAGTTGGCGCTACCGTCAAACGCGTAGGAGGTACCGCTCCCATCAGCCGCCGTATTCCAACCGGAGAAGACAAATCCGTTCCGAACGAGCCCTCCCGAGTTTGTGAGCACGTTTACGAGATCGGTCGGCGCATAGTTCGTCGCGTCGGTCGGCGGGACGCCAAAATCCGCCACGTTGGCATCGTAGGTGACGGTGAGAAAGTCGTTATCGGTGATGTTCGCCGTGACGTCAAAGATTGCCAGCCCGTCATATCCCGTGTCGGTACTCGTCGCGGCATGTGTGATCGTATCGAGATGGGGTCCCTCTACGGCGCCGTCGTCAATCGCTGAGACGTTGAGCGTTTGGGGCACATCCCAGTTTAACGCTGTAAACGTTATCGGATTCGGGGCCACGGCGACCTCGCCGCCGGTCGCCGTGATCACAATCGTCACGTTGGCGGTCGGCGCCGTGGTAAGAACCAGATCGTAGCTATCAGGAGCGCCGCCTTCAGTTACGGCGACCGTTACGGGCGCGACCGAAACACCGGGGGCATCGTTATCGACGACGGAAACGGCAACGGTATCGACGGCGAGTCCGTCGTAAGCTCCGTCGTCGCTCGATACGACGTGGCTCACCGTATCGCTATGGTTACCCTCGGCATCCCCATCGTCGACCGCCGTGACCGTCACGGTTTGCGCCGTATTCCAGTTCGTCGGCGAAAACGTGAGCGACGCGGGCGCCATGGTAACTTCGGTGCCGCCTGTTGGCGTGATCACAACGTCCGCGGCCGGTTGGACGTCGAGTACGACCGTGTACGTGGCGTTCGCACCACCCTCGGTTACGCCAACATTTGTCGGCGCTACGGTGACCGAGGCACCCGTCGTTTCGGGATTCCCCGACGAGGAGGGCCCGTCGTCCGAGACGCTATCAGCCGGCGCCCCGAACGGCGTCGGAACGACGAGAAGATCGCAGGTCGCCAACGCCAGGACGCCAGCGACAACCAAAAGCGCCGTCGCGATCCGTCGACCGATCGTCACAAGCGCACGCCAATCGCCGGCATATAAACCAGCGGGAGCTCCGCGTCGGGGTACGCGTTGAAGTAGACCGTGTTGTCGAGAAAAAGTTCGTGGAGAACGCGACCAAAGCGAATACCTAGTCCAATCGATGCTCCAACAGCGGCGGTCGCTTCTTCTGTGTCGGCGGTCAAATACGAGGAGACGCCAAATGAGGTCGCCAGTGCGCCAAAGGTCGGAGTAAACGCGGCTGAGACGGCCACGGCCGGGGTCGGCTCATCGTCGAGGACCGTTGCGCCGGCGACAAGGCCGGTACGAATACGCCGGCTCGTACCGAGATAAAAATCGGCACCGGCGGCGCCGAAAAAGCCGCCACCACTCTGCATCCGGAATACGACACTTCGCGGTCCGCGGTCCACCACGATCGATTGATCGTCTACTTCGGGGTCTTCCGTAGGTGCGGTCTGCCGGCCGGGAGCGTCGATCGACGGATCGATTGGTGGGCGCAGGAGAACAGGGGTGCGAACCCGGTCTTGCTCGATCGCCGCGCGAAACAAAGGATCTATCGTCTCAACGACGAGCGGATCGCGCGTCGAGCTAGCCGTCACCAGCTTACCTGCCGAAACAAGCACCTCTTGAGACAAAGCAACGAGAGCCGGATCGGTACCGTTTTTGTCCTCTAAACTCTCTTGATCGTCAGCAGTCACAACGGACCGAACGGCCACCTCACCTTCGAGGACAAAGATCGTATCTTCAATTTTGCCGGACCGCGACGCAATAACGCTGACGCCAAACTCGGTACCCCGAACACCGGCAACGACGGTTCGGCCACGAATCGAGAACGCCTCGGCGCCCCGCAGGGTCTGGACGGCGGCGCGGACGCGGCCGTACGTCACCGCCAGTCGGGTATTGGTTTCGTCAGAGTCACCGGTAACGATAAAGCTCGTGTTTTCGGCGACACGAACGACGCTCCCGTTGGCGTTGATTCGAATTTCGAGGTAGGTGCCCTCGTCGGTCAGAACTGAATCACCGCCAGCAAGTCCGAGTCCGATAAAATCGGGATCGCGCCAGGTATGACGCTCCTCACGCCCGGAATCGCGGACAACCGTAAACGCATCGCCCTCGGCGTAGACGATAGTCGCGGCGTCTTGAGCAAAGAGAGAGCCAATCAAAGCTATATGTATCGCCAGAACGACGAGGGAAACGCGTCTAGAGGCCATTTTGTACTATCATATGGCGTCGATGTCCCGTTTTCTACGTATGCCGCTAATTTGTGATCGTCATTCCGAAAACGCGCCGACACCGGGATAGGCAAAGCGTCGACGAGCTACTTCCGCCGGGAACACCGCGTACTCGCACAACGCTTCGCTGCGAAGCTCACCACCTTGCGAAAGCGTGCAATGAATCGTGGCTGTCTTGCGGTCTCGGCCTTCGAGCTCGGCTCGGAGCGTTATCGTCCCGCCGTCGGTTCGCACCGGCGCGTGATACGTCACCGAAAGTGATCGAGTCATCCCGGCGCTTCCAATAATTCGAAATACATACCAGCTCCCGATTTCGTCCATCATCGTTGCCTGGATTCCGCCGTGGAGAACGTTGACGTATCCTTGGTAGCGATCGCTCGGCTCCCAATGGCTCTCGACGATCGTGCCGTCGGTCCGGAACGTCATTTTAAGACCAAGCTGATGTTGAGGATCGCATCCAAAGCAGTTGTAATCGTCACCACCGACAAACGGGTTGCGAATTGCTTCCATGGACGCATTGTAGCAAGTTTCGCGGCGTTTATGGGACGCGGACGACCCAGCGCGTGCCCTGATCGCGGTGCAACTCAGCCGTACCGTCGATTTGCCGGGCGAGCGTGCGAACAAGCTCCATACCGATTGCGCCGTCGTCGGTCTCCGTGCGAATTCCAACGCCATCATCGGACACCGTAAGGACGACTTCGTGATCGCGGGTAGATAGATCAACGGTAATTGTCCCGGATCTATCATCGGGAAAAGCGTGCTTGATCGCGTTGAGGAGTAGCTCGCACACGAGCAATCCAAAGGGAATCGCGCGGTCGATGTCTATTTGCAAGCCCTCTTCAAGGCGAGAGACAATCCCGACGTCGCCTTTCGCGGACAAAAAAGCGGACTCGATATCGGCAACAACCGCTCCGACATATGCGGGGAGATCGACAAGCTCCAAACTCGGCGATCGGTAGATGCTGTCATGGACACTCGCGAGGGCGTCAACATGGGTCCGAACGTCTCGGAGAATTCGCACCGCCTCGTGCTCCCGGAGCACGTTGATGCGAAGACTGATCAGGCTCGAAACAAGTTGCATGTTGTTCTTGACGCGATGGTGGAGCTCCCGTAGAAGCGTTTGCTGGTTGGCGTTGGCATCGCGAAGTTCCTGGTACATTCGCGCGTTGGTAATTGCCACCGCGGCGTGATCCGCAAATCCGGCCGCAAGTTGAACATCCTCGGACTCAAAGGGATCGTAACGCCGTCGGTCGAGGGTAATCATTCCGATTACATTTCCGCGATCCACAAGCGGGATTCCCAACCAGCTACGAATATGCCCCGAGTCGAACATCTCGCTTTCCGATTGGAAATGAGGGAAATCGGTACGCACGTCGGCGAGCGCCAGAAGACGACCGCTCGACATAACGCGGTAATTAGGAAACGTCTCAGTCAGCGGGAAAACCATCCCCGTCACCCGAGAGTCAGGTGCAAACCCCGTCGACGCGACGACGCGAAGGTGATCGCCCTCGAGGATCTGCACCGTACCGGTATCAAACTGGAACGTCGCCGCCAAGCGATCAAGCGTTTCCTGGTATATAACCGCGCCGTTGCGGATCGCCCCGCCGAGCTGAGTTGCCGAGTCTAGTACCGCGTGAAGACGCCCGGAGTATCGCCGGGCCTCATCCTCGGTCATTTTTTGATCGGTTACTTCGCGAGCGTACACCCCAACGGCGTCAGTCGTACCGCCGTTCCGACGAATCGGAGTATAGGTTGTTTCGAAAAATCGTTGGTGGCCGTCGACGACAAAGCGATCCTCGGATCGTACCGTTTCCCCGGCAAAACATCGATCGAGGCGCTGCTTCCAGACGCCCCGTAGTTCGTCGGAAAGAAAATCGAGAATTGGCGATCCGACGACGAGAGTGGTACCAAACGTGTCCAGAAACGAGTCGGCGAATCGACGGTTAAAAAACCGAACGACATATTTGCTTTCTATCGTACACAGCGCATCGAGAGTGTTGTCGATAAGCGCGCGCAGATCGTCGTCGAAATTGGAGTCCCTCATCCCAATTGATAGGATACGGGTGTACGCCGGAGAATGCCAGCGCTAAAAACGGATTAGATTTCCGCCGTACGTCAGACCGGCTCCAAATCCAACGGTGAGAATAAGCGCACCGGGACCGATCTCCGAGGTCTGTAGCAGCTCGTCGAGGGCGATAGGAATCGACGCCGCCGAGGTGTTCGCGTAGCGGTCAAGGTTGGTGTAGAACGTCTCCGTCGGAAGCCCCAGTCGTTTCGCGGCTGCGTCGATGATCCTCTGATTAGCCTGGTGCGGGACAACGTAGTCGAGATCGGTCGGCGTTATCCCCTCGAGCTCGCAAATCGTTTTGATCGTCTTGACGACCGCGTCGACGGCAAAGAGGTAGACCTTCTTACCGTCCATCGCAATTTGAAGATCGGCAACCGTGTGGCGTTCCGCGTCAAATGGATCGCGTGATCCTCCGGCGCGACGGATCAACGCCGAATCCCCGCTCCCTTTTGCGCGTAACCAGGATCGTACGATACGTGGACCGTTCCCGTCGTTGGTCGATTGGAGAAGCGCCGCTCCCGCTCCATCGCCAAACAATACGCAGCTGTTTCGGTCCGACCAGTTGGTGATCGAGGTAAGAACCTCACTTCCGACGAGGAGAACCGTTGAAAATCCACCGCCCGCGACAAGGGATCGGGCGATTTCCAGACCGTAGACAAAACCCGTACAGCCCGCCGAAATATCAAACGCGGCGGCGTGTGGGCACCCCAGACGGTCTTGGACGATCGCGGCCGTCGAGGGGAAGTTGAGGTAGTCGGTGGATGAACTCGCGACGATGATTGCGTCGACCTCATTGGCCGATATACCGCTTTTCTCGAACGCTCGCTCGGAAGCGAGCACGGCCAGATCGCTTGCGGCCTGGCCCTCGGCGACAATCCGGCGTTCTTTGATGCCGGTGTGAGATTGAATCCATTCGTCGGATGTATCGATCTGTTGGGCGAGCTCGTCGTTGGTTACGACCCGCTCGGGCACGTAGGATGCGATCGCGGAGATGGTCGGGATCATTTTTCGATAGTAGCTACGTCCGCCGCGTCGGTCAACAACCGAATTGCTCGGTCTCGGGTGACACGCCGTACATCGATCGCAAGGGTACGATAAATCCGTCGGTAAACGTACAGGGGTGGGCGATCATCGCTTGGCGCTGATAAACGCGCTCCGGTAATCCGATATCCGCGACTGCGAGCCCGCCGCATTCCGCCGCGCCCATCCCGGTTTTCGGAAGGGCAAACGCGATCGAGGCATCGGCCCAGACGGCGTTGGCTTCCGCCACGCCGGTCGTGGGATCCACTCCGACGGGGGTTTCAAACGCGACGATCTCGTACGATCGGTCGGCGCGTGCTTCCTGACTGGTTGCACCGCGCCTCGCGAGCTCCGCCATCAACCGACCAACGTCCGGAGCTTGCAGCTCGGGAAGACCGTCGCTTAGGGCATCAACGACGAGCGAGTATCGCTCGAGATCGGCGGGAAGCGCGCTGAGTTCGGGAACTCCCGCCAATCGACACGCCTCAAGTTGCCGTCGATTACTATCGGCTGAGTCAATAACGAGGTACTCGGTCGACGCCCCGTGATTAGTGAGATGGCGAAGCGCCGCCAAGCCGGCGGCGCCGGCGTAACCGGTACCCGCGAGCAGCAACATCGGCTTTTCGGGATCAACTCTCCATAACGTTCGCCATAACACGGTGTACGCGCTCCGGCCGGCCGATTCAACCAACTCTTCCGGGCCGACCGCCCCGTACTGGATTGTATAGCGAAGTAAATCGCGCATTTCCTCGGGCGTAATGGCCGATATCGGCGATCCGTCATGACTGAGGAACAGTCGTTGCACCTTTTTCTCCTCTACAGCATGATATTGCCGCAGCGCCAGATCCAGCAAGTAGGAAGGAGTCCCGCATGAATACGTTCTTTACCCCCGAACAGATGGTCCAGAAGAAGATAAGCGACGGTGCCGAGGCACGGATCGTCCACGGCGAGTCGATGAGCGTCGCGTTGTGGGAATTTGCGGCGGATGAACAGCTACCTGAGCACTCGCATCCCCATGAGCAGCTTACTTACGTCGTGGACGGCGAGATTGAGTTGATTGTCGGCGATGAGACCCGTCTGATGACCGCCGGTATGTCAGCGGTAATTCCCGGCGGGGTCGTTCACTCAGCCCGAACAAAAACGTCATGTCGAATCGTCGACGCGTTTCACCCGGTCCGGGAGGATCTTCGCTAGTCCGATCTATCCAAAACGGGACAGAAGCATGTGTAGCTGACTAGCGACCGCTTCCGGCGCCTCGCGCGTCGGCGAATGACCGCAACGATCGACGATGACCACCTGACCGTGGGGTAGTCGCTCGACGAGCACTTCACGCGTCGACGGATCGACGATTCGATCAGAATCACCGATGAGAACCGTCGTCGGCGTCGAAATCTCGTCGAGGACCGCGCCAAGGGGATCAAAACCCTCGGAAAGCAATCGACCAAAAACGCGCTCAAGATGAGGACGGCGACGCCGAGTATCCCTCAAAGCGATGCGGCGCAGAAACCCCGGCACGTTAACCGGTCGTTCGTAGAGTAGACGCATCATCTGGTCAAACTCGACACGATCACGCGGAAGCAGCACGTTACGATTTTCTTCGACGTACACCTTCCAGAAAGGGCTTACTTCGGGAGGTTTAATCCCCGCCGGCGCGATAAGTAATAGGGCGCGAACAAGCTCAGGGTTTTTCGCAGCGACCATGCCCGCGATCATACCGCCCATCGATTTTCCGACGACGATCGGTGGTTGGCCCCAGCGAACAACAAAATCCTGCAATAAGAACGAAAGGCGATCCGCGTACCAGGTCGGCGTCGGATCGTCGGCGATAAGCAGGTCGCTATTGCCAAAACCGGGTACATCCACCGATACGAGCTCGCGCGAATCACGGAACGCCGGAAAAAACGGAAGCCAGGTTCGACCGTCGCCGCCAAATCCGTGGAGAAACACGATTGGTACGCCGGTGGTCGTATCTGTACGACGCGGACGGGTATGGTAAATCCACCACTGACGCCCCTCGCGATCGCGAAACTCCCGCGAACGAGCCGCGACCCGCCGGTACGACCTGCGGCGGGCGATGCGAAAAAGGAGACGGTCACCTATCAATGTTGCCTTTAGCCCTCGTCGCGTCGCCTGCTGGCGACGAGTCGTTGAAAATCGTGGATGTTGGTGACGACGATTTTATCGGGGTAGAGTTCAACCCGCCGCTGAGTCGCAAATTGATTGATCACGGCCCGCGCCTTTTCCGGTGTGATGCCCCCCCAATGAGCGATGTCGTCTACCGTGACCGCAAATTCACAGCGATCCTCTTCGGCGTTCCGCCCGCTGCGACTTTCGTTGAGCATGAGAAACACGTCGGCGATTCGCGCTTGCGGGTCGTTGAGTTTGAGAATGAGAAATCGACGACGCTGATCGTAGATGCGCTTCACAAATGTACGCATGAGCGTAAGCGCGATCTGCGGGTTGCCTTTCATGAGGATTTCGAAGTTTGCCCGGTTAAACTCGAGAAGAACGCACTCATCGAGCGCGATCGCGCTCGCGCTCCGTGGGGCTTCTTCGAGGATTGCCATCTCGCCGAAGAGTTCTCCCGGATGAAGAATATCTACCGCTTTCTCGATATCACCCATGACTTTGGTAATCTGTACACGCCCTTCCTGGATCAAATAAAAGGCGTTTCCCGGCTCGAACTCGCAGAAAATCATGCTTCCCTTTGTAAAGGTCTTGGCAAACCGGTCGAACGCACCCACGTCAGCCCCCGAAGTCCGTTATCGCCTTGCTGATTTTACGGCGAAGCGTCGAGTCCTCGCCCGAACGAGCGAGCGCTTTATCGAGAAATGCCCGTGCTTTGGGCTCATCACCGTTCTTTCCGTACGCGGCGCCGATGTAATACAACACATCGCCGATCTGCGGAAGTTTTGGCATCTCCTGCACGAGGCTCGAATAGTGGCGAATCGTACCGGCGTAGTCACCACTTTCATACAACGCATGTCCGACCTCGATGCGCGCTTTGAGGGAGTATTCGGCGTCTTGGGAGTTGTCGGCGATCTCTCGAAATGCCTCGATCGCTTCCTGATACTTGCCGTTGGCAAACATACTTTCGGCTTCGTAGAAGGAACGACCGACCGGCGATAGATTGGAGTCGCCCGACTGCTGGGGCGTGTCAACACGCCGTGATCCCCGGGCATCGCTGCCCTGTCTCGATCGCTCAAGCTGCGTCTTGGCTTCCGTGATAAAACGCCCGTTTGGATACAGCTCGAGATAGCGTTGGTAGATGTAGGCGGCAAAATCGAACTGGCGATTACGAAAGTAGAAATTTGCGCTGTTGGTGAGGCCGATCTCCGGATCGATCTCGTCCTGTTGATTGAGCATCGACGAGACTTTGGAATGAATACGGCGAAGTTGGTTTGAAAACACTTTGAGCATCTTCACGATGATGCGCGTGTTCTGACTGGCGAGCTGTTCGAACTCGGCAACGCTGAACTGAATTACCTGGGCGGTTGCCAAAACAACGGCGTCCTCTTCTCGCGCATAGTGACCAAGGGCACTTTTTACACCGAAGAACTCACCGGTTTGGATAAGGTCCTGTATTTCCCGGCCATCCTCGATATCCTTGCTCCGCAACATGATGCGGCCGGAGTTGAGGATGTAGATCCGTTCGTCGATATCGCCCTCGAAATAGACGTACGAATTGGCTTTGTACAGCGCGGACTTGGGCAATACTCTCGACTCCTCACGCAACTGTATTTATTCCGAATTGAAAAATCAAGCAGCGCTTCGCTTGCTCGGTCGGAACGCTTCTACTACTATAACGCCATTATGGCGGTACTTGAACGCATCGGGAAACGGGTCTTTGATATGGGATCCGGTTTTTTCTACGCGATGGGTTTCTTTTACCTCATTCTCCGCGAAACTCTTCTTTACGTACGACAGCGAAGGTCTCGACGAGTACTCACGTTCCAGATCCTTTTTACCGGTGTCGAAGCACTACCGGTCATCGCCCTGATTTCGCTTGGTCTCGGTGCGATTATCATCATACAGGGCGTGTCGCTTCTACCTCAGTTTGGTCAGGGGAGTCTTGTATACCCGATCCTGATAACGGTAATCACGCGCGAACTTGGGCCAATACTCACCGCGTTTATCATCACGGCGCGCTCCGGTACCGCGATCGCAACGGAACTCGGAAACATGGTTGTCAGCCACGAGATCGAGGCGTACGTCGCGCACGGAATTGATCCGATCTCTTACCTCGCCGTTCCCCGTTTTCTCGGTGTTACCGTTTCGCTGGTCATACTCAACCTGTATTTTAACGTGTTTGGTTTGCTGGGTTCGTTTTTTGTGACGGCTCTGATTACGACGATAGACTTCCGCGACTACTTCACTAATCTTCTCAACGCGTTGACGGTCGCCGATGTCGTCGTAACGCTCGTCAAAAGCGCCGTTTCCGGGGCGATTATCTCGACAGTCGCCACGTTCTACGGTCTCAAAGTCGAGCAGGCCTCCACCGAGGTTCCGGTTATGGCCATTAGAAGCGTCGGACGCGGTTTTATGCTCATCATTCTCGCCAACGGTTTCCTCACCGCGATGTACTACCTCTGGATTTAAGCGATGAGTATCGAACTACGCTCTGCGGCGTTTGACGCCGCCACCGGAACTCTCATTCACGATATCAGCGTGCGCGTCGAGTCCGGCCAGGCTGCGCTGTTGATGGGGCCGAGTGGGAGCGGTAAAACGTTGCTGCTCAAGATCATGGCGGGGATTATTCCTCCGTCTCGCGGTGACGTGGTATTTGACGGACGCGCGTTTAGCCATTTAACGGAGCGCGAGGTAAACGCGCAGCGCTTGCGGACCGGTTTTGTGTTTCAGGACGCCGCTCTGTGGCAAAACTTGAGCGTTCTCAACAACCTTACCCTGGCGACGACCCATCACTTCCCCAGGCAAACGGAAGCTGAGGTCCGCATGAAAGTAACGCGTCTCTGCCGCCGCATGGACTACAACGAGGACCTTAATCAACGTCCCGCCCTCCTCAGCGCGGGCGAACGCAAAATGGCCTCGATTATTCGCGCGATGATGCTCGATCCGGAGTATATCCTCATGGACGAACCGAGTAGCGCCCTCGATTCACACGGTTCTGAGCGGCTTCTCGACCTTCTCAAGGAAAAAAAAGCCCAAGGCCGAACGATGATAATCGCCAGCAACGACGAAAAGATCGCCTCGATGATCGCAGATTCGATAATCGTTATCGACGACGGGCATCTTCTCGCCTTCGACACCGTGCAAAACCTCGTCAGAACCGAGGACGCCCGCGTACGCCGAATTCTTGCCGACGTATTTGATCTGAGTTCGACCTATGACGCCGATATTCTCGATATTCTCGGATCAGGCGATGCCGACCCGTTTGGATAAGGTAGTATAGTGTACGGGAGGTTTGCGTGAAGTTTCGAATCCGTTTTGCCCAACAAGTCGTCGGCGTGTTTGTACTTATCGCCGCGGTATCGATAGTTGGCGTTATCGTCTCGATGGGCGCCAACCAGCGTTGGTTTGCGCGGGACTACAGCTACTTTAGCGTTTTTGACACTGCGGAGGGGCTCAACGTCGGCATGCCGATCACATTTAAAGGTTTCGATATTGGACTGGTCCGCGATATCTCTCTGCTCGACGACGACCGCGTGCGCGTCGATTTTGTCATTCAGGACACCTACTATCCAAAGGTGGTTCCGAACAGTCTCTTACAACTCGTGACGAGTCCGATCGGTTTGGGCGGGGGGCTCGTTTTTCATCAAGGAAGGCTGACCGGAGTAGATCCGATCCCCGAAGACTCGTTTGTTCCATCGGTTGGAAGCGAAGAAGGCAAACGAATCATCGGCGAGGATCTGGTGGATATGCCGCCGAGCGGCGACAGCATTACCAGGATCATCGCCCAGGTCGAACCGGTTCTTAGAAATGTCAACGCATTGTTGATTTCGGTAGACCGGACGCTCGGTCATGTAAACCTTGCCCTCGCCGGAAGTACCGACGAGCCGCTGGGCGTCACTTTGTCCCAGGTCAATACCTTGCTTGAGGAGGTGGAGACGACGCTCGTCGA
Organism: Alkalispirochaeta sp.; assembly: GCA_965601745.1. Taxonomy (GTDB): domain Bacteria; phylum Spirochaetota; class Spirochaetia; order DSM-27196; family Alkalispirochaetaceae. The sequence continues at coordinate 1,490,213 of OZ271836.1, forward strand.
GACCCGACGTGAAAGCACCCAGATCCTGGCGAGTGCGGCGGTCATCGCCGGAAACTTTGAGCAGACCTCCGCAGCCCTGGCCGATCCCACCGGTCTTGTTCCCCGGCTGCTCGATGCCGATGGTTCGATCGCGACGTTCCTCGACGACAACAACGTCCTTTTTAACCACATAGAGCAGATGCTCGTCTCAATTAACGCCACGCTCGACGAGGTGAACGAGCTCGCCGGTTTTGTAAACGGAACGCAACCGCAGATCGCCGGCATGCTTGAGGAAAGCCGCGAGGCGATTCGCTCGGGGCAGGACGTACTTGAGGGCCTGAGCAACAATCCGCTTATTCGCGGCGGAATAACCCAGGAACTCACCCAACCTACTACGTTCCAGAGTTATCGTGATGCGCAGTTCTAATCGCAATCGTTCCGTCACTCGGCGCGCCCGAGGCCGACAGATTTTGCGTCGCTATGGTGCCGTGCTCGGCTTGTTGGTTCTGGGCGGCTGTTCTTCGGCTCCCGATCAACCTGACGCCGAGCTAGCACGCAAGAATCAGGCGAGTCGCTACACCGAATCGGGAAACTCATTCTTTGAACAGGCGGACTACGATCTCGCTCTTAGTTTTTTCGAACTCGCGCTTCAGGAAAATATCGCCGTCGACAATCTGCCGGGAATCGCCAAGTCTTACAATTCGATCGGGCGCGTCTATGCGGCGGCCGGCGATCCGGAAGAGGCTCGGGCGAACTACGCGCTGGCGATGGAGTTTGCCGATCTCGCCAACTCGGATCCCGAACGCATCGAGACGTACATCAACCGGGGTGAGCTCGCCTTGCGGATTGGGGACGACGGAGCCGCGATAACGGAGTTCGAACGCGCGCAGGAGATAGTCGCAACGGGTGACGATCTCCAAAATCCAATCCTCCTCCACAATCTTGGTACGCTCTACGCGCGCGAGGGACGCCTCGATGAGGCGGTCACCCAACTCGAGCGCGCGCGCGTGATTAACGAGGAAGCGAATAACTGGACGGAACTCGCGAGCAACTACTACATGCTCGCCTCGATCGCCAGTCGGCGGCAGGATTTTGCTACCGCCCTCGTGAACGCGGAACAAGCGCTTTCCTACGACAAACGGGCCGAGAACAGCGTTGGAATCGCCGCCGATCTCGCGGCTCTTGGTCAGATCAGCGAGCGGACCGGCGACAATGAAGACGCATTTCAATACTACCTGCGCTCGTTACGGGTCTATCTCACCCTCGATCTTGTCGACCCCACCCTTGAACTTCTCGTAACGCTTCAAAGAGTCGCCACGGCGACGGGGAGAGACGCTGACGCAGTCGAGTTTGCCGCCCAGGAAGCACGGATTCGTTCGGCTGTCCGATCGACGACAAACGAGCAGGTCGACTAATGGGATTCTCGCGGCGAATACTCGACGGTTACGCGCGTATCGGCATGCTCCTCGTGCGCGTCGTCATCGGCATCGGGATACTTATAGTCCTCGCGGCGTTGATCACGCTCCCGCTCTGGCTCCTTGCCGGTATCGCCCGGCCCGCCTACAACGCGATTGTGTTGTTGGCGCTGCTGGCGACGGTCGTGTATCTGCTATGGCGACGCCGAACAACTCAGCAAAGCACATCGGGGCGCGTTTTGAGCCTCGTCGCAGCAATTCTCGGTCCGGCGATCGTGATCGGCGCGCTCGCCGTTGGGTCACTACCTACGGTCGTATTTGGTATTCTGGCTTCGACACTACCTTTCGCATGGTCGCTCGGTTCGAGGCGATAATCGTTCTCCCGCTGCTGCTATTTCTCGGAGCTGATACAAACGCCCAGGCGCGCATTCAGAGTCTCGATCGCAACGATCCCGTGTATCAACAACACCAGCAGCTCGTCGCCGAGTACTATCAGCTCGTCGGGCAAGGTAACGATCCGCCGCCGCTGTTTTTATTTGCGTACCAAACGAACGGAGAGGAATCGTTGTTTTCGCTCGCCGCGCGTCTGATGCTTCCGTACGCTTCAATCGCGACGCTTAACCGGCTGCAAGATCCGTCGGTGCCCTCCGGAGATATCCTCGTACCGTCGCAACCGGGCGTGTTTGTGTTTCGCCGGCCGGAAACGTCTTTTGAACAGCGCCTTTTCGCTCGGCTCTACGAGGGCTCAGCCGCAATAACACGCGAATTTACGCTGCCGGGAGGCGATGACCGCGTCTTTTTCTACCATGGGATCGATTTTGCGCCGCCGGAACGCGACGACTTTTTCCGCGTTCGCTTTCGCAATCCACTTCCCGGCGCCCAGGTGTCATCGCGTTTTGGCTATCGCATCCATCCGATTTCGGGAGTATGGTCCTTTCATAACGGAATAGACCTCGTCGCCGATTTTGGCACGGCCGTCACCACGACCGCACAGGGAATCGTTCGGGCGATCGATCGCGATCCTTGGCTGGGACTCACAATTACGATTGACCACGGGAACGGGTATAGCAGCGTTTATGCCCATCTTCAAGAAAGTACCGTTATGGTTGGCGATATCGTCGCGGAAGATGCTACAATTGGCTACGTAGGGAGTACCGGACTGTCGACCGGTCCTCATCTACACTTTGAGCTCCGTTTTCGAAACGAGAGCCGAAACCCGGAGCAGTACTTCGAATGGCGGTAAAGCGCGTATCACGCCCCACCTCGTGTATCGTTCTACTACTTTGTAGCTGGATTTCCGTTCACGCTGATAACTTTCGCGGACAGACGCTTGAGCCACTTTTTTTCGACGGCCCGAGCCAACAATCCATTGAGATCGCGACCGGCGAGGTTGCTATCGTCCAGGTTGACACCAATTATCCTTTTATCGCCGGATTCGAGATCGTCGCAACACCCGGTCCCGAGGGATTTGGCCAGGATTTTGCGCTGGCAGTTTGGGGTAGCGTTGATCCTCCGTCGTCGGTCGGAATGCACAACCTCGTCGGTGTAGAAGTTGCGACGACCATTCTTACCGGCAGGTCCCGCATCGCTATGGCGATTCCGTTTCGCGATGTTGATGGTTTTTCCCCACCGCCGGGAACCACGCGGACTCAGGCCGTTAACGCTGGTACTGGGGCGATCGCGGTACAACTTGTGCCGTTTATGAAAGGGATATCTCCGGAGGCGCTGGATCGGCAGATATCACTCCAGGTTCGACCGATCCTGCGTCCCGTTGGTGGCATCCTCGTCCGGCTTCAGGGCGAACCGACGGTCGTCGCGAATGCTCGAGCTTCACTCCAGCTCAACATTGACGGTCGTGACGTTCGCGCCGACGAAGTACTGGAGCTTCCACCCGGGATCTATCGGGTGAGCGCGCGGGCGGGTGATCTTCTCGATTTCACGGGCAACGTCGGGGTGGAAATCGGTTCGATTGAGATTCTCGCCCTGACCGCCGCGGAACCGCGGGCGGAAGTTCGATTTGACGTGCCGTCGATTGCCGAAGTGTTCTGGGACGGTGAGCGTGTGCCCAACGAGGGCCTCTCCGTGCCACCCGGAGTTCATACCGTATTGATACGGGTCGGCGATTACTCCGTGAGTCGCCAAATCGCCGTTGAGGGAGACGGTACCTACCGAATCGGTTTGGACCTTGATATTTTAATGAATCAGGACTAAACCTATGAGTAGAAACGACGATAAATTACGTATCGGTCGCTGAAATAGTTCCCCTCCCAGTTCACTATTTCGTGCCGATACTTTGGCCGGTTCTGCCGAACCGGTCATTTTTTTTGCTTGACAAAGCACCGAGGCGCTCCGTACAGTTTGCGACATGACGCCGCGTTGGCGAGCAACACTTTGGGTGCTCATTTCTTTACTCGCGGTCGTACTCCTTGGCGTTGGTATCGTCTCGGGAGTAGCGATCGCCTCAGTTGAAAATATACGGGAACTCGACGAACTTGATGAGGAGCGTTCCGCACTCCCCTCTCAGATACTCGACCGAAACGGTCGCCTCATAACCGAGTTTTTCTCCGACGAGAACCGCGAGCTGATCTCGATCTCAGACCTCCCGCGCCATTTGATCTACGCCGTGATCACGCGTGAGGATCAGACGTTCTTCGAACATTCCGGGTTCAGTTTTCGCGGTACCGCGCGTGCTGCATGGAACCTCGTCACAAATCGTTACGTCTCGGGTGGTTCGACCTTAACGCAACAGCTCTCGGGGCACCTATACGCCGATCGATCGGAGTTTTCGGTACGAAGAAAACTCGTCGAGTTGTGGTGGGCGCTCCAGTTGGAGCGTCACTGGTCCAAATACGAGATTCTCGAGGCCTACCTCAACCGTATGTTCTTTGGCCACGGGAACTACGGGGTTGAAGCGGCAAGCCAGTTTTACTTTGGTCACTCGGCACAGGACCTCACGATCGCCGAATCGGCGATGCTCGTGATTCAGCTGGCCAACCCATCGCTCTACTCGCCGATACGGCGTCCAAACGAGGCTCGCGTTATGCAGCGCACAATCCTCGACCAAATGGTAGAGCTTGGCTACGCGGAAGCGCAGGAAGTGGAAATCAGCTTTCGGGAATACTGGAGTAACTACGACTACACCAGAGCCAATACCTCGACAGCGTTCTTCGAACGCGAGGACCGCGCGCCATATTTCTCCGAGTACGTTCGCTTTCAACTTGAAAACCGTTATTTACTTGGCAGCCTGGACATCTACAAGGATGGATTTATCGTCTACACGACGATCGACCTGGGATATCAGGAAGCGGCGGATCGCTACATGCGCGCCGGGATCGCCCGCGCCAACAGTATTTATCAGCAAAACACCGATACGCGTGTAACCTACGGCGACGACCTCGTTCCGTTGATCGACATGCTCTCATTGGCGTTTAACGTCGGTGATCTGCGAGTCGGCGACGTCAAGCAACGACGGCGGGCTCGGGAAGCGTACCAGGAGGAAATCAACCCCGTCCTGGACCTCGTAAGCATGCTCTTTGAGCCCGAAGCGCAAAGCGGCGTACGACACGCGACGCGCCTCGCCTACTCCGCCGTCCGGGAGGAAGAGGAACGAACAACCGTCGAGGGTGCGCTCATCACGCTCGAGAACGGCACCGGCCACATCCTCGCGATGGTCGGCGGTCGCGAGTTTGAAGCTCGCAACCAGTTTAACCGGGCGGTTGACGCCGCAATCGAACCGGGATCGTCGTTTAAACCGCTGTACTACGCGGCGGCGATCGAGGATGAGGTGATTACACCGGCGACGATGATCTACGACTCGCCGGTCGTGTTCTGGAACACCGACGGAACCCCCTACTCTCCGCAGAATTACCGTGGCGAGTGGGAGGGGCCCGTTCTGACTCGTTACGCCCTGGCCCAATCGATGAACGTACCATCTCTTAAAGTGCTCGATCGCGTCGGATTTGATAGTGCACTCACGACCGCCGCGGCACTTTTGGGCATAGCTGAAGAAGAGATGGTCGCCCGCAACCTCGTGCGGATGTATCCGGTCGGTCTCGGAATCGTCCAGCTGGCGCCGATCGAGATGGCGCGTGCCTATGGCGCGATCGCTAACGGCGGCCGCGAGGTGATTCCGATCGCGATAACGCATATTGAAGACCGAACCGGCAGGATCATCCTCGAGCCCGAAGCCGAGCTTCGCCGCGAGCAGCAACGAGCGGGAGGTCCGCGACGGATTATCTCGCCCCAGACCGCGTACGTTATAACGGATATCTTGCAGACGACCGTACAAAGCGGAACGCTTCGCTATGCACGTAACGTGGCCGGTGGATTTGATCAGCCGACCGCAGGTAAGACGGGAACAACACAAAACTGGGCGGACGCGTGGACCCTTGGATTTACGCCGTACTACACAACTGCCGTGTGGTTTGGATTCGATCGCGGCGGATCAAACAGTCTCGGCGTAAATCAGACCGGTGCCGTTACCGCCGGCCCGGTATGGGCGCAGTACATGCGCGATATACATGAGGGATTACCCCCGGGCGAGTTTGTCCGACCCGATGGAATCGTCGATGTGACCGTTTCGGCCCGAACCGGTTTGTTACCACCCGCCAACTACAGTGGTCCGACGGTCGACGAGATATTTATCGCCGGCACCCAACCAACCCAGTTTGATCGACTCGAGGATTTCGAGGCGGAACAGACGCCGGTGTTGGTCGACCGACTCCGTGAAAACCTCGACGAGGGTCGGTTCTCGCTTGACGGTGGAGATCTCGGGGGCTCGCTCAATCTGTCGATCGACCTCGATCTGGATTTTCAGCCGGTTTCCCTCTCCCGTCCCCTTGAAGACGAGGAACCAAGCGGGGAAGCTCCCGAGTCAACCGACGATCTTGCGCCGACCAACCCGTTGTTAGACTAGAACATGATCGAGATCGTCGATATCGATGAAATAAAAATCAAGGTGAGGGTTCGCAAAGACCTCGGCGATCTCATGCCACTCATGGACAGTATGAAGCGCCACGGTCTGCTCAATCCGCTTATTCTCAACCGTGATCGCGAGTTGATCGCGGGTCACCGGCGTTACGAATCGGCCAAGCGGCTCGGGTGGACGGCGATCCAATGCCGCATCGTGGATCACCGCGACCAAACCTCGATGCTGGAGATCGAGATCGAAGAAAACACGGCGCGTAAAGACTTCTCCAGCGATGAGATGGCCGATGCGTTGATTCGTCTCGACCGGCTCCGCAACCCGGGTCGGTTTAAGCGGTTTATCCAAGCGATTGCCCGCTTTTTCGGCCGCATCCGTGCCGCGTTATTTCGACGCCGACGCCGATCTATCTAAACTGCTCGCGATCGAGCGATATTAATCGTCCGTTTTCGTTCTGCACCAAAACGCCGTCCGCAAATCCCTGGATCTCGCTATCGGCGAGCACGGACTCGCGGCTGCGCCGTTGGAGTACGAGGCGCGAATCAAACTCGCCGACAAAGAACGAGCCGTCGATTTCGACGATCGCGAGGATCGCGCTCCCGATAACCTCGATGTCGCTCCCGTTGTACACGGGTGTGTCTCCCTCGGCGAGAAGCTCGAGACTCTGATCGTCCACCATCACCAAGCTCGCCGCACGGGAGTCGACCGCCAGAATTGCCCCTTGATAGCGCGGATAATCCGGTCGAGCCGTCGGAATCGTTTGCTCGCCGACGGCCGTTAGCGCGTCGATATCGAACACGGTGATCTCATAGGTGCCGTCGCGACGTACGGGAAACGTGGTCCGAGCAGCGGGCACGTCGCCCTCAATCAAAGCGGCCTGGTCGTCAGCGGTCTCTTCGTAGATCTCCTCGAGGCGTTCCTCGAGCTCCTCTACCTCCTGGATATCGTCGTCAAGGTCCTCTTCGCGTCGTTCGAGTTCGGCTTCTCGTTCGTCGAGCTCGTCGAGATCGCGTTCTATTTCCGGCCGGTCTCGCGCGGGACGCGCCGGTCCAGGAGAGGCCGGCACCTCGTCGCGGTCAGCAGGCTCGTCGCCGCCCTCCTCGACGACCGCGTCCAGTTCAACCTCCACTTCCTCGCGCCGCTCCTCGATCTCACGACGTTCCTCATCAATCTCCTGACGCTCTTCGATGATCGCCTCAGTTCGCTCCTCGATCACACGCTCGACAAAATCGATTATCTCTTTGCGATCCTCCACGCCGAGATCGCGGCGACCGCGTAACTCGGCCATTACGTCCTCGTCCATAAGTGGATCGGCCGAAACCGCGTCGAGATCGCCTGGATCGCGATCGGTCCGAATTGGAACGACCAGTTGAGTTTGGCCGGGCCATTCGCGGTATGACAGGGCAAGACCGACCCGCTCCGGATCGAGGGCTTCAACGACGGCCGAACGGTAGCGTTCGCCAAAAAACGACATTTCCCCACGATGCACGGCGTTGTAAATCGTAATCATTCGTGCGAGGAACTCGGCGTCGGAATCCTGGTAGTCCCACGCGCGTTCGAGATAGCCGGCGATTATCCGGCGGAAGTTGTCGATGTGATCGACCCGCGCCTGCGGACTTAGCTCGAACACGTCGGCCGCTCTCAGCGTTTCGTTTTCGTCACCAACGATTCGATACACCGTGTAGCGCGAAAAGTAGTCGGCGGGCGCATCAGCTGCGATGCGTTCACCAAGATACTCGCCTATACCCCGGATCTCCCGCCGCGTTTCGATTCGCTCTACCGGCCCCTGATAGTTCTCAAAATCGAGGTCCAACTCACCGGCTTGCTCCAGCTCTGTCCGGTCAAGCGTGAGATCGGATTGACCCGATGCAAAGGCCACCGGCAGGCAAAGAAGTACGAGCGCAACAGTTCTGTGTACGGAACCCATAGCCCGAAAAGTATACCCCAAGCGTTCCATTCGATACACCAGGGCGTTCTGACATGTATACTGCGGTATGTTCGGATTTCTCATTAAGAAGTCGTTTTTCGACCTGTGGGATCATTTTCTGCCGGCGCTAATCGCTAACCTTGGTTTTATCTTTGTTCTCTCGATCCCCGTTTTTCTTCCCCAATACGCGGCTGAGTTTGGTACCGCCGCTTCGCTCACCGTCCTTGGGCTCGGCGTATTACTTGTCTTTGTCTATCTCGGCGGTATCTCCGGAGTTGCGGCGACCATTGCCGATTACGGTTCGGTGAGCTGGCACGTCTTCTTCACGGCGCTGCGAGCCAATACACCGACCGCCCTTCTATTCGGCACCGTGTTCCTGGCCCATATCGTGCTTCTTGCAGTGGGATTACCGGTTTACGGATCATTTGACAATTTTTTTGGACTGTTTGCGATCGCGGTGCTGTTCTGGATGTCGGCGATTTGGTGGTTGGCGGCGCAGTTTATCTTGCCGGTGCGATCGCGACTCGCAACCTCGTTCCCGCAGGTAATAAAGAAGTCGTTTTTACTTACGTTTGACAATCTCGGATTCTCAATCGGTCTGGCGATTGGAAGTATCGTCGTGTTTGCCGTTTCGATTGCAACGGCGTTTTTGGTGCCCGGTGTGACCGGCTTACTCATCTGGTATCAGTCGGCACTTCGGCTCCGGATCTACAAGTACGACTACTTGGAGAACAATCCCGACGCGGAAAAGGCCGATATCCCGTGGGATGCGCTGCTTTACGAGGATCGTGAACGCGTCGGCAAACGAACACTGCGCGGTATGATCTTTCCCTGGAAAGAGTAAAAGCGCGGGACTACGTCTCGTCGCCAAAGCCGACCGGTCGACGATTATCGGCCAGTCTTTCAGATAGGAAGTCGCGGTCGAGATCCAGTTGGTCGACAAGATCGCGGAGGACCTGCTCGCTGATCAGGTTTTGCTCGGCAAACAGGAAGACAAGTGCTCTCTCGGCGAGACAGGGCACCAGCATTGCGTTGCGACTGAGGGTATCGCGCTCCGAATCGCTGGGATGTTGCCCACAAATCCGCGTGCCGAGGATCGAGTTGACCGGGTCGTTCTTGAGGAGTTCAAGCTCACGCCGGAGGTCCAGGACTTTTGCTGCTGCGGCTTCCTCGCCGAGCGGTTTAAGGACAAGGTAGGTGTAGTCTTTGCCCGGTAGAATATGGTGCTCGCCGCAACGAGTCTCGTAGTTTGGACTACGCCCGTCGCTCTCCGTCTTGTCACCACCGACTATAATAAGCGGATCGAAATAAAAGGCGGGACACTCGCGACCGTCGACGAGATAAAAACGATAGGTAAAGCTCGAATCGGCGAGACAGGCTGGATGCTCGCAGTACGCGCTCAGCGGAAAAACGTCCGTTGCCACTTCCAGGAGCAGCGAAGCCGTTGTGTTGAACACGGTGTTACGGAAGTTGAGGATGAGCGTAGGGAGGACAAATACAAGTCCGCGAGAAGAGGACAAACGCTGAATCACATAGGCCATGCGCTCATCGTAAAACGACGCCTCATCGACAACCCAGGTGCCGACGTCTTTATGCGCGTCGACCAACTCCTCAAGTTCAAACGAGGAGGATATATCTGCGATCGCGTCACCGACCATTTCGTATCCGCCGCGGTACGCAAGTGCCTCGGGCGGGTATTCGGTGAATCGTCGCCGATCGAGACGGGAACGCACAAAAAACACACGCCGGAGGTCGGCGCCGTCGGTACTTGTCCATGCCTGAACGCGGTCGTCCTTGGCGAGGGCGACTTGAGAGTCGCGCCAAATCTGGGCCGCAAATCCGGTTTTACCCGATCCCATCGGCCCGACAACCAAAATTCGTCGGGCGGGCCGCTTAAAGTCAAAGTGGTTCCGGGGGTTGTGAACGCGCAACTGGGGAAGGCCCAGAGTCTGATAAAAGGATTGTAGATTCGAAAGCTGATCGCTCATTCGCCGACGCGTGGATCCTCGACCCGATTACGCAGTACACCGATCGATTCGATTTCGACCTCGACGACATCACCATGACGAAGCGGACCGACCCCCGCGGGCGTTCCGGTGAGAATGATATCTCCCTCCATCAGCGTAAAGTTGCGTGACACAAACGCGATCGTCTCGGCAATTGGAAATATCATCTGCCCGGTGTTTCCTTCCTGAACCACGACACCGTTGAGGCGGGTTTTCACCACGAGGTCCTGAACGTTCGGGATTTTGTACGCGGGGACGATTCGCGGTCCCAGCGGCAAAAATGTGTCGAATGATTTTCCGCGAAACCAGCCGGACCGATCGGCGTTCTGAATGTTTCGTTGACTGACGTCATTGGCGCAGGTAAATCCCAAAACGTGATCGATCGCATCCGCGACCGCGATATCGCGCCCGCCGGTTCCTATGATGACGGCAAGTTCGCCCTCATAATCAGTTCGTTCCTCGTTAAACGAGTACGTATCAAGCACGGCCGGAATGCGAATCGATTCGTCCGGACCGATGATGCTGCTCGGAAGTTTCGGAAACAGGACGGGTTCGTCCGGTTCGGTTGTGTCAAAGCCCTTTACCCGGACCGAGACGCTCTCCTTGATGTGGGCACGATAGTTAAGGCCGAGCGCAACTACTTTGCTCGGGGCGACAGTATACCGGGTGTTGTCGTATTCCAGAGATAATCGACCTATCATTTCGGGATCGATTGTAAAGGAGGGGAAAGGCCCTAATCAATGGGCTCGGGATCGCCGAGAAACCGGGGTTGCGTCCGAAACACGTATACATCCAGCACCGCGCGTACGCGCGCCGCGTACTCCCGGAGTCGTACGGCGATCGTCCCGTTTACGTCGCTCGCCGCGTAGCCGATCGCGGGGATGCCACGAGCATCCGCGATAAACAGGGCCCGCTCGAGGTGGAAACCCTGAGATACGATAATAAACTCACTTTGTTGAAACACCTCGTGCATACGGACGACAGAATCGAGCGTGCGAAAACCGGCGTAGTCGAGAACGATCTGCTCAGGGGAAACTGAACGAGCGAGAAGCGCCTGTTGCATCGCGCGTGGCTCGTTATAGGAGTAATGAGAGTTATCGCCGCTCGCGACGACGACAGCGACGCGATCCCCCCGAACGAGTTCGGCGGCGGCCTCAACACGATTCTCAAAAAATCTATTCGGGCGTCCCGATCGGCTCGCCCAACTCGTGCCCAAGAGCAGGGCGCTTTCACGACGAGGTACGTCACTTACGTCGTAATAGATCCGACCCTCGGCCGACCGCGTGACTATCGAATGGGATACGAATACAAGTAGGAGAGCGAGTACGACCCCGTAACGAACGAGATGACGCGCGAAGAGGAGCGCCTTAACCATTGTCGAGCGATCTGCGGTAGAGGAGCGTCACCCTCCGTGGTCGCGCATGC